>CAIQPH010000079.1 GCA_903873655.1 uncultured Holophagaceae bacterium | reverse complement strand
GACATCCTGGGCCTCATCAACCCCGGCCTCTTCCGCATTGGCGACGTGCTGAGTGCCCAGGGGGCCGTGGAATTCCACGCCGTGCCCCGGTTCGCCCCCGAGCAGTTCGCCTCCGTGCGCCTGGCGGATCCTGGCGCCCGCAAAGGCTTCCTGAAGGGCCTGGGCCAGATCGCGGAAGAGGGCGTGGTGCAGGTCTTCTGGCCCAAGGGCGGTGCGCCCCTGCCCATCCTGGGCGCCATCGGCCGCCTGCAGTTCGAAGTGCTGCAGCACCGCCTCAAGGACGAGTACGCCTGCCCCGTGCTGCTGGAGCCCCGCGGTTTCCAGATGGCCCGCTGGATCACGGGTGGTTGGCCTGAACCCAGCAAGTTCTGGGGCGAGTTGGTGGAAGACGTGGAAGGCAATCCCGCCATCCTCTTCGAGAACGACTGGCAGCGGCGCACCACGGCGGAGAAATGCCCCGGACTCACCTTCCTGGAACATCCACCGAAATAGGCAGAAGCTCGGAATGCTGCGTATTCCGAGCTAGGAAAAGAACTTGAACAGAATTTCGTGAAGGACGGCGCGTTCGCGCTTCTCTTCCTATCCCGGAACGCGTAGCGTTCCGGGCAGCCCGGCCCGCGCGAATTCGGTTACACCCTCTTAGATCCTGCCCAGGCTCTTTCCGGCGCAGCGCAGGTCCGTGCAGGCGCGAACCACGCGGTCAGCCATGCTCTGTTCGGCCTTCTTCATATAGGGGCGGGGGTCGTAGGCCTTCTTGTTGCCCACCTCGCCATCCACCTTCAGCACGCCATCGTAGTTCTTGAACATGTGATCAGCGATCGCCCGGGTGAAGGCGTACTGGGTATCGGTGTCGATGTTCATCTTGATGACGCCGTAGTCCAGTGTCTCGTGGATCTCCTGGAGGCTGGAACCGGAGCCGCCGTGGAAGACGAGCAGGGAGTTCTCGCCCCCGCAGGCCTTGGCGATGGCGCACTGGCCATCCCGCAGGATGGCGGGCTTGAGCACCACATTGCCGGGCTTGTAGACACCATGCACGTTGCCAAAGGTGGCGGCCAGCATGTAACGGCCGATGGGTGCCAGGCTCTTGTGCACAGCCACCATGTCCTCAGGCGTGGTGTAGAGCTTCTCCTTGCCCACGTGGCTGGTGTCGTGGCCATCTTCTTCGCCGCCGACCACGCCGATCTCCACCTCCAGAATGATGTCACAGGCCGCGCAGCGCTTCAGCAGCTCGGCGGACTTGGCGATGTTGTCGGCAAGCGCGAGTTCGCTTCCGTCGAACATGTGGGCGTTGTAGAGGTTGGGCAGCCCGGCGGCGCGGCGGCGTTCGGTTTCCTGGATCAGCGGCAGAACGAACGACTCGAGATACTTGGGATGGCAGTGGTCGGTGTGCAGGGCGATGTTCACATCGTACTGCTCGGCCATGAACCGGACATAGTCCGCCAGCGCGATGGCGCCCTGGGCCATACTCTTCACGCCCAGCCCTGACATGAACTCGGCACCCCCGGTCGAGATCTGGATGATGCCATCGGCCTTGGCCGTCTTGAGCCCCAGGAGCACGGCATTGGCGGATTCCGTGGAGGTGACGTTGAAGGCGGGGTAGGCATAGTGGGCCTGTCTCGCGACTTCGAGCATCTTGGTGTATTGAGCGGGGCTTACGACCGGCATGGGGATCTCCTGGATGCTTAACCTAGGCCTTGGCGAAAATATCCATCACCGCGTGCAGCAACTGAATGGCTTCCGCCTTCGGGCGCTGGAAGGCATTGCGGCCCATGATGGAACCGAACGCCCCTCCGGCCGCGAGCTGGGAGACTTCCTGAAGCACTTCCTCCGTGCCCTTGGCCTCACCGCCGCTAAAGATGACGATGCGGCGGCCACCGAAGGCGCTGCGGATCACCTCCTTGACCCGGTCGGAAAGCGTATCGATGGGGATGCCGGTCTTCTCAAAGGTCGCGGCAGCCTCCTTTATTTCCAGATGCTTCTTGGGGGGCTTCACCTTGATGACGTGGGCGCCCAGCTGCGCGGCGATCTGGGCGGCGTAGCCGGCCACATCCACGGCGGTCTCACCGTCCTTGGAGAGGCCCGTACCCCGAGGGTAGGACCACACGACCGAGGGCAGGCCCACCGCCTTGGCCTCCAGGATCAGTTCGCGGAGGGCCTCGTACTGCTCGTTGCGGGCGCCGCTGCCGGGGTAGATCGTGTAGCCGATGGCGGCGCAGCCCAGGCGCAGAGCGTCCTCGACGCTGCCGGTGATGGCACTGCAGGGCTCGATGCCCTTGGCCAGGCTGTCGCTGTTGTTGAGCTTGAGGATGAGGGGGATGTCGCCCGCGTAGTCCGAGGCCACGTGTTCGATGAAGCCGAGGGGTGCAGCGTAGGCGTTGCAGCCGGCTTCGATCGCCAGTTCCACGTGGTAGCGGGGATCATAGCCCGCGGGGTTGGGCGCGAAGCTGCGGGCAGGGCCATGCTCGAAACCCTGGTCCACAGGCAGGATCACGAACTTGCCGGTGCCAGCCAGGCGGCCCGTGTTCATCATCCGGGCCAGATTGGCTTTCACACCGGGGGTTTCAGAGCTGTACCAGGACAGGATTTCGCGCACGCGTGCGGTGGCCATGGAGTCTCCTCATGATTGTGCTACGTAGACATTGTACCGGAGCGGCCTAGAAATGCGCCGTGAGGCTGACCCCGAGCCCCATGTCAGCTGTGTTCCCCTGGTGGGAGATGTTGTTGAGGTAGCGGAAGGTCAGGGTGGTGCGGGGAGTCCAGTGCCAGTGGACCCCCATGTCGTACTCGAGGCTGGGCTGGTCGAAGTGCTGGTAAGGCTGAGCCGGCAGGAAGCCGCTCTGCCAGTAGAACTGGGCATAGGGCTGAACCGTCCGCCACTTACGGTATTCCCAGGTGGCGTGGAGGCCGACCCCATCCCGGAAGCCTAGAGCCGTGTAGTCAGGGCTTCCGTGAGGGCGATGGATGAAGGCCCCACCGAAGTAGAAGACGTGCCGCCCAGCCGCCTGCCAGAGGGCCGTGATCCCGTAGCTCTGGTCCCAGCCGGACTGGTAGACATCGTAGGTATGGGTCAGGGGCGGCTTCAGGCTCAGGGTCCCCGAAATCGTCCAGTTCCGAGTCTGGAGAAGTCGCTGGGTCAGGCCGATCACCGGATCCTGGGCCTTGCCGAAGATCCGCTCATCACTGAAGAAAGTCACTTTCCCATAGTGGGCCACCGCGAGGGTGGCCTGGTTCTGCAGCACCAGGTCGCGCCCATATTGCTCGAAACCAATCCGGTGGAAGTCCTCGATGAGGGGGTCCAGAAAGCCACCCGTATGATTCTGGAGGGGCAAGAAGAACCACAGGTCGGTGCGGTCGGACAGGCCATAGCGGCCCTGCAGCTCAAAGCGGGCGATCTCCTCGTCGAAGAAATAGAGCGTCGGAACCTTCGGGTAACTGGCTGCGATGCTCTGGAATAAATCCCGGGTGACCAGGAGGCGTCCAGACAGGTCACGAGGCGGGTTCTGATCGAAGAGATCGGAGAACTGGAAGGTGTTGGCCTCGATCCAGTTCAGGGCCCACCGCCAGCGGCCCCGACCCAGCGGTGCGGGATCCACGGGCTGGTAGGCCAGCGTGGGCAGGTACATGGGGAACATTTCCCGGGTGGGGAAGGGGCCCATCTCATGGAGGGGTTCCTCCGCCCTCAATCCCAGGACGGCCAGGAGGGCCAGCAACGCCCAGCGCATGCCATGCCCTGCCCGCTCAGGCCTTGGCGTAGTCGTAGAAGCCGCGGCCGCTCTTCTTGCCCAGCCAGCCCGCGTCCACGTACTTGATCAGCAGAGGGCAGGGGCGGTACTTGGGGTCGCCCAGACCCTCGTGCAGCACATTGAGGATGAACAGGCAGGTGTCCAGGCCGATGAAGTCCGCCAGGGTGAGGGGGCCCATGGGGTGGTTCATGCCCAGCTTCATGATCCCGTCGATGCTCTCGACCGTGGCCACACCTTCGTACAAAGCGTAGATGGCCTCGTTGATCATGGGCAACAGCACGCGGTTGCTGACGAAGCCGGGGAAGTCGTTGCAGGGGATGGGGGTCTTGCCCAGCTGCCTCGAGAGCGCCAGCACGGCGTCGAAAGTGGCGTCATCGGTGGCCAGGCCGCGGATGACCTCGATGAGCTGCATGACCGGCACGGGGTTCATGAAGTGCATGCCGATGAAGGAGCCCGGGCGCTGGGTGACCGCGGCCAGCTTGGTGATGGAGATGCTGCTGGTATTGGAGGCCAGGATGGCGCCCGGTTTGCACACCGAGTCGAGGGTCTCGAAGAGCTGCTTCTTGACTTCCCATTTTTCGGTGGCGGCCTCGATCACGATGTCGCAGGCCGACAGGTCCTCCAGCCGGGTCGTCAGCTGCACACGGCCCAGGACGGCCGCCTTGTCTTCGGCCGACAGCTTGCCCTTGTCCACGCCCCGCTGCAGGTTCTTCTCAATAGTGGCGAGGCCCATGCGCGCGAAGGCCTCAGTGAGGTCCTGCAGGAGGACCGGGAAGCCCGCCTGGGCGAAGACATGGGCGATGCCATTCCCCATCTGGCCCGCGCCGATGACTCCGATGTTCTGAATGTTCATGGGGATGCCTCCAAGGTCCACAGCTTAACGCCGCAGGGTGGAGACGTCCGTCACCTGCCTACAATGAGGCTCGAAGGAGTAGACGGATGCTCAGACCGCCGCACCAGCAGATCTTCGCCTTCGACGCCGAGTGGGTGCCGGATCCAGCCACGGGCCGCCGGGTGCTGGATCTCCCTGGGGACATGCCGGAGGAAGAGGTGCTTGGCCGCATGTGGGCCTACGGCGGCGCCACGGAGGCGGACCCCAGGCCCTACCTGAAGACCATCCTCTGCCGGGTCGTGTCCATCGCGGCGGTCATCCGCACCGTGAAGCACGGCGAGGTGCAGCACCGCCTCTACGCCCTGCCGGACGGGCCCGAGGCGCTGCCAGAGGACGACCTGCTGCGCCGCTTCCTGGTGGCCATCGGCGACAAGAAGCCCCAGCTGGTGGGCTTCAATTCCAGGGATGCGGACCTGCCCATCCTGGTCCAGCGCGCCATGGTCCATCGCCTTTCGATTCCGGGCCTGGGGCGCAGCGCGGAAAAATGGGCATCGGGCGATTTCTTCGACCGTTACGGCGGCCAGCACATCGATCTCCGGGAGATCACCGGCGCCTGGGGCAAGGCCTCGTCGACGCTGCACGAACTGGCCACGGCCTGCGGCATTCCCGGCAAGCTGGGCACCGACGGCAAGAACGTCATCGACCTCTGGCAGGCCGGCGACATCCCCGGCATTGTCCGCTATAACCAATTCGACGCCCTGACGACTTTCCTGGTCTGGCTGCGGGCCATGACCCTATCGGGTCACCTGACACCCGAGCAGATGGAAGCCGAGGAGGCTCAGATCAAGGCCCTGGTCCAGCAGAAGGCCGCCATTGAACCAGCTTTCGGGTCGTATCTCGAGGTTTGGGCAAGGCTTTCCTGATCACAGACACGCTCCAAATTGGCACGGCTTGAGCAAACTCCGGGATGAGCCGATACACTTCTGACTCAGGAGCCGCCATGAACCAAGAGATCCATCCCGAGGACCTCATCGTCACCGAGCAGGACGGCACCCGGCGCATCAATCACGATGTCATCGAGAGTTACGGCCTCTTCAACCTGCCCCGGGCCACCATGCGGCAGGCCCTGATGGTTTATTACGACAATGCCAGCCGCCAGGGACGGGGCGCCGCCCAGACCGTGCGAACCTTCATCACCCTCGCCAGTTCCATCACCCGCTTCCCCCGTCCCGTGGCCATCAACTTCACCCGCGGCGTGGCGTACCGCAGGAATATGCGCATGCTTAGGCGCTACAGCCGCTGAAAGCGGCGCTCGCGCAGAAATCGCTGAGCGATTTCTGCGTAGGATAAAGATCAGAGCGTCCGCAGGAGCCGCTCGATGCTTGTAGCTTTGCGGCCTTCGGTGCTGACGAGCACGGCGTGGAGTTGCAGGTCGCCCTCTGCGACTTCGTACTTGGGGCGCTGCACCTTCAGGAAGCGGCCCAGGCTGGCCTCCTTTTTCATGCCGATGACGCCCTCGTAGGGCCCGGTCATGCCGATGTCCGTCACGTAGGCGGTGCCGCCGGGCAGGACCTTGGCATCCAGGGTGGGCACGTGGGTGTGCGTGCCGAGCACGGCAGCAGCCCGCCCATCTAGATAGTGACCCATGGCCTGGGCCTCGCTGGTGGCCTCGGCGTGCATATCGACAAGCACCAGGTCGGCCCGCTCCTTCTGCAGGATCGAGTCCACGCAGCGGAAGGGGCAGTCGCAGGTGGACATGTGCACGCGGCCCATGAGGTTGATGATCAGCACTTCGGCGCCGGGCGGCGTGTGCAGCTTGATCCAGCCGTTGCCGGCCGTGTCGGGGGGATGGTTGGCGGGCCGCAGGAGACGGGGTTCCTGACGGAAGAAGGCCTCGATGCCCTTCACGTCGAAGGCGTGGTTGCCCGTCGTGATGACGTCGACGCCGTAGCGGTCGAACCACTCGCGGGCGATGGTGTCGGTGATGCCGTGGCCGTGGGCGGCGTTCTCGCCGTTTACCACCACCAGATCGGCTCCGGTTTCCCGCTTCAGGTCAGGCAGGAAGGCCTCCACCAGCCGCCGGCCTGGTTCCCCCACCACATCGCCCAACATCAGGATCCGCATGCTCCTAGCCTAGAAGCGTGTCCAAATAATCGATAGGGGCTGCATTGCGTTGACCATCTTGCATCTTGCAAGGGACGTGTCGTGGGAACGAAAATCCCCCGCATGACACCTGTTTCTCAGAGGGGGGTCCGCGGGGGGCCGTCTGTTAGGCTTCTTCTTTCGCTTGAGATCCCCATGAAACTGGCTGCCATCGCCATTGCGCTCTTCTCCCTGACCGGTCTGTTCGCCCAGGGGCCGGCCACGCTGGGCGTGGCGGAGATCCGGGCCGGCATGAAGGGCTACGGGAAGACCGTCTTCCAGGGCGGGAAGATCGACCGGTTCGAGTTCGAGGTCTTGGGGATCCAGAAGCATTCGGCCCCTGGCCAAAGCCGTATCCTGGTGCGGGGTTTAGGTAGCCAGCTGCTCGAAAGCGGCTTTCTGCAGGGCATGAGCGGGAGCCCCTGCTACATCGATGGCAAGCTCATTGGCGCTTTCAGTTTCGGATTTCCGTTCGGAAAGGAGCCGATTGGAGGCATTACCCCCATTGCCGAGATGCTGGACCAGTTGCGCGACATTCCGGACCTTGCGCCCAGCCGCACGCCCCTGATCCTGCCCAAGCTGGAACCGCCCAAAGTGCTCAAGGCGGCCCTCCTGGGGCAGATGCTGGATTTCCAGACCCTGATGGGTGAGACAGATCCCCAGGTTCAGCCCATGGCCCTGGCCGGGAGTCATCTTGGCACCGAAGCCCAGAAGCTCTGGTCCGGCTGGCCAGTCACCTTCACCGCTGTGCCCACCCTTTCCGGTGGTCGGGAGGAGGCCAGTCCTCTGGAGCCGGGCGGTATGGCCGCAATCATGCTCATGCAGGGCGACCTGGATCTGGCGGCGGCCGGGACCATCACCTACGTGTCCGGCAAGCGAGTGCTGATGTTCGGCCACCCGCTCTTCAACCTCGGTCCCGTGGATCTGCCCCTCTGGTCGGCCACTGTCGCCGGCTTGGTCCCCAACTATCAGACCCCCTTCAAGCTGGCCATGCCAGTGGCGCCCATCGGTGCCCTGCGCCTGGACCGCAGCTCCGGCGTGGCGGGGATCCTGGGCGCCGAGGCTCACATGGTGCCCCTGCGCATCGGCTTGAATCTAGGCGGCAAGCGCACCCTGAATTTCCGATTCGAGATCATGGACCATCCGGTGGCCACGGCCGCGCTGGCCGCCACCGCTGTCGCGCAGACGCTGGATGCCCACACCCGGGGGGCCGGCTTCCAGAGCCTGTCCATGCAGGGCAACATCAAGCTGGCGGGCCACCCGGCCATCGTGATCGAGAACGTCATCGCCGACCTGAACCCCGGCCGCATGGCCCAATACGTAGGCGGCATGCTGCAGGCCATCTGCCTGAACCCCTTCGAAAAGCCCGTGTTCGAGGGGATCGCTCTGACGATCAAGGCCGAGGAACGCCTGGATCTGTCGCGCATCGACGGTATCCGTCTCCTGAAGGCCCGGGCCAAGCGGGGGGAGGTGCTGCCGGTGCTGGTGACGCTCCAGAACTTCCAGGGTGTCCGGGAGACCGCGACCTTCAACATCCAGGTGCCCTCCTCCGCTGCGAAGGGGAAGGCCATCCTCATGGTGGGTGACGGGTACAGCCTGATGGCCACCGATCCAGATGAGCGCGTGATCCAGATCGAGAGCCTGGGCGATGTGGTGCGCATCCTGAACGGAGCCCTGCGGAACAACCATGCCTATGCCCTGCTGGTGCAGACCCAGACCGGGGCGGGCCTGCGCGGCAGCCGCATCGAGGGAATCCCACCGACGGTGGCGAGTCTGGTGGGCGGGGACGGCGCCAGCAGCGACAACCGGCTCCAGCGGCGCATCGTCGGCCGCTCGCTGCTGCCGCTGGAGCGCGAAGTCCGGGGTCTGAGCCAGTTGGAAGTGGAGATCGAATAGGTGATGGGCATGACACGAAAGGAATCTATGCGCTGGATGACGTTCCTTCTCTCCGCTGTCATGGGTATATCCGCCCTGGCGGACCAGCCCAGCGCCACCTTCTCGGGCTTCAACGACTGGCTCGGCTCGGAAACCCGAGGGGTGCGCATCGGCGCCGATGGTCGCCTGCGCCTGGCCCCGAACCTGCGCCGGGTAGGGCAGCTGCCAGAAGGGGTGATCTGGTCGGCCGTGGCGGATGGAACCGGCGGTGCCTATCTGTCCGCCGGTACGGACGGGAAGCTCTTCCACTTCGTTGACGGGCAGGTGAAACCCCTGGGGCAGGTGAAGGGCGGCATCGTCTTCGCCATGGCCCGGCTGGGCCAGGATCTGGTGGTGGCTCCAACCGGAGAAGGCAAACTCTTCCGCGTGAACCCCGCCGGGGAAGTGAAGCTCTTCGCGGAGATCGATGCGCGCATCGTCTGGGCCCTGGCGGTCGAAGGCGATGCCGTGATCGCCGCCGGCGGCGCCGAGAAGGGCGCCGTGCTCGTGCAGGCCCGCGAGGGCTCCAGTCGCCGCCTGGCGGAACTGCCCGATGAGACGGCCTTCACGGCGCTGACTCCGGATGGGCAGGGTGGCTGGTATCTCGGCAGCCACGGCCGGGGGCTGGTGCTGCGCTACAACCGCCTGGGCGACCGCCTGGAAACCCTGCTCGACACGCCCTTCGAGGAAGTGCGGGCTCTGGCCGTCGTCGATGGCCAGCTCTACATTGGCGCCGATAATGGGCTCACTCCCAAGTTCAGCACGGGCCAACTGGAGCGCCGGGAAGGCTACCTGCAGGCGGACACGCCGGCCACCACCCGCTCCGCCGTCATCCGGCTGGATCGGGAGCGCGTGCCGGAGACGCTCTGGCAGAGTGCCCAGAGCCAGGTCTACGCGCTGGCTGTGTGGAAGGGCCAGCTGCTGGTGGGCACGGGCAACCGGTCCCGCCTCTTCTCCCTGCCACTTGGCAAGGCCCGGGACACGGATCCCTTCGCCGTGGTGCAGGAGTTGGGCACGGCTCAGGCCACGGCATTTCTGCCCTCGGGCGGGGATCTGCTGGTCGTGGGCTCCAACCCTGCAGAGCTGCACCTGCTCTCCGAGGCCCAGGCCACGGAGGGCACGCTGGAATCGAAGATCCTCAAAGGGGAACCCATCGCGGACTGGGGGCGCACCTATGTGGATGCGGAATTGCCCACAGGCACCAATGTGGAGCTCCAATTCCGCATCGGCAGCACGGAGACTCCTGACGCCACTTGGAGCCCCTGGACGCCGCCCCTCCGCAGCGGCGAACGGCCCGCCCTGCCTTCTGCGCGGTTCGCCCAGTTCCGCCTCCGCCTGAGCAGCACCCGGGGCGGGGCGACACCCATCGTCGAGACCGTGAGCGTCCACTGGGCGCGCCGGAATCTCGCGCCCGTCTGGGAAGGCGTGGACATCATGCCGCCAGGCCTGGTGATCACCCGCACGGCGCCGCCGGAGGACATCGGCCTCGAGCGGGTGCCCCTCCAGACCCAGAAGCTCATTCCCGCCATTGGCTACCTGGGTGCAGAGAAGCGCAGTTTCCGCCGCGGTGCCCAGAGCTGCATCTTCCGGGTGAACGATCCCAACGGGGACATTCTCCAGTTTAGCATCCGGCTGCTGCCTGATCGCAGCGCGCCAATCCTGTTGGAAAAGGTCTGGAAGGAGAAGTTCTTCAGCTTCGACACGCTGCCCGTCCCCGACGGCCGCTACCGTCTGGAAGTAACGGCCTCCGATGCACCCTCGGCGCCCTTCAATGCGGTGCTCACGAGCACCTGGCGGACGGCGCCGTTCCTCATCGACCACACGCCACCCGTCATTACCGAACTCAGCGCCGTGGCCGAGGGTGAAGGCATCCGGGTTCGGTTCCTGGCCAGGGATGAGACCTCGATCTTGAAGGAGGCCGCCCTCAGCGCCGATGGCGAGCGCTGGCTCCAGGTCGTGCCCGAGGACCGTGTCTTCGATCAGAAGGAGGAGCGCTTCGACGTCCTCGTGCCCCGCGATGTGGTCCGCGGCGACCGGGTCCTGGTCAGGGTCGTCGATCAGCACAACAACGAGCAGTCTGCGGCGGTGACGGTGGGGGCAGCGAAGCGGTAGCCAGGCCCTGCTCCAGAATTCGCGGGCCGCTGGCCCGTGAATTCTGGAGATAGGAAAAGCTAGATCCGCAGGCTGTCGTTTCTGAAGGCGCGCTCCGTCTTGGCCTTTTCTAACTCCAAAAAGAGCGGGCCAGTCGGCCCGCTCTTTTTGGAGCAGGGGAGCGGCTACAAACCTTTGAACGCCGCCTGACGCTTCTCCAGGAACGCCGCCATGCCCTCCTGCATGTCCTGGGTGGCGGCGAGGAGGCCGAAGAGGGCGGCTTCGTAATGGAGGCCCTGCTCCTGGGGCATCTCGATGCCTTCGTTCACGGCGGCCAGGGCGCTGCGCAGGCCGAGCGGACCGCGGGAGAGGATGGTCTTGGCCAGCTTCTCGGCAGCGGCTCTGAGCTCGGCCAGGGGCACCACCCGGCTCACGAGCCCCATGCGCAGGGCGTCGGCAGCGGGGGTCATCTCACCGCTCAGGATCATGTCGAGGGCGATGCCCTTGCCCACCAGACGGGGCAGGCGCTGCGTGCCGCCGTAGCCCGGGATGATGCCCAGGCTGACTTCGGGCAGGCCGAAGCGGGCGTTCTCGCTGGCGATGCGAATGTGGCAGGCCAGGGCCAGTTCGCAGCCGCCCCCCAGGGCGAAGCCGTTCACGGCGGCGATGACGGGCTTGGGCATGGCTTCGATGCGCTGGAACACGGCCTGGCCGCGCAGGGCCTGCACCCTCGCCCCGGCGGTATCAAGGGTCTTCAGCTCGGCGATGTCGGCCCCGGCCACGAAGGCCTTCTCCCCGGCACCCGTCACCACCACCACGCCCACTTCGGCATCCTGCTCCAGCTCCGCGAAGACCAGCTCCAGCTCCTTCAGGACCTCATTGTTCAAGGCGTTGAGCTTCTCGGGGCGGTTGAGGGTGACCCAGGCGATGCGGTCGGCTTTTTCGACGAGGATGAAGGACATGGGGGCTCCTGGTTTGGGACCATTGTACGCTGGGCAGGGAGTGATCCATGTTCCATCCCCCCCATCCCGAAACCTACCGCGACCAGCTGCGCGCCTTCCTGCGGGAGGACTGGGGCACCCAGGACTGGACCACGGCGGCGGTTCCGGACCGGTCGATGGTGGCCAGCGTGGTGGCGAAAGGCGAGCTCGTGCTGGCCGGACTGCCCGTGGCCCTGGAAGTCTTTCGACTGGCGGATCCTTCGCTTTCTTGTTCTCTTCCGGCCGCGGATGGAAAGCGCGTCATCAAGGGCACCGAGGTGCTGCGCATCGAGGGCTCCAGCCACGGCATCCTCCTGGCTGAGCGGGTGATGCTGAACCTGCTTCAGCGGCTTTCGGGCACGGCCACCCTCACGCGGAAGTTCGTGGACGCCATCGAAGGCACGGGCGCGCGCATCCTCGACACGCGCAAGACCACGCCGGGGCTCAAGCTGCTGGAGAAGTACGCCGTGCGCTGCGGCGGGGGCCTGAACCACCGGCTGACCCTGGGCGATGGCGTGCTCCTCAAGGAGAACCATCTCACAGCGGCTGGTGGCATCCGGTCGGCCGTGGAGGCCGCCAGGAGGAGTGCTCCCAACCTGGTGAAGATCGAGGTGGAAGTGGAATCCCTGGGGCAGCTCAAGGCCTGTCTGGAACTGGCCGACGTGGACGGCGTGCTGCTCGACAACATGGCCCTGGAGCAGATGCGCGAGGCCGTGGCCCTGCGGGACCGCAGCGGCCGGCGCCTCTTCCTGGAGGCCAGCGGCAACCTCACCCTCGACCGGGCGCGGGCCGTGGCCGAGACCGGTGTGGACTTCCTCAGCGTTGGCGCCCTCACCCACAGTGCGCCCGCCGTAGATCTCAGCCTGCGGATGGATTGAGCGATCAAATGCTTCGCCGCCGCGCGGCGGAGTTAACTCCAAATAGGGCCCCGAACGGGGCCCTATTTGGAGCAGCAGGGGCTGAATGCTGGATTATTTAACTTCCAAGTGCCGCGCCTGCAGGAGCTGTCCCACGGCCTGGTCGAAGGCGGTCACCGCATTGGCATAGGCAATCCGGGCCTGGAGCTCGTTGCCCTTGGAGGTGTTCAGGTCATTGAGGGCCGTCAGCACCAGGAAGCTCGTGCTCATGCCGTTGTCGAGCTTCTTCTTCTCGGCATCGAGGCTCTGCTCCCGGAAGACCCGGGTCTTCTCGGCCGCGACCACGCTCTTGGCTATGGAGTCCAGGTTCCGGAAGGCCGTGCGGACTTGCAGGATGACGGTCAGCTCCTGGTCGTGGCGGTTGAGCTCGCTGCTCCGGCGATTGGCTCGGGCTAGGGCCAGGTTGCCCTTGGCCGTCTGGTTCAGGATGGGGAGGGAGAACTGGAGACCCACGGAGTAGCCGGGGTTCTTGCCCTGGGCAAGATCCGAGTTGATAGGGCCGAAGGAGCCGTAGTTCGTTGTGGTGCCGTTGTAGGCGACGTTGAGATCCAGCTGCGGCAGGGTGCGGTTGGTGGCGGCTTTCTCGAGCACTTTCTTGGAGAGCAGGTCCAGATCGGCACTCTTCAGTTCCACCCGGTTGGCCAGCGCCAGCTTGGTCGCCGTGTCCTCATCCATCACCAGGGGTTTCACGTTCGGGAGATCCACCGTATCCAGGCTGTCCGGGCGGTCCGGGATGGGATAGATGGTGCGGATGAGGGTGTCCTTGGCGTTGAAGAGGCTGGCCTCGGCAGCGATGATGTCCTGCTCGGCCTGGGCGACGGTGGCCTCGTCTTGAAGAAGACCGAGGGGAGCCAGGGTGCCCACTTGGACGCGGAGCGTGTCCTCTCTGAGTTGCTGCTTAGCCAGCGCAAGTGCCACCCGCTTGTTATCCAGATTGATTTTGGCGAAGACCACGGACCAGTAGGCTGACTCGGTGCTGGCCACCTGGTTGATGATGGCCAACTGGAAGGCATAGTCCGCGGCCTTGGAACCGTACTGCGCCACGATCAGGTTGCTGGCGGTGGTGTCGCGGCCGAAGTTGCGCAGCAGGCTCTGGCTGTATGAGGCGGTGAAGCTGCCGCTATAGGGATACTGGGAGGTGAAGGCGACAGGAATTTCAGAGTATTCAGAGGTCGTGGATTTGTACATGGGATTGTAATTGAGCAGGAGGTTGCCGCCCCACTCCGTGGGTTTGACCAGGCCTACTGTCCAGTTTTTGATTTCAGTCGTGGCACTGCCGAACCAGGGATTGCTATAGGAGTCGAGGGTCTTGCCTTCCGGATTGAGTTTCGAGTGGCTGAAGGAGAGTCCGCTGGTGAGCTGCCAATCAAAGACGCCAGCATTGATGGATACTCCAGCCCGGACGGCTTCGCGGGTCTCGGATGAGATCTGCACCTGCAGGTTGTTCTTCAGTGAGGTCTGGATGGCGTCCTGGAGCGTCAGGTGGGAGGCATCCACCTTCGGCGCGGTCTGGGCGACCAGGGAGAAGGACACCAGCAGGGCTGGGAACATGAGGAGACGCGTCATCACCACTCCTTGAACATCAACAAGAGCCGCCACGGGGACAAGGTGCTTACGGATGGGCCCAGGGGCCGGTTTAGATGGGGCCCAGCCATTAGAATGCCTGCCTCGCATGGTGAGGGCAAGCTGTGTTCAACCGGAGGCTGGGGTTGCCTACTTCAACAATTCCCGCGCGATGACCATGCGTTGGATCTCGCTGGTGCCCTCATAGATCGTGGTGACGCGCACGTCGCGATAGAGGCGTTCGACGAGGTACTCGTGGGAGTACCCGTAGCCGCCATGGATCTGGACGGCCCGATCGCAAATCCATACGGCGCTCTCGGTGGTGAAGAGTTTGGCGGTGGCGGCCTCCAGGGTGCAGGTCTTCCCAGCCTCCTTCATGGCCGCAGCGCGATAGACCAGCAGCCGCGCGGCTTGGAGATGGGACTCCATCTCGGCCAGGTAGGTCTGGATCATCTGGTGCTCGCCGATGGCCTTGCCGAAGGAGCGGCGGGATTTCGCATAGGACACACTCTCGTCCATGGCCCGCTGGGCGATGCCGAGGGCCTGGGCCGCGATGCCAATGCGGCCCCCATCCAGCCCGCCAAAGGCGACCTTGAGGCCATCGCCCAGCTTGCCGAGGAGGGCTCCCTCGGGCACGAAGGCCTCCTCCAGCGTCACCATCACGGTCTTGCTGGAACGCAGGCCCATCTTGTCCTCAGGGCGGCCCATGAGCACGCCGGGCTGATCCGCATCGAGGATGAAGGCGCTGATGCCCTTCTTGCCCTTGTCGGGATCCGAGCGCGCCATGATAACGAAGTAGCGTCCCTCGCCGCCATTGGTGATCCAGGCCTTGGCACCGTTCAGCCGCCAGCCGCCAGTCGTTCGGGTGGCGCGGGTCTTCAGGGCGGCGGCGTCGGAACCGGCGTCGGGTTCGGTGAGCATGAAACCGCCCAGCGCCTCGCCGCTGGCGAGGGGCCTAAGGTACTGCTCCTTCTGCTCCTGGGTGCCGAAGGCCAGGATGGGCGCACAGGCCACGGAGTTGTTCACGCTCATGGTCACGGCCACGGAGGCGTCGGTGTAGGCGATCTGTTCGAGGGCCAGGATGTAGCTGAGGAAGTCTGAGCCGCCTCCACCCAGGGCTTCGGGCACAGTCATGCCGAGGAACCCCATCTCGCCGAGCTTCTTCAGGATCTCCCGCGGGAATTCGCCGCTGGCGTCCCGGGCCGCCGCGCCTGGATCGATCTCGGCCAAGGCGAAGGCCCGCGCTGCGTCGCGGATGGCGATCTGGTCCTCAGTGAACTGGGGGAACATGGGGCCTCCGCAAGGTTCATCCAGACTACAAGGCCGCGGATGAAAATCCGAATCAGAGACCAAGTTCCTTTTTCAGCAGCAGGACGGCGGCCTTGGACCCCTCCCACTTCATGCGCTCGTGGGCTTCGTCCAGGCCGCACCACAGGAACTCGCTATGTTCCGAAGGCTCCAGGCGGACCTCGGCATCCAGGGGGGCCTCCATCGAGAAGCAGATCTCGGTGTTGAAGCGCGGCTCGTCATCGGGGAAGCGAACGATGGCGGGATCCACCCAGAAGCTGTGGGAGAGACCCAGCGGCCGCAGGATGCCGTTGAGTCCGGTTTCCTCCAGCAATTCCCGGCGGGCGGTCTGCTCCGGCGTCTCGCCCGGTTCCATCATGCCGGTGACGCTCTGCCACCAGAAACCATGGGCGGGGCGCCGCAGCATCATCAGGATCTCAGGGCCGCTCACGCCCCGGCGCCAGGTCAGGGCCGACACGCTGCGGCTCGGCGCCCGCGAGGGCTGGATGGCCAGTGCCAGCTGCTCGATGAGGTGGGCCTGGAGGCGGTCTGCGGCTTCCTCCCAGGTCGGCGCCCCGTCACCCTGGAGCGAGGCCAGGCTGCAGACACCCTTGTCGGTGAAGCCGCAGGGCGTGATCCAGCGGAAGTGGTCCAGGTTTGGCCGCACGTTGAAGGCGATGCCGTGAGTGCTGATCCAGTGGCTGAGGTGGAGGCCGATGGCACCCAGCTTCTCCGGGCCGCGGGGTGTTTCGACCCAGATTCCAGGCGCGCCCTTGAGCCGGTCGGCCACGACGCCGAACTCCGCCGCGGTGCGGATCATGGCCTCTTCCAGTCCGCGGACGAGGTGGCCCACATCCTCCCGGCCTCCGCGCAGGTTGCAGATGGGGTAGACCACGATTTGGCCAGGGCCGTGGTAGGTGACCTCGCCGCCCCGGTCCGTGCGATGGACGCCCACGCCCTGGTCCGCCAGGAATGCTTCGCTCATGTGGATGTCCGCGGGGGTGGCGTTGCGGCCCAGGGTGAAGACAGGGTCATGCTCCAGGACCACCAGCTGGTCGGGCCGACCCTCCTCGTTCACATAGTCCGCCAGGGCCTTCTGCAGTCTGAGGCCCGCTGGGTAGAAGACCCGTCCGAAACGGCGGAGCTGGGCGGAGTGGGGAACGTTGAAGCCGATGGCTGACATGGATCGAGTCTACCCCGGCCACCCTCGGCCATGATGGTGGCATGGCAAAAGTGGTCGTGGTGGGCGGAGGCGCGGCGGGGCTGATGGCGGCCTGGCGGGCGGCTTCGCTGGGCCACACGGTGACCCTGCTGGAAGCCAACGGCCGCCTGGGCGTAAAGCTCCGCATCAGCGGTGGAGGCAAGTGCAACATCACTCACGCGGGTTCGCCCAAGGACCTGCTGGCGGCCTTTCCCCGTGATCAGGCTCGGTTCCTCCGGTCCGCCCTGCATGCCTTCGACAACGGGGCTGTGCTGGCCCTGCTGAAAAGGGAAGGCGTTGAGACCTACACCCGGGACAATGGACGGGTCTTCCCTTGGGATCGACCAGGCTCCGCAGCTGCTGTCGTGGCGGCCTTCGAGACGCTGGTGCGGCGGGCGGGCGTGGTGGTGCGCACGGGCACGCGGGTGACAGCGCTGAGGGGCTGCGCCCCACGGGTGGAGGGACTGGTCCTGGCTGGCGAGCAGATCACGGCGGATGGTTACATCCTCGCCACGGGCGGCGCCAGCTATCCCGAGACCGGCACTCGGGGCGAAGTCCTGGGGTGGTTGAAGGGTCTGGGTGTGACCGTGCGTCCATGGTTCCCGGCCCTGGCCCCGATTCCCCTCCAGCACCCACATCCAGCCTGGGAAGGCGTGTCCCTCCGGGGTGGAGAGTTGCGCCTGAGTGCTGGACCTGAAGGTCGTCGTCTCGCGGCCTTTGCAGGGGACGTCATCTTCACCAAGGCTGGAATCAGCGGACCCGCCGCCCTGGAACTGAGTCAGGCCGCGGAACGGGCGCGCCGGGAGGGCAGTGCCTGGCTCACCTATGCCTCACTCCTGGAGGTGCCTGCAACCGTGGACGCGACACTCCAGTCGGATCAGCGGACCAGCCCTCGACTGCAGGTTTCCAGTTGGATCCAGCGGTATCTGCCGGAACGGCTCGCCGAACCACTGCTGCTGGCAGCAGGGATGGACCCGGGCCTCCAACTCAAGGATCTTCCGAAGGGTGGGCGGAAAACCCTGGTGACCCTGGCAACGGGACTGCCCTTGGGTGAACCCCGGATCGTGCCTCTGGCCCGGGGCGAGGTGGCTGCGGGGGGCGTGGACCTCGCCGCCGTGGATTGCGCCACCATGGCGTTGCGCGGGTGGGAGAACCTGCGCGTGTGCGGCGAACTGCTCGACGTCGACGGTCCCGTCGGTGGCTACAACCTCCAGGCCGCCTTCAGCACCGGATATGCGGCCGGCAGTCTCATGTGAGAGGCTACACCCTCTGAGATTCAGCTCGCGAGGCTCACGCGGCGCAGCCGACTCGGCGGGGCTTCCAGCTTCTTGGCCAGGGTGTTGCGATGGATGCCCAGCTCCCGCGCAGCGGCGCTGTGATTACCGTCGTGGGCCGAGAGGACCTCTTCCAGGTACACGCGCTCGAACTCGCGGCGTGCCAGTTCCAGGGGGATGCCGCCACGCACCATTTCGGCTACGAGGTTTCGCAGCTTTTCGCGCATTCCATCTTCTCCAAGCAACCGTTTCAGGAGAACGAAGGTAGCACTGAGGTGACGCGAGGGAAAGCCCTCGTGATAAGTTTGTAACCAATCTGCAGTCTGTGGAAAAGTTTGTGGATTGCCTGTGCAGGCGGTGGGAGACAAGGTGCGCAAGACCAAACTCGTGATGACGTTGGGACCAGCACTCATGCAGGGGGATCGCCTGCGGGAAGCCCTGAAGGAGGCCGATGCGGTTCGCCTGAACGCCAGTCATGGCGACCCGGATTCCCGGGCGCAGGCGCTGCAACAGGTCCGGGCCCTGGCCCTGGAACTGGGTCGCATGATTCCGGTGTTCCTCGATCTGCAGGGCCCCAAGTGGCGCATCGGTCAGTTGGACACGCCCTTGAACCTGGCCGACGGGAGCGAGGGGGTCTTCTACCTTCCCGGCCTGCCCGTTCCCCAGGGTTTTGCCTGGGCCGCGCCCCTGCCGCATCCGGAGCTCTTCGAGGCTGCCACCGTCGGGCAGCAGTGGCTGCTGGATGATGGCGTCATTACCGTGAAGATCCTCGCCAAGAAGCCGGACCTGTTGAAGGCCGAGGTGGTCATGGGCGGGCCCCTGAAGGCCCGGAAGGGCGTCCATCCCATCGGCCTGGACATCGCCATGGATCCGCTCACGGAGAAGGACCATGCCGACATCCGCTGGGGCGTGGAGCACCGGGTAGATCTCTTCGCCCAGAGCTTCGTACGGCGCGCTTCTGATGTGCAGCAGCTCCAGGCCATCATCCACCACCTGGGCGGCACGCAGCCGGTCATCGCCAAGATCGAGCACCCCGCCGCCCTGGCACACCTCGAAGAGATCCTCGAGGTGGCCTGGGGCGTAATGGTCGCCCGCGGTGACCTGGGCGTCGAACTGGGGGTGGAGCGCGTGCCGGGTCTCCAGAAGCAGATCATCAGGGCCGCGCGCAAGGCTCTCAAGCCCGTAATCACCGCGACCCAGATGCTGGAGAGCATGATCGAGCACGCCCAGCCGACCCGGGCGGAGGCCAGCGATGTGGCCAACGCCATCTGGGATGGCACCGATGCCGTGATGCTGAGCGCAGAGAGCGCCTCCGGCGCCCATCCGGTGGAGGCGGTCCAGTGGCTGGCCCGCATCGCCCGCGAGGCGGATGCTGATGTGAAGCAGCGGGTCACCACCCTGCCGGAGGAACTGGCGGAGCAGGTCCTGGCGCGCACGGACATTTCGGTGGCCTTCGCCGCCTGCCGAACGGCGGATGAGATCAACGCCCGCTGGATCGTGGCCTTCACCGAAGGGGGCGGCACCGCGCGCATGGTGAGCCGCCTGGCCGGGCGGACACCGGTGCTGGGCGCCACTGTGGATGAGTTGATAGCCAGACGCATTGGGCTCATGCGCGGCGTGACCCCGCTGATCATTCCCCGCGTCGCCAGCACGGACGAAATGGTCGAGGCTGTCCACGATCTCCTGATCGCCAGACAGGCTGTGGGGCCGCTCGACCGGGTGGTGATGACGATGGGCCTGCCCCTGTGGAAGTCAGGCACCACGAACACCATGAAGGTGATGACCTTTTAATCGAGCTTCCAAGGAGGAACCCATGGGCTTGACGCGACCTCTTCCGGGCGAATACGCCGAAGGCTATGCGAGCTACCTGGCCGGGGCTCCCGAAGGGGATCCACTGCTCCTGCTGCACGCCCAGCTGGAGGAGCTGACCACGCTCTACGCGGGACTTTCAGAAGCCCAGGGCGCCTACCGCTATGCTCCCGGAAAGTGGAGCCTGAAGGACCTGCTCCAGCACCTCAGTGATTCCGAGCGCATCTTCGCCTACCGGTGCCTGCGCATCGGCCGGGGCGATGCCACCCCCCTGCCGGGCTTTGATGAAAACGCCTTCGCCGCTGCGGCCTCGGCGGAGGCCCGCTCACTGGCGGCCCTGTCGGCGGATTTCCGCGCAGCGCGCCAGGCGAGCCTCGAACTGTTCCGCAGCCTGCCGGACGCGGCCTGGGGGCAGCACGGCACCTCCAACGGGCGTGCCCTCACCGCCCGCTGTGTCCCCTACATCTGCATGGGTCACGTGGCGCACCATCTCGCCGTGATCCGGGAGCGCTACCTGGTGGAATCGAAGTAGTCCCGCCAGCCATCCAGTGCTTTGGTCAGGGTCTCCAGTTGGGCCGTTTCCGTGGTCCGGAAACGGCTCACCAGTTTCCAGCCCAGGGCCACCTTCTGGTAGCGGTGGAGCCAAAGAAAAGGGCCGTCCCACTCGCCTTCCGGGTCCGTCTTCGTGTTCACCAGGAAGGCCACCGTGGTCCAGGGTCCCCTGGCCAGGAAGCAGCGGCCCAGCTCCCGGAGCCCCGATTCCTCGTCGGATTCCAGCACCAGGTCATCGAGATCATGCACGATCATGGGGGGTCCTTTGAGGCATGATTCTACGATGCGCATCGAATGTATCGCCATTGGCACTGAGCTCCTGACCACCCGGCGCCTGGATACCAACTCCGTGTGGCTGGGCGAGCGGCTGGCCGCAATGGGGCTGCGGTTCCAGCGCAAGACGGCCGTGGGGGACAACCGGGAGGATCTGGCCGAACTGTTCCACGAGGCCCTGGTGCGTTCGGATCTCATCCTCACCACTGGCGGTCTCGGCCCCACCTTCGACGACTTCACCAAGGAACTCCTCGCCGAGATCCTGGGCGCGGACCTCTTGGAGGATGCCGGTTCCCGGGCGGACATGTTGGCCTTCTACGCCGCCCGCAAGCGCGTGCCGGCTCCCTCGAATTTCAAGCAGGCGCTGCTGCCGGTTGGCGCGGAACCGCTGCGGAACCCGGTAGGCACAGCTCCCGGCGTGTGGTGGCAGGACCCGCCGGGGCATCCGGGGAGCCTGATCGTGATGATGCCGGGCGTGCCCCGGGAGATGAAGCGTATGTGGGAGGAACAGGTGGAACCGCGCCTCCAGCAGCAGGCCCGACAGGCGGTCCATACCCTGCGGATGGTGGTGTGCGGCGTGCCCGAGAGCACCCTGGATGAGCGCATCCGCGAGGTCCGCGAGCGCCATGGCCACCTCGACTGGAGCATCCTGGCCAGCCTGACCCAGGTGGAGCTTCTGGTCCGCAGCGGTGAGCCCGCGTCGCTGGCGGATGTGGTAGCGGACCTGAAACCCCTCCTGGGCGATGATCTGGCCTGCATCGGCAACGGGAATCTGGAGGATGCGGTACTCGAACGACTCCGGGCGAGGGGCCAGACCCTGGCAGTCGCGGAGAGCATGACGGGCGGCCTGGTGGCCTCGCGCCTCACCGCCATTCCTGGCGCCAGCCGCAGCTTTTTGGGGGGGGCCACTGTCTACTCTCCTGTGGCCAAAACGGTTCTGCTGGGGCTTCCGGCGGCCTTCCTGCTGGACCACGGCACTGTCTCTGAGGCCACCACCCTTGCCCTCGCGGAAGCGGCGAGAACAGCGCTCGGCGCCACCTGGGGACTGGCGGTGACGGGAAACGCCGGCCCTGCTGCCGAAGGCGATGCGCCGATCGGTACCGTGTACCTGGCGGTGGCCGGACCCGCTGGATCGTTCGCCATTGGCCGCCTCCTTCCCGGCGACCGGCAGGATATCCAGCTGCGGGCCGCAGCTGCGGCACTGGATTTCCTGAGGCGCCAGATCCTTGGATGACGTCTAGGTGCCGAACCCGATCGGGAGAGGCAAGTCTGCGGATCGGTGCGGGTGCTGATAACCTGCGGGGATGATCCCGGTTCCTCTCTTCACCCTGGCTCTCGCCTGCCTCGGCGCCTTTCTGTGCGGCAGCATCCCCTTCGGCCTGCTGTTGGTGAAACTGGCCGGGAAGGGGGACGTGCGGTCGCATGGCAGCGGCAACATCGGCGCCACGAACGTCAGCCGGGTCGGCGGCAAGGCCCTGGGCATCCTCACCCTGCTGCTGGACATCCTGAAGGGCTTCTTGCCGGTCTTTCTTGCCAAGAATCTCGGCTTCGGCGAATTCGCCCTTTCCCTGCTCGCCCTCGCCGCGGTGCTCGGCCATGTGTTTACGCCCTGGCTGAAGTTCCAGGGGGGCAAGGGTGTGGCCACGTCCCTGGGGGTCGCCCTGGCCTTCCGCGCGACCATGGTCATTCCCGCCCTGGGCGTCTTCCTCGTGCTGGTCCTGGCCTTCCGCTATGTGAGTCTCGGCAGCGTGATGGCGGCCCTGGCCCTGCCAATCATTCTTCTCTGGCAGGGCGCCACGCCCTTGGTGCTGCTGCTGTGGGCCGACATCTCACTGATCGTCATCGCCAAGCACCACGAGAACATCCGGCGTCTTTTGAAAGGTACCGAGTCACCGCTCTGGGGCGCGAAGAAGGAGGCCACCGATGGCTAGCCGCGCGGACATCGGCGTCTTCGGATCGGGGGCCTGGGGCACGGCCCTCGCCATCACTTGGGCCCGAAAGGGCGCGAAGGTGGCGCTCTGGGGCAATTTCCCCGATGAGATGGCCCAGATGGCCGCCACAAGGAGACACCTGCGCCTGAAGGATGTGGCGTTCCCGGAGGGTCTCCAGACTTCGGACGATCCCACCGATGCCTTCGCGGCACCGCTGTGGATCTCGGCCATGCCCACCCAGGTGACGCCGGAGGCCTGGCGCAAGCTTCGCCCCCGCGCTCCGAAAGCGCCGGAGTCCGTGATCCACGTCAGCAAGGGCATTCTGCAGAGCACCCACCAGACGCTGTCCCAGGCCCTCACGGGCGTGCTGGACGCGCCCGTGGGCGTGCTGTCCGGCCCGTCCTTCGCCGATGAAGTATCCCTGGGTGTGCCCACTGCCATCGTCCTGGCACTGCCCGGCACGGTCTCCGATGACCGCGCCAAGGCCCTGCAGGCGCAGCTGGCTTCGGAAAAATTGCGGATCTACCTCAGCCGGGACGTGCTCGGTACAGAACTCTGCGGTGCCCTGAAGAACGTCCTCGCCATCGCCGCCGGTCTGGTGGACGGCCTGGGTCTCGGCTACAACGCCCGGGCGGCGCTGATCACCCGGGGGCTGGCGGAGATGTCGCGCCTCGTCGAGGTGCTGGGTGGCCAGCCCGCCACCGTGATGGGGCTGGCCGGCATGGGCGATCTGCTGCTCACGGCCACGGGGCCGCAGAGCCGCAACCGCACCTTCGGCGAGCTGGTGGGCAAGGGGCAGAGCGTGGCCGCGGCCCGGGACGCCCTGGGCGGCCAGGTCATCGAAGGCATGTTCACCACCGAGGCCGCGCTGGCCCTGGCGAAGGAGCACGGACTGGATCTGCCCATCGCCGCCGAAGTCCTGCGCCTGCTCAATGGCGCCTCGCCCCAGGAAGCCGTGCGGCGGCTGATGACCAGGTCGCTGAAGTCGGAGTGACCCGCCCTGAAAGCGTCCCGTCGAGGGTGTGGTGCCCAGGACCCGAACGGGACAGCGGATTCAGGTCCTGGTAAACTCACCCGTTTGCGCAAGGAGTTCCCATGAAAGTCCTCGTCCTCGGTGTCAATGGCTTCATCGGTTCCCACCTGGTGGATCGCATCATGCAGGACACGGACTGGGAGGTCTACGGACTGGATCTGGGCGCCCACAAAGTGTCCGAGCACCTGCCCAACCCGCGCTTCCACTTCGTGGAGGGCGACGTGACCATCTCCAAGGAGTGGATCGAGTATCACATCAAGAAGTGCGACATGGTGCTGCCCCTGGTGGCCATCGCCACGCCCAAGGTCTATGTGACGGATCCGCTGCGCGTCTTCGAACTCGACTTCGAGGAGAATCTCCGGGTCGTCCGCCAGTGCGTGAAATACAAGAAACGCGTAGTGTTCCCCAGCACTTCTGAAGTCTACGGCATGTGCCCAGACGAGGAATTCGATGAGTACGAGTCGCCCCTGGTGACCGGCCCCATCCCCATGAACCGCTGGATCTACAGCACCAGCAAGCAGCTGCTGGACCGCGTCATCTGGGCCGACGGGTTCCAGCAGG
>CAIQPH010000078.1 GCA_903873655.1 uncultured Holophagaceae bacterium | reverse complement strand
TCCCGTCCACCTCCGAGGTGTACGGCATGTGCACGGATGAGGAGTTCGACGAGGAGACGAGCCCCCTCATCACCGGCCCCATCCCCATGAACCGCTGGATCTACAGCACCAGCAAGCAGCTGCTGGACCGCGTCATCTGGGCCTACGGGTTCCAGCAGGGCCTCAAGTTTACGCTGTTCCGCCCCTTCAACTGGATGGGCCCCAAGCTCGACAGCCTCAATACCGCCAAGGAGGGCAGCAGCCGCCTGGTGACCCAATTCAGCTGGAACCTCTTCAACGGCGAGCCTTTGCAGCTGGTGGACCGCGGCACGGCCCGCCGCTGCTTCATCGATGTGGCTGATGCCATGGACGGCCTCATGGCCATCCTGCGCAACGAGGGTGGCAAGGCCGACGGCGGGATCTTCAACATCGGGAACCCCGCCAACGACTTCAGTGTCCGCGAGATCGCCGAGCAGATGATCGCCATCTGGAAAGACCACCCCTTCCGCATCGAACGCGGAATTCCCGAGGGCCGCATGATTGAAGTCGGCAGCGGGGATTTCTACGGCAAGGGCTACCAGGACGTAGCCCGCCGCACCCCCAGCATCAAGCGCATGCAGGCCACCTTCGGCTTCGAACCCAAAGTCTCGATGCAGGATTCACTGAAAAAGGCCATGGACTTCTTCGTCGAGGAACACAAGTCGCTGGAGAAAGTGGTCGAGACCGAGAACTAGCCTGCGATCCATGACGCGCCGCGAACGCTCTTCTCTCCTCCTGCTCTGGTTCTTCCTGGGCCTGCTGCCGCTGCTGGTGCGGCCGCTGTGGGAACCGGACGAGGCTCGCTATGCGGAGATCCCGCGGGAGATGCTGGCCACGGGAGACTGGCTGACGCCGCACTTGAACGGAGTGCTTTATTTCGAAAAGCCGCCCCTGCAGTACTGGCTCTCGGCCCTCAGCATGAAGCTCTTCGGCGTGAGTGGTGCGGCGGCCCGGCTGCCCCTGGCCCTGGCTTCGGGGCTCATGATCTGGGCGGCCTGGCGGCTGGCGAAACGCCTCGGCGCGCGGGATCCCCTGTGGGCGCCGTTCATGGCGGCCACCGGCCTGCTGGCCTTCCTGGTCGGGCAGCTCCTTACCCTGGATGCCCTCTTCAGCTCCTTCCTGGTGGCGGCCGTGGCCGCCTTCGTGGAGGCCGTGGTGCGGCGGCGCCAGAGTGACCCATCCCTGGCCTGGACCCTGCTGACCTTCGTCCTGCTGGCGGGCGCCATGCTGACCAAGGGGCTGGCGGAAGTAATCCTCACGGGCGGCATCCTGCTCTTCTCGCTGCTCTTCGCCTGGAAGGACGCAGACCTGCGCCGGGCGGTAATCCGCACGGCCATGGATCCCCTGGGCTGGCTGCTCTACCTGCTCCTGGTGGCGCCCTGGTTCTGGGCGGTCAACCGGGCGAACCCGGGTCATGCCCAGTTCTTTTTCGTCCACGAACACTTCACCCGCTTCCTCACCCACGAGCACGCACGGCAGGGCTCCAGCAACTGGCTGCTGGACAAGCTCTACTTCATCGGCATTCTCGCTTTGGGCCTGCTGCCCTGGCTGTCAGCCACGGTCATGGGTTTGAAGCGTTCCTGGACCTTCCTGGAGGGCCGGGGTCCCCAGGGCCAGAACCACCTGGCCCGGTGGGTGGTGGGGATCACGGTCCTGGCCTTCCTCTGGCCCCTGGTCTTCTTCAGCCTGTCCGGCTCCAAGCTGCCGCCCTACATCCTGCCCGCCATCGTGCCGCTGGCCGCACTGGCCTGCACCTTCGAGCGGGAAGGAGAGCAGCAGCTGGCCCTGCGCCGCCTGGGCAAGGAACTGCTGCTGCTGGGTGGCGTGTTCCTCTTGGCCGCGGGGTTCTTCCGCAAGGACCTGGAGGGCTTGGCCTGGCTGCTCGCCCTGGGGCTGGGCTTTGCGGGACTGGGTCTCTGGGTCCATCGGCCCCGGGGCTGGACTGGCTCTCGCCTTCGGGTGGCCATGGGCGGGGCCCTCTGGCTGTTGATCCTGGTTGCCCAGGCCGCTGCGGGGCCCGGCAAGTCGGTGCTGGAGCTCGTCAGGATGAGCCCGGCGAACGCCCAGTGGATCAGCTTCGGCACCTACTTCCAGGGCCTTCCCTTCTATGCCCGGACCCGGGCGGTGGTGGTGGCGGGCACGGGGGAACTGGCCTACGGGCGGGATCGTTTGCCGGACGCAGCCCGCTGGTTCCAGGAGGATCCCGCCGCCCTGGGTGCCATGGCGGATCGGCTGAAGGCCGAGGATCCTTCGCGACCCGTGCTGCTGCTGGCCAAGACCGCCAACTGGAAGCAACTGAGCGCCAGCGAGAGATCCCGCTGGGAGGAAGTGACCCGCAATTCCGCCGCCGTGGTGGCGCGCAGGCGTTGAACCCGCAGCCTATTTCACGGCCTCCTTGGCGCCTTGCGCTGCTTCTTCCGCGCCCTTGGCGATGCCCTTGCCCGCGCTCTTCGCACCACGGCCCACAGCCTTGCCGCCTTCTTCGGCTGCATGTCCCAGGGCCTTGCCTGCCTTCTTGGCCGCATGCCCAACCGCCTTGCCGCCTTCTTTGGCCGCATGGCCCACGGCCTTGGCGCCTTTCTTGACGTCCTGGCCGATTTCCTTGCCCGCCTGGCTCACCTCCTTCTTCACGTCTTCGACGGTCGCGAAACTGGTCAGGAGCAGGAGGCTGAGGAGCACGGGTGTCATATCCCATTCTATCGCGCTGGGCGGGAAGGGCGCTTCCAGGGGAAGATGGAAGCATGGATGGAACTTCGACCCAGCCGGACTCTCGCATGCGCCTTGGGAGCTGGCTGCGGGTCCATGCGCCGGAGCTGCTCTTTGCGGTTCTGCTGCTAGCCGTGCTGCCCATGCGCGATCTGTGGGCGCCGGACGAGCCGGACTTCGCCCAGTGCGTGAAAGAGATGCGGCTGCGCGGCGAATGGCTGCTGCCCTACCTGAACGGGGTGCCCTACAGCGAGAAGCCGATCCTCTACTACTGGGTGATGAAGGTCTCCTCCATGCTGCTCGACGCGCTCACCGGGGGCCTCGGTTTCACTCAGGGCGTGGCGGCTTGGGCCCTGCGCCTGCCCTCGGTGCTTGCGGCCGTGGCCTTTCTCTCGGCCTTCCGCCGCTGGGCCGTCCGTTTCCTGGAACCGGGCCTCGCCGTGCCCGCGGCCCTGATCCTGGCCACCACGCCCCTGTGGTTCTGGCAGAGCCAGTTCATCCAGATCGACCTGCTCTTCTCCGCCATGCTCGCCTGGAGCTGGCTCTCCTGGCTGGGTGGCTACCTGCTTCTGACAGACTCCAAAGGGAACTTTGAACGAGACAAGAAAGATTCCAGCCGTTGGTTTTTGAAGGCCTATATTTGGCTGGCGCTCGCGTTTCTTGCCAAGGGGCCGCTGGCGCCGGTGTTGTCGGTGCTGCTGCTGGCCGGGTTCCTGGCCTGGCAGCGTGATTTCAAGGTGCTTCGCCGGACTCACCTCCTGGCGGGTTTGGGCATCACGCTGCTGCTGGTTGCCCCCTGGTATGTAGCGGCGGGGATCAAGGGCGGTGCGCACTACGCTTATGAGCTGATCATCCTCCAGAATTTCGAGCGGGCGACGAGGGCCTGGGACCACATCCAGCCCTGGTGGAAGTATGGCGAATACCTGCTGGGGGACTTCTTCCCATGGGTACTGCTGCTGCCCGCGCTGTTCCTGCACTTACACCGGAACCGCAGGCTGGGTGATCCGGCGAAACGCTTTCTGCTGCTGGCCTTCCTGGTGCCTTTCGTCTTTCTCAGCCTGCCACAGAGCAAGCAGGGCAAGTACCTGCTCATGGGTTATCCCTTCCTGGCGCTGCTCCTGGCCGATCTTTTTCAGCAGACAGAAGCGCGCCGGCTCCGCCGCCTGGGCGCTCTGCTCGCGGGCGGACTGGCGGTGCCTGCGGTGGCGTTGACGGCCCTCACTCTGGGGGCGGGCGGGGCCAAACTCCAGGCCCAGGTTGCGCCCTTCCTCGGCCCGGTACGCCTCATGGCCCTGGGGATGTTGGCCGGAACGGTCTATGCCATGGTTCAGGTGGCCCGAGGTCAGGGGGCGAGGCTGGTGCCCGCAGTGGCCCTGAGCCTCGGCTGGCTCTACCTGGTGGGAGGCACCTGGGGCTTCAGGCTCCTGGACCCGCCCAAGTCCTATTGCCGTTGGACAGCCGCTGTCCAACCCCTCATTGCCGGACGCCCCGTCTTCTATTGGCAGACCATCCGCAGCGGCGTCATGGTCTACACCGATCACCTCATGCCTGAGCTTCGCACCGCCAAGGCTCTGGAAGCCCTGGGTCCCGAGGCCCGCGTGGTGGCTCAGGGGGACGAATGGAGGCAGGACGCCTGGGGCATGACACCGACCCTGCGCTCGCGGTTCGAAGTGCTCCTGGCCGTGCCCACGGGCGGCGATGAGATCCTGCTTTTAAAGAAACGCACCACTCCCAACCCTGAGGAGGCCCAGTGAGCCCCAATGTGAAGGCCATCCCCCTCATCGTGCTGGGTGTGCTGCTCAATGCCGCCGCGCAGATCTGCCTGAAGAAGGGCCTGCAGGCGGCGGGTGGCATGCAGCTGGCCGTGGGGCCGCTGTTCCGGCTGATGCTGGAACCTTGGGTGATAGCGGGTCTGGCCTGTTATGCCGTGAGCGTCATCGTCTGGCTCGGGGCCCTGTCCATGGTGCAGGTGAATTACGCCTACCCCTTCCTGGCCCTTGGCTTCATTGCCAACGCGCTCATGGCCCGAGCCTTCCTGGGCGAAGCCATGACTCCCATGCGTTGGGTGGCGCTGGCGGTCATTGTCGTGGGCGTTGGCCTGCAGGCCCTGAGCGGGCGGGGGCAGTGAATCAACAAGGAAACTGCTCCTTGGCACAGACCCTTACCAGCACCCCTGAACTCAACTCCGAGGCGCTGAACACTCCCCGATCCAAGACGAGGCTGGTGACCAGGTCGGCGGGGGTGACGTCGAAGCTGGGATTCCAGCTGGGCATGCCTGCCGGGGCCCAGCGCAGGCTGCCGTAGCCCCGAACCTCGGCCGGGTCGCGCTCCTCGATGGGGATGGCGGCGCCGGTGGGGCAGGCCAGGTCCACCGTGGAGCAGGGGGCTACGGGATGGAAGGGAACGCCATGGAAGCGGGCCTGCACGGCCAGGCCGTAGGTGCCCACCTTGTTGGCGAAATCGCCGTTGGCGGCCACCCGGTCCGAGCCCACCAGCACGCGCTGCACTTTGCCGTCGCGCAGCAGCAGGGCGGCCATGCTGTCGGTGATGAGGGTCGAGGGAATGCCGAGCCGTCTCAGCTCCCAGGTCGTGAGGCGGCCGCCCTGAAGCAGGGGGCGCGTTTCGTCCGCGTAGACATGGATGCTCTTGCCCTGCTCATGGGCGCGGCGGATGACGCCCAGGGCCGTGCCGATGCCCGCCGTGGCGAGGCCGCCGGTGTTGCAGTGGGTGAGGAGACCCTCGCCGTCCTGGATCAGGGCCGCGCCGTGCCCGGCCATGCCCTCGCAGAGCCGCACGTCCTCCTCGAAGATGGCCCGGGCTTCGGCGATGGGGTCAGGGGCGGCCTTCATGCGGTCCATGGCCCACATGAGGTTCACGGCTGTGGGCCGCGCCGCGCGCAGAGCCGCGCAGGCAGCGGTGAACTCGGTGGTGGACGCGCCGCGGTGCGCGAAGGTGGCCAGGCTCGCGGCCGCGGCCACGCCGAGGAGCGGCGCACCGCGCACGGCCAGGCGCTGGATGAGGGTGACCATGGTTTCGGGTTTGCTGCCGTCCAGCCACACTTCGGCATCAGGCAGCTGCGTCTGGTCCAATACCCAGAGTGTGCGGCCATCGTGTCTCAGGCCAAGGGATTCAAATGGATTCATAAGTAGTCTCTATCCACAGATTCAAACTGATTTCAACCGCAGCTGCATCCGCCCTGAAAGCCAACTGCAGATATGCCACAAAGAACACAAAGGGCAGAAAGAAGAAGAATGGCTATCGTTGCGCACTTCTTGCGGTCTTTCTGTCCTTTGTGGCTAGAACTTGTTTTTCAGCCTCTTTATATGATCTTGGGGCCGATCTTGGATCGAAGCGATCGCAGTTCCTGAAGTTCCTCAGCGGCCAGCGGCTTTGCGCCGCCCAGAGTCTCGGCTTTCCAGAGGATGGTGGCGACCTGCTCTAGGCGTTCCATGCCGCCCAACGCCTCATCCAGGTGCTCGCCCCAGCAGAGGCCGCCGTGGCGGGCAAGGATCAGCAGCCGGTGCTCCGGCAGGAAAGGCAGGAGGTTTGCCCCCATGGCCTCGGTGCCGGGCAGGGCCATGGACACGATGGGGATGCGGCCAGCGGCCAGAATGACCTCGGGCAGACCATCCGAGGGCAGTTCCTTCAATTCAGGGCGCGCTAGCGACCAGGCAATGGCCGTAGGCGGATGGGCGTGGACGATGGCCTTTGCCTCCGGCACGGCGCGGTAAATGGCCAAATGCATGGCCCGTTCGCTGCTGGGACGGCCGGCGATGATGGTGCCGTCCAACTGCAGGTGGGCCAGATCCGCGAGTTGCACCTTCGCCTTGGGCACGCCGCTGGGAGTCATGGCGATGAGGCCGTTGGCCAGGCGCACGGACAGGTTGCCGTCCGAGGCCGCCAGCAGTCCACCGGCGTGGAGGCGGCGGCAGGCGTCAAGCAGGGCGAGGAGGGGGTCCATCGCTTCATCTTCGCACGGCTCCGGGAGCGGCCGTGCGGCCACTCCCGGAGTGAGGATTACTTTGTCAGGTGCTGCCGCATGGCGGCCTTCAGGGCCTCGGCCTCCGGATTCACTACGGTGGGCAGGGCCACTCCCGCGAGCTGCCCGGCCTTTTCGCTGAGCAGAAGGCCCAGCAGGCTTTCGATGAGGCTGCCGCCGCCCTGGGCGCCACCGCCCATATGGATCTTGGGCACGACATCCACCTGGGACTTCTCGATGGCTTCGGCGAAGCGGTTCATGACCTGCTGCACCAGCTGGAACTGGGGTCCGCCGTAGGCGCGGACCTGCTCCTCGATGGCCATGGCCTGGGCGATGCCCACCCTGGCGGCCTGCTCGGCCTGGGCCTCGGCCATGACTTTGATGCGCTTGGCCTCGCCTTCGCCCATGAGGCGCACCTTCTCCGCCTCGGCGCCAGCGAGGGTCTGGATCTGTGCCGCCTGCTGCTGGGCCTTGGCGTAATCAGCCTTGCCTTGGTTGCTCTGCACTTCGATGCCGATGGCGGATTCCGTCAGCATGGTTTGCTGCTTGGCCCTGGCCTCGGCCTCGCGGAGCTCCCGTTCCTTCACGGCGGCGGTCTCCTGGCGGGCGTAGGTCTCCACCTGTTCGTTGGCGATCTGGCGGCTACGGAGCTGGACAAGGATCTGCTCGATCTGTCCGCCGGGCGCCCCACTGGTGGGGGTGCCGATCAGCACTTCCTGGAGTTCCAGGTTGTAGTGGGTGAATTTCTCCTTCATCTGGACGCCGCTCAGCTCCTGGATGGCGCTGCGGTCCTGGATGAGCTGGATGAGGGTGCGGGTCTGGCCCACGTTCTTGAAGTAGGCGCTGACCATGGGGTCGAGGGTCTGCTCCACCAGCTTCTTGATATCGCCGAAGCGCTGGATGACCAGCGGGGCCTTGCGGTAGTCGATGTGGACCACCACGGACAGCGGCAGGTTGGGCTCGAAGGCGTCCTTGGTAATGAGGCTCACCTCGCTCAGGTTCTCGTCGAACTTGTGACTGCCCACTTCGCCCTTCGTCCACTTCAGGATGAAGTTCGTGGTCGGCACCATGAGTACCTTGCCCGCATAAGTATTGAAGGCGTATTTACCGGGCAGCAGCGGGTCGCTCCACACACCGCGACTGCCGGGAGCGACCAATTCGCCATGGCGATAGTCCTGTCCACTGACATCTGTGCCCAGGGCGCCGGTGTAGCTCACCACCACACCGACCGTGCCCACATCCACCACCGTCTTGGGGATGAGTTCCACGGTCGCGAAGAGGCGGTTGATGTAGTAGGTGCCTTCCACCAGGACCTGGTACTGGCGACCCCGCTGGCCACCGGCCACCAGGAACTTGTCCGCGTCCTGGAAGTTGTTGTGGTAGGTGGACGCCATCTGCGGATCCTCGCCCACAGTGGAGGCGATGATCTCGCCGCTGCCCAGGCTGGGCCCGTCATGGACCGTGACGATGCCGATGGCGTCGTCCGCGCCGCGGATGATCACGGGCCGCCAGCCGGCGCGCTCGGCGATGATGGCGCTCATCTTCTGGAAGGTTTCCAATTCACTCTTGTCCAGGGGCAGGTAGTAGACCTGGTCCTCGGTCAGCACCACGAACTGCACCAGGTTGATGGCGTACATGCCCTCTCGGAGGATCTGCCGCTGGGGCCCCTTCTCGCCGCCGCCCTGGAGGAAGGCCAGCACATCCTGGAAATCGGCGCCATGGGTATTGCTGGCCAGGGCCTGGGAGGGCGGCAGGTCCTTGCCGTCCCGGGCAAAGACGTAGCCGATCTTGCCCTGGGGGATCGTCACCATGGGCATCTTGTGGATGCGGTACTGGAAGGGTGTCAGGAAGTGCCAGCCGCCGCGCAGGAGTTGGGGCTGGAAGCCCGCCTCGCCGCCCAGGGCGATGAGGCCGGTCTTCACGGACCCCTTGCCGCTGATGAGCTTCTCCACGATGCCCACGCGGTTGTTGGGGATGTAGCGGATCCACTTGCTGAGCAGCACCACGAGGAAGGCGGTGCCGAAAACGGCCAGCAGGAAGAGGCCGGGGTTAGCGGTAAGCCAGGAGTAATCCATGAGGGCTCCAGTGGATGGGTCGACACGAGTGTATCGGACCAGGGCACCGTGACAGGCTTCCCTGTTCGGCGGCGGGTATGCTTTCAGCATGGACGATCTCCGAGACTGGATCCGCGAGCGCTGGGGCCTGGCGAGTGTCAGCCTGCTCGCTGGGCTGCTTGGGCTCTGGTGGTGGCAGGGGCGCCCCATTGCGCAGCCGCCGGGCGTACTGGCGCCGCTTGAGCCTGTCCAGACTGAACCGGATTCACTGGCTCCCTGGGATTTCCGGGACCATCTGATCGCCCCGCTCGCCAACTTCGAGCTCCGCGCCCGGGTGCTGAGCGCCGAGCGCTACCACTTCGACCGGGCGGCGAAATTATCTCCCGTTGATTTCGCCCTGGGTTGGGGACCCATGTCCGATTCCAAGGTGCTCGAGGCGTTCACCATCCGGCAACGGGACCGCTGGTACTTTTGGAGTTCCGGGGATCTGCCGTTCCCTCCCGACCAGGTGATCAGCCACAGCGCGAACATGCATATGATCCCCGCGAACGCCTCCGTCGAACGGCGGTTGCTTGCGGTGAAGGCAGGCCAGATCGTAGAACTGCGGGGGAAGCTGATCCGGGCCGACGGCAAGGACGGCTGGCACTGGGTCAGCAGCCTGTCCCGGACGGATACCGGGGACGGCTCCTGCGAGGTCGTTTGGGTTAACCAGGTGAAGGTCACAAACCGCTAAGCTCATTTGTGACCATCGGGTAGTAAACGCTGTGGCTCCCCTGCTAGACTCGGCGGGCGAAGGCCCCTTGGAGCCCCATGTTTGATATCGAAGCCTCCCTCGACAGCCGACTGCTGGCCGTACCCCGGAACCGCCCCACGGTGGTGTTTCCGGAAGCCCTAGATGCTCGCACCCTCGAGGCCGCCTGTTTCCTGGGTCGCTTCATCCGGCCCGTCTTCCTGGCACCGGAGGCAGCGGTGCGGGCGTTGGCCGACCGGGCATTAGCCCACCTGGGCCAGGATCGAGTCGCCTATACGCTGTCCGAAAGTGCTTATCTCACGCCCGAATCCCGCCCCGATCTGGTGGAGTCCTTCGCTGCGGCCTGCCTGGAATGGTGCCAGGTCCATGAGCGGCCCATGGGCCTGGACGCGGCGCGGTCGCTGGTGTCCGAGCCGGGCCGCTTCGGCATCTGGGCCGTGAAACTGGGCCATGCGGACATGGTGGTGGGGGGTGCCAGCCATGAGCCGAAAGCCTTCTTCCGCCCCATGGTGGACCTGCTGGCCCAGCGCCATGTCACCTGCGAAGCGGGTGTCTTCGTGCTGCCCGACGAGCATCCTGAGGAAGTCTATCCGCACAACATCGTCGTGTTCGGCGACGTGGGGGTGAACGCCACCATGACGCCGCGCATCCTCGCGGAAGTGGCCGTGGGCACCTGTGCCGTGGCCCGGGACCTCATTCCCGAGGAGGTGCTCCCGGAGATCCGCTGCGCCATGGTGTCCTACTCGAACCGCGGGAGCGATGAAGGCCCGTCACCGGAACTGGTGCGGCAGGCGGCGGATCTGGTGCCGGAGATCCTGGCCGAGCGCATCCAGCACGCCGAGCGCTACCGCAGCATCCACATCCGCGGGGAGGTGAAGGTCAGCGTGGCGCTCTCCCGGCGTTCCGCCGATCTGTACCACGCGGAGGGCCTGCCCTGGGAGGGCGGACCCAACGTGATTGTCTGCCCCAACCTGGACATGGGGAACCTGCTTTACAACCTCTATGCCACGCGCTTTCCCGGCGCTCGGAAGTTCCCGGTCATGTTCGGCCTCCTGTTCCAGGGCGTGGACCTGCCCATGGACTGCACGCCGGAGGACATCCGCCTGGCGGTGAAGGCCTCGGTGCTGCGGCTGCACCATTACGGCACCTGGAAGCGCACGCCGAGGGACACCTTCTTCCGGCGCCACCGCGTGCTGGTGCTGAACCCCGGCTCGACCTCCACCCGGACTTCCATCTTCGAGGGCGACGAGGAGCGCTTCACCGAGGAGATCCAGCATCCCGCTGAAGTTCTGAAGGGTTTCGAAGGCAGGCCCATCACCGAGCAGTTCGCCTTCCGCAAGGAGGCCGTGCTGGACTTCCTTGGGGAACAGGGACTGTCGCTGGCCGACTTTGATGCCGTCGCTGGCCGGGGCGGCCTGCTACGTCCAATCCCCCATGGCACCTGGAAGGTGGGCGCGGCCATGTTGGAGGATCTGAAGGCCGGCACGCGCGGCGAGCACGCCTCGAACCTGGGCGCCCTGATCGCCGCCGAGCTGGTGGCGGGCACGGATAAACTGGCCTGCATCGTGGATCCGGTGGTGGTGGATGAGGCCGATCCCAAGGTGAAGGTCTCGGGCTTGAAGGCACTGCCCCGGCGGGTGATCAGCCACGCCCTGAACCAGATCGCCACGGCCCGCCGCTACGCCGAGGAACATGAGACGTTCTACGAGCGTGTCAACGTCATTGTGGCCCACATGGGCGGCGGCATCACGGTGGGTGCGCACCGCAGGGGCCGCTACATCGACGTGAACAACGGCCTCGATGGCGAGGGGCCCTTCTCGCCCCAGCGTTCGGGCAGCCTGCCGCCGGGCCAGCTCATCGACCTCTGCTTATCTGGCAAGTACTCGAAGGCCGAGCTGAAGCTCCTGAACAAGGGCCGCGGAGGCCTCCTGGACCTGCTGGGCACGGCGGACCTCCGCGAGGTGGAGCGCCGCGTGGACGCCGGGGATGCCGAGGCCAAATTGGTCTACGACGCCCTGGTCTACCAGATCGCCAAGGCCATCACCGCCCTGGCCCCCGCCTTCGAGGGCGAGCAGATCGACGCCATCCTGCTCACCGGCGGCATGGCGCGCTCCGCCAGACTCGTGGGTGAGCTGCGCCGCCTCACGGCCGCCCTGGGCTGCCCCGTCCAGGTCTTCCCCGGCGAGAATGAGATGGCCGCCCTTGCCAAGGGCGCCTTGCGCGTACTGTCCGGACGAGAGGACGCAAAGGAATATCCTCCGGCCTAGGCCAGCAGGGCCGCCAGGGCGATGGAGCTGAGCTTGGTCCTGGGGCTGTCGCCGCGGCTGCTCAGGACGCAGGGAACCCGCGCTCCGGCCACAACGGCGGCCACCTCGGCGCCACCCAGCTTGGTGCCGGCCTTGTAGAAGGTGTTGCCCGCCTCGAGGTTGGGGAAGAGCAGGCAGTCCGCATCGCCGCCGACGGGACCGCCGATGCCCTTGATGCGGGCGGACTCGGGGTCGATGGCGACATCGAGGGCCATGGGGCCGTCCACCAGGGCGCCCTTGATCTGGCCACGGTCCGCCATCTTCGCCAGGAGGGCGGCTTCCACGCTGGAGCGCAGCTTCGGCTGCACCAGCTCCGAGGCCGCCAACACGGCGACCTTCGGCGTCTCAATGCCCAATGCCTGTGCGGTGTTCACCAGGTATTCGAGGATGGCCAGCTTCTCCCTGAAGTCGGGCTCGGGGATGACCGCCACGTCGCCGGCGATGAGGAGCTTGGAGTGGCCCGGATGCGCCATGACCGTCACATGGCTCAGGATGGCGCCCGGGTCCAGCAGACCTTGTTCTTTGTTCAGGATGGCCTTCATGTATTTGTCCGTGCTGAGCAGACCCTTCATGAGCAGGTCGCCCTCGCCGCAACGGACCAGGGCCACGGCCCGTGCAGCCGCCTCGGCGTCTGTGGCGGTGTGGACCATCCGGAAGCGATCCTTAGGCAACCCCAGATCCAGGCATACCTTTATCATCGTGGACTCGTCTCCCACGAGGATGGCTTCCACCAGGCCCGACCCCACCGCGGCGATCACCGCTTCAAGGGTATGGGTGTCGTTCGCCCAGGCCACCACCAGGCGCTTGCGGGGGCGATCCGTCACAGCCCGGAGCAGGTCATCGAGGGTGCGGATTCGCATGGTGGCACCTTTGCAGAGACACCAGGGAGAGTAGCATTCCCCCATGGGCGTCTCTGTGAGCTTCCGCACATACCTCCTCGAGCAACTGGGGCAGATCCGGCCTGTCACCACGCGGGCCATGTTCGGAGGTCTGTGCTTTTTCGCCGAGGGTCGCGCGTTCGCCCTGGTGGCGGATGAAACGCTCTATTTCAAGGTGGATGACAGCAACCGGCCGGATTTCGTGGCAGCGGGCATGGGGCCCTTCCTGCCCTTTGGCGACCCGGACAAACCCATGCAGTACTACGAACTGCCCATCGAAGTGCTGGAGGACTCGGAGCAGTTGGCGTCATGGATGGCCAAGGCCATCGCCGTGGCGGCGAAGGTGAAGCCAAAATCCAGATCCAAGGTACGGGCGGGGAAACGCCCTTGAATCTGCTTCTGCTATTCCAGGATGATCTGGTCGCGGCTGAGCACGCCCGCCTCACCGGTCGCCGGTTGGCCCATGTGCGCGAGGTGCATCGGGCCAAGGTAGGCGATGAGCTGGCCGTGGGTGTGCTCGGCGGGAAGATGGGCCGGGGCAGGGTGCTGCGCCTGGACGATGAAGTCCTGGAACTGGCGCTGGTGCTGGATCAGACACCCCCTCCCAAGCTGCCGCTGACCATCGTGATTGCCCTGCCGCGCCCCAAGGTGCTGAACCGCGTGGTGGCCGCGGCAGCCAGTCTGGGCGCCGCACGCATCGTGCTGCTGAACGCCTGGAAGGTGGAGAAGGCCTACTGGGCAAGTCCCCGGATGAAACTGGAGAATCTGCGTGAGCAGCTGATCCTGGGATTGGAACAGGCCAAGGATACGGTACTGCCGGAGCTGCGCCTGGCGAGGCTTTTCCGGCCCTTCGTGGAAAGTGACTTGCCCGGGTTGCTGGGCGGTGGAACGGGCCTCCTGGCTCATCCCGGGATCGGAGGTGCCGCGCCCAAGATGCTTCTGGCGCCAATCACTCTGGCCATTGGTCCTGAAGGCGGCTGGATCGAGGCCGAGGTGCAGAGTCTGCTGACGGCCGGGCTGCGCCCCTTGGACCTTGGCTCCCGCATCCTCCGCACCGAAACAGCGCTGGCGGCCCTGGTGGGTCGGCTGTTCTGAGCCTGCGCCCCTGTTACTCTGCGCTCAGCTTCCAGGAGGAACCATGAGCAGGGCGTCCGGTCATCCGCTGGGGACCTTAGTGGCTGCTTGTCTGGCCTTCATCCTTCTTCCCGTCGGCTGCGCACCACCCCGCACGCTTTCCTCCCCCTCCGCTGCTGCTGTGCAGGCCGAAGTCCGCCAGGCCCTCGACCAGATCAGCGAACGGTCGGCTCGAGGAGATTTGTCGGCGGTCATGGCTCTGTTCGATGACGAGGCGGACATCCTGCTGGTCGGATCCGACCAGGGCGAGGTCTTCAAGGGCCGGGCGGCCATGGAGGGGTGGCTCGGGCAACTCTACCGAGGGAACGGCTTCAGCTGGCAGATGGACCGGGTGGATATCAGCAGCCATGGCGACACCGCCTGGGCCTTCGTTGAAGGCAAGATGAACGTACGGGATAAGCTCACCGGCAAGCTCCGGTTCATTACCCCCTACCGCTTCTCCGCGGTCATGGTGAAGCGAGGCGACCGTTGGGCCTGGCGCCTCTTCCATGGTTCAGCGCCTGGCAAGGAGTAGGGCGGCCTTCTCGGTGCTCAGTTCAGAACTCCACGGAGTAGGCCCCCTCCCGCATCAGCGGCAGGGAGCCGCCATCGGGCATCCAAAGATTCACGCTCTGGACCTTCACGTCGGGCTGGGTCTCGGGAACGTAGACGCGGTCGATGTGGATAACGGCCTCGGGGCCGGAGAACTGGGCGGGACCCACCTGGCCGCCGAAGTGGTCGCTGCGGCCGAAGGCGAGGTGCAGGCCCAGCTTCTCGTCCAGGAGAATCTCGCCGATGGGCTTGATGCCGAAGGCCGCGAGCACGCCCAGGCCCAGTTCGGCCAGGTTGCCGTAGGCGGGTTCTCTCGCCAGCAGGGCCGCTTCCTCGCGGGACTTCGGGCCAGCACTGAGCACTTCTACTGCCTTGTTCTGCACGATGCGGTACCGCACGATTTCGGCGCCGAACTGCACGGGCATGACACCAGCGGTACGGCTGGGATCGCCAGGCAGTTCGCCCTCGTAGGGCACGATGTAGGCCTCGCCCGAGGGCAGGTTGCCCGCCACGCCGGGATAGGGCAGCAGGCCCCCCGAAGCATGGCCCGTGCGGTGGCGCAGGTCCACATGCAGAAGGCAGGGGCCGCCCGGAGTGTCGAAGCGGAAGTCCGCGCCTTCGGCCCGGTCGAGCATACCCTTCAGGATGTCCACGCGGCGATTCACCTCGGTGTAGTCCAGGCGTAAAGCGGGAATCATGTCCGCCCGGAAGCCCGGCATCGTGGCGGCGCGGATGGGGTGCTGCTTCGCGGCCAGCTTCAGCGGCGCCGTGGCCGAGAACTTCGTCAGAGCGATAAGGATCGGATGAGTGGCATAGAGGGCGGTGAACGCGATGGAGCCCGCGGGATCCAGCGACGCCGCCGAGGGCAGGGGACCGCCCCGGTGGAGCCAGGCGCGTTCGGGCAGGTCGCCGTTGTTGGTGTGGAC
>CAIQPH010000077.1 GCA_903873655.1 uncultured Holophagaceae bacterium | reverse complement strand
GCCTTCAAGCTGCTCAGCATCGCGGGCGCCTACTGGAAAGGCGACTAGCGGAACCAGATGCTCAGCCGCATCTACGGCACCGCCTTCCATACTCAGAAGGAGTTGGACGAACACTTGAAGCGCCTGGAAGAGGCCAAGGCTCGTGATCACCGCAAACTGGGCAAGGAACTCGGCCTGTATTCCTTTCATCCGGAAGCACCGGCCTCACCCTTCTTCCACCCCAAGGGCACCCAGGTCTACAACGAACTGGTCACCTACATCCGCGAACTCTACTTCAAGTACGGCTACAGCGAAGTGATCACGCCCCAGATCCTCGACGTGGCCCTGTGGAAGACCAGCGGCCACTACGAGAACTATGCCGAGAACATGTACTTCACGACGGCCGAGGAACGCGAATACGCCGTGAAGCCCATGAACTGCCCCGGCCACTGCCTCATGTTCGGCGCCCAGAAGCACAGCTACCGCGACCTGCCCATCCGCTACGCCGACTTCGGCCGCCTGCACCGCTACGAGCGCAGTGGCGTCACCCACGGCCTCACCCGGGTGCGCACTTTCTGCCAGGACGATGCCCACATCTTCTGCACGCCCGAGCAGATCAAGACCGAGATGGCGGATTTCCTGGCCCTGCTGAAGGAGGTCTACGACACCTTCGGCTTCGAAGGGATGCGGGTAGCCCTCAGCACCCGACCCGAGAAGCGCCTGGGCTCAGACGAGATCTGGGATGCCGCGGAAAAGGCGCTGAGCGAGGCCCTCAACGAGGCTGGCATGCCCTTCACCTTGAATCCCGGGGAAGGGGCTTTCTACGGTCCCAAGATCGAGTTCCAGATTCTGGATGCTCTCAAGCGCCCCTGGCAGCTGGGCACACTCCAGGTGGACTACATGCTGCCCGAGCGGTTCGACCTGACCTATACCCGGCCGGATGGCGGCGAAGGGCGACCCATCATGCTGCACCGGGCCATCCTGGGGAGCCTTGAGCGGTTCATGGGCATTCTCGTCGAGCACACAGGAGGAGCCTTCCCCGCTTGGCTCGCCCCGGTCCAGGTCGCCATACTTCCCATCACCGATCGCGCCAACGCGTTCTCCACTGAGGCGGCGGCGAGGGCGAAGGCCCGCGGCCTACGGGTGGAACTGGACCTCCGGAACGAAAGCCTAAAAGCCAAGATCCGGGAAGCCCAGCTGGCCAAGGTCCCTTACATGCTCGTGGTAGGGGACCGCGAGGCTGAAGCCCGCACGGTCTCGGTACGGCACCGCCACCGAGGGGATCTTGGGGTGCAGTCCCTGGATGGCTTCCTGGAAGCCCTGACCATGGAGGCCCGGGATCGCCACCGTTGATCCAGTTTTCCGTGCTTGGCGGAAGCCTGGTCAAATGTTAGACTTTCTGTCCTTGTGCAACTAGGGGAGGTACCATTCGTCCGAACGAGACCCGCATCAACGACGGCATCCGGGCCCAAGAGGTCCGCGTCATCTCAGAAGATGGCGAACAGCTTGGCTTGATGCCTCCCCACCAGGCCATCCGGATCGCAGAAGAACGCGGCCTCGACTTGGTGGAAGTGGCTGGAAACGCAAACCCGCCTGTCTGCCGAATCATGGACTACGGCAAATACAAGTTCATGGAAGCCAAGCGGGAACACGCAGCCCGGGCGAAACAGAAAAACATCGTCGTCAAGGAAGTGAAGTTCCGCCCCAAGACCGACGACCACGATTTCGATTTTAAGGTTAAGCACATCCTGCGGTTTCTGGAGGAAGAAGACAAAGTCAAAGTGGTGGTCATGTTCCGTGGGCGTGAAGTCGTCCACCGTGACATCGGTTACCGGATCATTGAGGAAGTCATCCAGCGCGTCGGCGACAAAGCCATCGTTGAAAAGGGTGCCGGCATTGATGGTCGCGATATGCACGCGATCCTCGCTCCCAAGATCATTGAAGTACCCAAGGCACCAAAGAAACCCAAGGCCCCCAAACCCGAAACAGCAGCAACCGAAGCCCAGACCCAGTGAGGACCCCATGAGCGGATACAAGATCAAGACCCACAAGGGCGCCCAGAAGCGCTTCAAGAAGACCGCCGGCGGCAAGTTCAAGCGTGGCTGCTCGCACCAGCGCCACATCCTGACCAAGAAGACGGCCAAGCGCAAGCGCCAGCTGGACATGGGCAGAATGGTCTCCAAGGCAGACACCAAGGCCGTTGCCGCGATGCTGCCCTACGCCTGAGAATTGCGGAGTTCCTGCGGAACTCCGTTACCGCGATGGCCTTGCCATCGCGCCTTTTAACCCGGTGGCTGAGGCCACCCCCGATGAGGCTCCTAAAGTCCGTTCAATCCTGAACGCGCTGCCTCGAGGAAAGGAAGCAACATGACTCGCGTCAAACGTGGTTTCAAACGCGCCCAGCGCCGCAAGCGCATGATGAAGTTCGCCAAGGGCTTCTACGGTGCCAAGTCCCGCCTCTACCGGTCCGCCAAGGAGGCCGTCGAGAAGTCGCTCGGCTACGGCTACCGCGACCGCAAGGTCAAGAAGCGTGATTTCCGCCGCCTCTGGGTCGTGCGCATCAGTGCCGCCTGCACCCAGAATGGCACCAGCTATTCCAAGTTCATGGGCGGTCTCAAGAAGGCCTCCGTGGACCTTGACCGCAAGATCCTCGCGGATCTCGCGGTGCGTAACCCCGAAGCCTTTACCAAGCTCGTGGCTGTGGCCAAGGGCTGATCGCGACCTAGCACCTCGCAGATACCCGAAAGGCCGCGCAAGCGGCCTTTCCTTGTTTTGAGATCCCTCCCCTGAGGATTCCATGGACCACTTGCTGCCCCCTGAAATCGTCAAGGCGGAACATTCCTTTACCGAATCGCTGGCGGCATGCCTGGACACGGATGCCCTGCTGCGTCTGAAGGGCGCCTATGTGGGGCGCGAGGGCAGCCACGCCGCGCGGATGATGGAACTGCTCAAAGCCGCGCCCAAGGACCAGAAGCGCGAGCTGGGTGCGGCCATCAATGCCCTCAAGCAGCAGTGGGAGGAGGGGCTGAAGGCCCGCCAGACTGAGCTGGAAGCAGTCAAGCGGCAGCGGAATGCCCTGGCCGCGAGCTGGGATCCTGCCCTGCCGCCGCCGGTGCCCGCCAGCGGTGCGCTGAATCCCCTGAATCGGCTGATGGACCGGCTGGTGGAGGTCTTCCGGCCCCTGGGATTCCACGTGGAGGAAGGTCCCGAGATTGAGACCGAGGCCCACAACTTTGATGGGCTGAACATCCCCGAGGATCATCCCGCGAAGGCCTCCTCCGATACGTTCTACCTTGCGGCTCATCCTGACCTGCTGCTCCGGACCCACACGAGTCCCGTGCAGGTCCGCACCCTGCTGCGCGTGGCCAAGGATATGGCGGCCCGGGGCGGCATCCGCTTTCTCGCGCCCGGGCGGGTCTACCGCAAGGATGAGATCGATCCAACCCACAGTCCGATGTTCCATCAGGTCGAGGGCATGCTCGTCGGCCATGGCATCGGTATGCAGCACCTCAAGGGCACCCTGGAATACGCTCTGCGGGCGCTCTTCGGGCCCCGCACGGAAATCCGCCTGAGGCCTTCCTACTTCCCCTTCGTGGAACCCGGCTGCGAAGTGGACGTGAGCTGTCCGCTCTGCGGCGCCAAGGGCTGCCGTGTCTGCAAGGGCTCCGGCTGGGTCGAGATTCTTGGCGCGGGTCTCATTCATCCGAACGTGCTCAAGTACGCGGGCATCGACTCAGCCGAATGGTCCGGCTGGGCCTTCGGCATGGGTGTCGAACGCATGGCCATGATGCTGAGCCAGACTCCGGACCTGCGGCTGTTCTTCGAGAATGACCAGCGCTTCCTCAAGGCCATGGGAGGGCTCGACTGATGTGGATCGAACGTAGTGCGCTGGCTCAGGAGGTCCCGGCCGTCGCCGGTCTCAGTACCCGCCAGCTCTGCGAAATGCTTGCCTCTCTGGGCTTCCCCGTGGATGGAGTCGCCACTCGCGAAGGCAGCGAAGTGGTGGAGGTGGATATCACGGCGAACCGCGGAGACGCGATGTCGCACCGAGGCCTGGCGCGCGAGATCGCGGCCAAACTCCGCCAACCGCTCGCGGCGATCGCCGTTCCTACGGTCCTGGAAGGGAAGCCTCTGCTCGAGGTGCGCCTCGAGAGCCCCGCCTGCCCCCTCTACAGCACGGCCGTTCTCACCTTGGGGGATGGTTCCACGCCCCCGACGGCACAGACCTTCCTGCTGGCTCTGGAGTCCACGCCCAAGCGCCTGCCCGCGGTGGACGCCTCCAACGAGCTGCTGCATCGCTATGGTCATCCCACCCATGCCTTCGACGCGGATCGCATTCAAGGGGCGGTGTCCATCCGCTGGGCCAAGGAGGGTGAGGCCCTGATGACCCTGGATGGCGTCACTCGCACGCTGATGGCCCGGGATCTTGTCATCGCCGACGAAGCAGGGCCCATCGCCCTTGCCGGCGTCATGGGTGGCGACGGCACCAAGGTGACCGAGACCACCCAACGCATCCTGCTGGAGAGCGCCTGGTTTGATCCGAAGACCGTCCGCGCCACCGCACGGCGCCACAACCTGCATACGGACGCTTCGCATCGCTTCGGCAGGGGGGCCGATCCCGCCATGGCCAGGGTTGCCAGGGACCTGCTGGTCGGTCGGCTCGTGGGTTGGAGTGGTGCGCAGCTGTCGGGGGCCTGGACCGTCGGTTCGCTGCCGGCCGAAGCTGCTCCCGTGGTGCTTGAGGAGGGCCTGCTGACGCGGGTCGCAGGCGAATCGCTGTCCCTGTCTGAAGCATCCGATTCCCTGGCTCGGCTTGGGTGCACCATCCAGGCCGGCAAGGGCCCCATCATCGTGATTCCACCCACCTGGCGACACGACCTTGCCATTCCCGAGGACCTCGCTGAAGAGGTTCTGCGCCTGAGGGGGTACGAACACATTCCTTCAGTGCTGCCGCCTCTGGAAGGTCCCCCGGAACCCCTGTCGCCCTCGTACCTTCAGCGGCAGCGTCTGGCCCGGCGCCTGGCCCACCTTGGGTTTCACCAGACGGTCACCTACGGATTCATCAGTCCCGAGGTCGACGCGATCTTCGCCTCGGCCGACAACCCGGCGGAAGGACGCTGTCTGGCGAATCCCCTGGGACAGGAATTCTCGGTCATGCGCGGGTCTCTCCTGCCGGGCCTCATGGGTTCCGCGGAGCAGAACCTCCGACGGGGCTCCCGCGAGATTCGTCTCTTTGAGGTGGCTCCGATCTTTGTCAGCGGTCCCCAGGGCCCCTCTGAGCAGCTCTCACTGGGCCTGGTCTGGGGGGGCATCGTGGGAGGCGAGGACTATCTCAGCCCCGCCCGCGCTGTGCGCGAAGCGGACTTGAGCGGGATCGGCAGGGACCTGGGGTGGAACTGCCCCCCCGAGATTCGTTGCCTGGGGGAAGGCCTCTTCGGCTTCGAACTCCCGGTCTCGGAGCTGGCCCAGGTGGCTGACCAGATCATCCCGGACTTCCGTCCCTTCAGCCGGTTCCCCGCCGTGGAGCGGGACCTTTCCCTGCTGGTGGACCTGGACCAATCCTACGAGGCCCTGGCGGGCGCCATGAGCTTGTCCCTGCCCCCGGAAACCCTCGTGGATCTGCGCTGCGTGGACGTGTTCCGGCACAAGACTCTGCCGGAAGGACGGCAGGCCTGGCTGATGCGCATGCGATTCCAGGCCGGCCGCACCCTTGTCGGCGAGGAGATCGATGGCTGGGTCAGCGCCGCGCTCCGCGCGGCGGAGTCGATCGGAGCTAAGCTCCGAGCGTAAGATGGGTCTCATGAGGAACCCATGGATCTCCTGAAACAGCTTGAATCCAAGATGCAGGCCCTGGTCCACCAGCGGAACCAGTTGAGAGAGGAATTGGAGGCACTGAAGGCCGCCGGAGCGGGGGAAGAACGGGAAGTCCAATCCCTCCGGGCCCAGCTGGAGGAGGCCACGGCTGAGAAGGTCGCGCTGGAGCGGGACCGGGAGGCCGTCAAAGATCAGGTGGCTGCGATCCTCCGGGCCCTGGAAGCCTTGGGATGAAGCCGCCGGCCCCGCTTCCCGGCACCCGGCCCGTCACGGTGACGGTTCAGGGACGGTCCCTGCAGGTCCAGACCGACCAGCCTGAAAGCCTGGAGACGGCCCTACGGATTCTGGAAGCCACCTTTCAGGACATGGACTCCCAATGCCAGTTAAGATGGGGGAGCGTCCCGAAGGGTCTCGACACCCCGTCCTGGTACCTCCTGGGCGCCCTGAATCTGGCGCGCCGTGTGGCGCGACTGGAACAGGAAGCCAACCAGCACACCCACAACCTGGAACAGACCCTTTCAAAGCTGCTGGGCGACGTTCCGGACGAACCTTCCGTTCCCGTGCCACTCCTGGACGAGGATGGAGCCTGATTTCCCTGCGAGGCCCGTGATCATGGCCAAGCTCTTGTTCCGTAAGTCGACTCGGGAGACCTTCCCCCTGTCCTGTGCGTTCCGCGCGACGGCGCGCCTTAGCCAGGGACTCTGGTCTCCCCCCTATAAACTAGGGAACTCGGCACGCCTCCACGACTGAGCGGGGATTTTTCATTCGGGTGCTGGTGGCTCTTTGGATCCTCTTCCTTGGAGTCGCCCATGAATTTAATCAGTTGGATCTTCCTCGCGCTGGCCCTCGTATCCGGGGCAGTGGCGTATCTGATGTCCATGCGGGCCCAGAAGGCGGCCCTGGACAGTTCGCAGGCCCAGGCGAAGGCCGAGGCCGATATCAAGACCCAGCGGGAGAAGCTGCTGGAGGAGGCCAAGCGCGAAGCGCAGCGGCTCCTGGAGCGCGGGATTCAGGACGCCGAGTCCGCCCGCAAGGAATCCGAGCTCAAAGCCAAGGAGCAGGCCCTCCATGACCGCCAGGAGGCTGAGAAGCTCCTGACCGAGCGGCAGAAGAACCTGGAGAAGCAGGAACAGCGGCTCCAATCCAAAGAAGAAGGACTCGACAAGAAAACCCAGCAGCTGGACTTGAAGACGAAAGATGTCGATGTCCTGACCGAAAAGCGCAAAGCCGAGCTCGAGAAGCTGGAGGCCCGGCAGGCAGAGGCGAAACAGCTCGTGGAAGCCCAGGCCAAGCGGCTGGAGGAGGTCGCCGGACTCACCCGGGAAGACGCCAAGGCCGAGCTGATCTCCCAGCTGGAGTACGCCGCCAAGATGGATGCGGCCAAGCTGGTGCGCCGCATCGAGGACGAGGCCCAGGAGGAAGCGAACAAGAGGGCCCGGTGGACCATCGGTGCCGCCATTCAGCGGGTGGCCTCAGACGTGGTCGCCGAGCAGGCCGTCAGTTCAGTCCAGCTTCCCAGTGATGACCTCAAGGGGCGCATCATTGGGCGGGAGGGTCGCAACATCCGGGCCCTGGAAAAGGCCACCGGCTGCGACCTGATCGTGGACGACACACCCGAGAGCATCGTCGTCTCCAGCTTCGACCCGATCCGCCGGGAAGTGGCCCGGCAGGCCATTCTCAAGCTGCTGGCCGACGGCCGCATCCACCCCGCCCGCATCGAAGAGGTGGTCGAGAAGGTCAAGCTGGACATGGACCAGCACCTGAAGGAGATCGGCGAGGCCGCCTGCATCGAGCTCGGCTTTCCGGATATCCATTCGAAACTGCACAAGCTCGTCGGTCGTCTGAACTACCGGACTTCCTACGGCCAGAATGTGCTGGAGCATACCAAGGAGGTCGCCCGCATCGCCGAGTACATGGCGGGCGAGATGGGTTCAGACGCCCGGCTCGCCCGGAGAGCTGGGCTGTTCCACGATATTGGCAAGGCCATCGACCGGGAGGTGGAAGGCACCCATATCGAGATCGGCATGCAGCTGTTGCAGCGCTACGGGGAGAAGGAGGAAGTCATCCACGCCATGAGTTGCCATCATGGGGACTTCGAGCCACGCACGGTCGAGGCCATGCTCATCACCGCTGCGGATGCCCTCAGCGCGGCCCGGCCAGGCGCCCGCCGGGAGATGCTGGAGACTTACGTCAAGCGGCTGGAGCAGCTGGAAGGCATTGCGAACAGCTACAAGGGCGTCCAGAAGAGCTTCGCCATGCAGGCAGGACGGGAGATCCGCATCCTGGTGGATGCCGGTTCAGTCAATGACGACCAGGCCTACTGGATCGCCAAGGATGTCTCCCGCCGCATCGAGGCAGAGATGCAGTATCCCGGGCAGATCAAGGTCACTGTGATGCGGGAGCTGCGGGCCGTCGAGATCGCGCGCTAGGATCCAAGGTGAATCAGGCCTCGCTTCAAGGCGATGACCGTCGCCTCGGTGCGATCCTTGGCCTCGAGCTTGCGCAGCAGGTTGTTCACGTGGATCTTCACCGTGGCTTCCGCCAACCCCAGGGCATCGGCAATCTCGCGGTTGCGCTGACCCTCCCCGAGCAGCTTGAGCACATCGAGTTCCCTGGGTGTGAGCCGCTCTGATTCCATGGCTTCCACCAGGCGAGCGGCCGTGGCCGGGGGCAGGTAGCGCTGGCCAGCGGCCACGGCGCGCACGGCCTCGATGAGGGTCGCTCTGCGCACGCTTTTGAGCAGGTAGCCGCGGGCTCCGGCTTCCAGGGCCCGCTGGATGTCGGCATCGCCATCGAAGGTGGTGAGCACGAGGATCCGGGCGTCCGGATCCTCCCGGCGAATAGCCTGGACAGCCTCCACCCCGGACTGGCCGGGGAGTTGCAGATCCATGATCGTCACAGTGGGCCGGAGGTTCCTCCAGGTGACCACGGCCTCCTTGCCGTCTCCCGCTTCCCCGACGACTTCGAGGTCAGGTTCGCCTTCGTGGAGGATGGACACGAGGCCATCACGCACGACCGGGTGGTCGTCCACGATGAGCAGGCGAATGCGATCGGTCGGGGCTGTGGTCATGAACGCCACCTCCGGGTGGGAAGGGTGATGGTGATGCGGGAGCCAAGGCCTTGGCTGCTATCGATGTCCAACTGGCCCCGGAGTTTTTTGACGCTTTCACGGATGCTGCGCATCCCATAGCCTGCGACATCTGCTGAAGGGTCGAAACCCTTGCCGTCGTCTTCGACGCTGAGGTGCACCTTCCCCGCCTCGAATTGCAGCACCACCCTCACCCACTTGGCTTTGCCGTGGCGGAGGGCGTTGGTGAGCATCTCCTGGGCCATGCGGATGAGTTCCTCTTCGGTGCGTTCGCGGAGCGGCCTTGGTTTACCGACCATCGCCAATTCCACCTGGATGTCCGTGCCCGCCAGGAGCCGGTCCGCCAGGAGGCGCATGGCCCCCAGAAGGTCCGTGCCCTCTGGTCTTCTCGGGCGCAGGACCATCACGGAGCGACGGGCCTCCTGCAGGCTTGCCACAGCCAGGTTCCGGGCATGATCGAGACGGGTGAGGACCGGTGCCGGGTCGCCTACCATGCGGGATAGTTTGGCTTCCGCGGCTTCGAGTTGGAGCAGGACCCCGGTGAAACCCTGGGCCAGGTGGTCATGAATCTCCCGGGCCATGCGGTTCCGCTCAGAGATCACGGCCGAACGGGCCTCCAGTTGCTGGAGCCGGAGGTGATGCAGCCAGCCTGCGAAGGCGGCTGCTCCCAGGGCGCACAGCACCCAGAAGGTTGTCCGCTGATAGAAGAAAGGCTGGACATGCACCTCGATGGAACGCTCTTGCGGAGGTCCCTCTTCGTCAACCCGCCAGGCTTGAAGCACGAATCGGTAAGTCCCCGGGGGAAGGTTCGAGTAGGCCGAAAAACGGCGGTCGCCCACGTCGTTCCAGGTGGGCTCCCAGCCTTCCAGCCGGTAGCGGAAGCGCACTTTGTCGGCCCGGGTCAGAGATGTGGCTGCGTAATACACTTCGAAGCGGTGGGTGCCCGGGGGGACCTGGATCGGCAGAGTGTCGGGCAGGACCGTTTCGTCGCTTTCCGCCCTGAGGATATGCAGGCGCAAGGGTGGGCCCTGGAGGGGCGCGCCGCGGCCTTCCAGCCGTGTCAGCCCCCGGGTGGTGGGGAAGTAGAGCTCTCCTTCCCGGGTGAGCCACGCGACGGGTTGGGCCCCTCCAGCGGTTTCCCGCGAGGGCATGCCATCGTGATGATCGAGGAGCACCGCCGGAATCGGACCGGGTTCATCCAGGCGGCGGAGGAGCGCTGCGCGCGCCATCTGGAATACACCCTGCCCGGTGCTGAACCACAGGCGGTCGTACGGGTCGCCCAGGATCGAGTGGATGCTCAGGAGCAGTGGGCCGGAATGGTTGGCGGAACTCTGGAAGGTGCCTTCCCGGTAGATGCGCAGGCCTTCCGGGGTCCCCACCCAGAGGAGTCCTTCAGTGTCTAGATACAGGGAGAGGGCCCCGGTGGAACCCAGCCCTTCGGTCCTGCCCAGCCAGCGGAGTTGGCTGGCCTCGAGAATCCCCAGTCCTTGGGTGCGGCTCGCCAGATACAGCGGTCCCGATCCGCCGCCAGTCATGGCCAGGATGTCCAGGACTGCGGGGAACAGGATGGGGGCGGTGTCAGGGGCCAGCTTGACGAGGCCCTGCCGGGAGGTCGCGACCCAAAGGACGTTGCCTGGGTCCTCATAGAGGGAAACGATGGCATCCCACGATCGACCGTCGGACCCGCGGACCGGGTGGAACCGGCCTTGATCCAAGGTGTACAACCCCCCGCTCCGGGTACCCACCCACAGGCCCCCGGCTCGCCGGGGCCAGAGTGAGGTGATGGGGCCGCCAGTCGGGCTCCCTGGGCTCACCTTTTCGACGCGCCCATGCTGAATCCTGCCCAAGGCCTGCTCACCAGTAAGGCACCAGACCGTCCCTTGAGCATCCTGGCAGACCATCCGGGCGGGTTCCTCGGGATCCCCACCCCACACGGGTACCGTCTGGAAGGGCACTGGATAGAGGACCCGCAGGCCCCGTTCATCGCTGCCTGACCACAAGGCGCCGGAACTGTCTTCCAGCAAGGAAATCGGCGTCCAACGGGAACCGAGGGAAGCAGGTGCCGCTTCGAGCCGGCCTTCCTGGTTCAGGCGGTAGAGCCCATTCTGTTCGAGGCCGATCCATAGGCTGTTCTGGCGGTCCACGAGCAGGGAACTGATGGGCTTGGAGGGCAGTTGCTTCGCCCAGACCGGAACTTCCAGCCGCCCCTCCGTGAGCACCTGCACTCCCTGGGAGCGAGTGCCGATCAGAACTTCCCCGTCCGCTCGCACACTCAGGGCGGTGATCTCTGCGGCGGTCAGGGCCGCCAAGGCCAGGCGACCTTCCCGGAGGCGCCAGAGGCCTGACCCTGCCGTGCCCACCCAGATCGTGCCTTCCGGGTCCTCTGCGAGCGCCCGGATCCGCATGTGCACCGCATCCGAGGACGCAGACTGGAAACGTACCCCGTCGAATCGAAGCAGGGACCCCTCCACGGGCGCCACCCACAAGGTGCCACTGTGATCGCGAAGCAGGCGTCGGATGGCCCGATCAGGCAGACCTTCTTTCGAGCCGAAGCTTTGGATCTCACCTCGTTGGAGGCGGTAGAGACCCGGCTCGGAAGTTCCGATCCAGAGGGCGCCATCCGGGCCTTCCGCCAGGCACTGGATGTCGTTATGAATGAATCCAGGCAGGTTGATGCGCAAGTAATGCTCGAAGTTGGCGCCGTCAAAACGGACCAGCCCTGCTTCGGTGCCGACCCAGAGGAACCCGTCCTGCGATTCGAGCAGAGCCGACGCCGTATCCTGGAGCAGGCCATCCTCACTGCGCCAGGTGCGAGAGGCATGCGTCGAGAGTGGCCGGGATGGATCCAATGCCAGGACCGGGAGCGTCATGCACAGCCAAGCCAAGGCGATGGCAAGGCATCGCAGGACTCCCCTGCGGGAAGAACGGTGTCCTGTCATTCGCGAGTGCATGGAAGCTGAAGATTAGGCCATTTGCCGGACCGAATCAATGGAAATGGGTTAGATCCAAAGATCTAACAATAAGCAACCATTCGAGATATGTTCCCATGGCGTCTTGTTGGCGATAGTGGATGGACAAGCCAATTTTGCTTCCATCTCTGTCAGGACAAGAACCCTTGCCCCGAACCTGGGATTGAAAATAATAAACGGTTTCCTTCTTCTTCAGCTCGTTCCGTGACAAGCCGATGGCAGACTATTGGTCCCTCTCCCAGTCATCAACCAGCCGCCCATCTCACAGGGGAATTTTCATGCCTAGGAAATGGTGTTGGAACAAGAAACCAAGCTGCTTCTGGCCCCTGATCTGCTCTGCGCTTTCGGTCTTCCTCCTGCTGGGCTGTGGAAGCGGCAAGGGTTCCAACAGCGTGGCCCAGTACTACGGCGACTACCATCCCACTGGCTGGATAAATGCCCACGGCGGACAGGCCGTTCAAGGCGTCGATGCCTGCACCAAGTGCCATGAAGTCTCCATCCTCAGAGTGGGCAGCGGCATTCCCACCTGCATGACCAGCGGCTGCCACCACCAGTCGACACCCGGCTTTGCCAACCCGGCCCTGCACGGCGTGCGGGCCAAGATGGCTGCCGATCCCACGACGGGAGGGAGTCTAGTGTCCTGCCAGATCTGCCACGCCAGGGATTTCTCGGGCGGGGCGTCGGCCAGTGCCTGCTCCGCCTGCCATGGCGCCCAGGCGCCCCATCCGCCCAAGCCCTGGCGCACTTCCGGCGGGTCCGCCTACAACCACGCCACGACTGATCCATCCAATGCCGCCGTCTGTGCCCAGTGCCACTATGCCGGGTCCCCCAACAATCCGGCCGGGCATCCAGTTTCTCCCGCCCCGGCGGGCACTCAGCCTGGCTGCTACAACGCCACGCTGTGTCACGGCGCCAATGCCGCGCCTCACGCCGTTCCCTTCCTGGCAGGGCAGACCGACTCCAGCCTGAATGGCCACCTGACCGTCACGGTCAGCGCCTTCACTGCCGATTGCGCCCATTGTCATGCCTATAGCGGCAGCTCGCCTCTGGCTTCGGCCCCGCTCTGCAATGTCTGCCACCAGCTGGCGGATCCTACGGCCTCCGGCACCGATGCGGGAACCTGCCTGTCCTGTCATGCGGGAGCCGCCGGACTGTCGAGCGGGCCCACGGGCTCGGCCTTCCCCAGCCTGGCTGGTGCTCACCTCAAACACATGGCCCTGGCCACCCAGCTGACCTGCGACACCTGCCACGCGGGCGCCGGGAGCGGAACCACCACTCATTACGCGAATGCCAATCAGAGAATCGCCTCTCCTGCGACAGGTCCCGCCACCGTCTCGATCAATACCATCTTCAGCTCGCTCACGGGTGGCAACCCCACCTTTAGCCCATCGCAGCTCAACTGTTCCAGCGTGCGTTGCCATGGCGGCCAGACTACACCTGGCTGGCAGCAGAGCGGATCCATCAACTCGAGTACGCAGTGCACCATGTGCCACGGGGTGGCCGCCGCCGCGGGAACCATCACTCAGTTCAATGACGCCTTCGGCCGTCACAGTCAGGGCACCCACAATACCACCGTGGTGGCCAACGGCATCGCCTGCACCACCTGCCACAACATGACCAACGGCACTTCCCCTGGGGCTTCGGCCCACTTCAAGTACCTTGATACCGAGGCGGTTGATGGTGCTTCCACTGGAAGCCCTGCAGACCAGATGCCCAGTGGCACCATCGTCTTCGACCCCCTCATCGTCACCGGCGGAACCTACGCCGTGACCAGCGCCACAGAGGGCAACGGCGGGTGCGCCCTGACTTGCCATACCCACATCCATACTGGCGCTCCGCTCGACACCTGGCAGTCCAGCGGCGCCCCCCATCCCGTACCTTTTCTGTCCACCAGTGCCCCAGATACCCAGGGCAATGGGCACATGACCGCTACCCTGGCCATCTTCACGGCGGATTGCAAGGTCTGCCATGCCATTTCTGGCACCTCGCCCAATTCGGCGGCCCCTGCTTGCCAGATCTGCCACAAGCTGGCCGACCCCACTCTCGCGGGGAATGGCAATGGCACCTGCCAGTCCTGCCATGTAGGCCCATCCAGCCTCCCCAATGGCCCGACCGGTGGCACTTTCCCCAGCATCGCGGGTGCCCATAACACCCATATGACGCTGCCCACCGCCTTGACCTGTGTCACCTGCCATGCAGGCAGCAGCACCGGCAGTGCGACTCACTACAACAATGCGAATGCCCGGAACAGCACTCCTGCTGGACCCGCTCCCGTGAGCTTTGATCCCGCCTACAACGCCAAGAGTGCGGGAACGGCGGTGTTCAATGGGTCCTCGAACACCTGCTCCAACGCGAGCTGCCACGGTGGACAGACCACACCCAACTGGACCAGTACCACCAAGATCACCACCCAGTGTTCTTCGTGCCACAAGGTCAATGGCGGCACCACCAGCTCGCAGTACAACGATGCTGTCGGCCGCCATTCCTACGGCACCCACGCCCAAGCGGCCGCTACTGACTGCACCATCTGCCACGACATGACTTCGGCCAATGCCAACCTGGGGGCCGTGAACCACTTCGCCCAGCTCAATCTCCATGCTGTCACCAGCGCCACGAAGCTGCCCAGCGGCACCGTGGTGTTCAAGAACACCACTAGCTACCCGATCTCCGCCTTAGGCACTCCCCCCTATGTCATCAACCCGGCCTTGTCCTTGCCGGAAGGTGATGGGGGTTGTGCCCTGACCTGCCACACCCAGGTCCATGTGGCCTCCTCAACGCAGAACCACTGGACCGCTCCCCAAGGATCAGGCGTGGCCCATCCCATCCCCTACCTGAGTACGAGCCAGAGTACCCTCGGGAATCACCACCAGACCCTCACCCAGGCTCAGTTCGAGGGGGAATGCATCAACTGTCACGATCAGTCCGGGAGCACCACCAAGACCGGTCCCGTTTGCACCGTCTGCCACATCCTTGGCTCGCCCCTGACAGCAGGGCTAGGCGTGGGCACCTGCCTTTCCTGCCACACCGGCTCCAACTTCACCACCGTGGGACCCACCGGCGCCGCCTGGCCGAATTTGGCCGGTGCGCATCCCAAGCACCTTGCCCTGCTGACGTTCACTCGGACCACACCGGCCCTGCCAACCAGCTTGACGGCCTCGGCTTATCCCGATTGCGAAGCCTGCCACGTGGGCTCTGTGCCCTACGACTCAGCCCAGACTCACTACAGCAATGCCAACAAGCGGCTCGCGACACCCGTCACGGTGGGCCCAGCCTCGGTGTCCGTCGATCCGACCTTCAACTCGCAGGCCTCGGTGGCTGGTTACACCGCCAGCGCCACCCAGTTCACCTGCTCCAACATCAGCTGCCACGGGGGTCAGACCACGCCCGGCTGGCAATCAGGTACCAACCCTGTGAACGCCAATACCTACTGCATCGCCTGTCACAAAATTGCCTCCACCTCGGCGCCCGAGTACAACGCTCTCACGGGTCGGCACAGCAGCCCGAGTGCCCACAATACGACCTGTGACACCTGCCACGACATGGTTGGTGGGCATCTCAATAACACCAGTAGAATCACCAATACCGTTGGAAACCACTTCAAATACCTCGACACCACCGCCGTCAGCGGTGTCAGTGGCACGCCTTCTGACCAGTATCCAAGCGACACGATCGTTTTCGGAACCACGCCCACCGGCGCCAAGACGTATACCGTGACCTCAACAACTGAAGGCAAGGGTGGCTGCGCCCTCAGCTGCCATGGTCAGACCCACACCGCCAGCAACAACAAATGGAACTGAGCCATCACTCGGTATCACTCAACCACTCCACAGGAGACTGCATGCGTCGAATCTTCCTTTCCTCCCTGCTCCTCATGGGTGCGCCCCTGTTCGCCAGTGACGCTGCCAAGGACCTGCCCAAGTTCTCGGGGAGCGACTACCAGAAGTACTGGAATGATGCCTGCGCCCGCTGTCATGGTGCGAACGGCAGTGGCCGTGACAACAACGGCAAGCCGCTTCCCGACAACGGCTTCGACTTCACCGACAGTCGCAAGGCGAACAAGAAGAAGGATGGCGACTGGATCAAGATCACCCTGGACGGCAAGGACAAGATGCCCGCCTTCAAGGACAAGATGACCCCGGCGGATGTCGAAAAGATGATTCCCATCATGCGCAAGTTTGCGGCCAAGTAAGCACTCAGGAGACCCGATGACACGGAAGACCGCCCCTCTGCTCGCCTGCGCCGTCCTGGCTGGGGGAGCGCTCCATGCCGAATCGTCAGAGGTTCCTCTGGTGCTAAACCTCCCCAGTGCTGAACGGATGCAGTTCTGGGACATCGGCATGGCTTTCACCCACCGGTTCGTCCAGCCCGTGCAGGGCCACGGCAAGGATGTCTACGGTCTGGATGGCTATACCTATTCCGGGATCGGGTTCACCTTCGGTATCAAGCCGATCAAGGGCTTGAATGCCTTCATCTACCGCACGCCGGACAACAAGACCTTCACCCTGGGCCTGCAACAGCAGGTGCTGAACGGCGACCGCGTGCGGATGGCACTCCGGGCGGAGCGGTTCGACGAAGTGGTGAAGGGGACCATCACACCCCTGGGAAGGGTGGGTATTTTCGGTGGGACCTTTCAGGTGCCCACGGAAATTTTCATCACGGATGACATCATCTTCTCCCTAGTGCCCACCTACATCACCAAGACCACCACGACGAATACCATCCTGGCCGTTCCTCCGGGTGCCACACCGAATACGACACCCAACACCGGCGGTGTTTTCAATGTGGGGGTTGGCCTCCGCGCCAACCTCACCGAAAAATTCTCGGTGGTGACGGAGTACTATCCCCGGCCCTCCAAGTTCTCCAAGGCGGCCCCAGAAGGCAGCACGGACGGCTCCACCTATCAGAACGGATTCGCCGCCGGGGTCTCCTACAAGACCTTCAAGCACCGGTTCTCGCTGTTCGGCACGAACGTCATCGGCACCACCGCCAATCAGGTGCTGAGCGGTGATTACGGTGGCGGTCCCCGCCCATCGGCGAGTTGGTCCATCGGGTTCAACGTCACCCGCATCTTCTGACCCTGGAGTGCCATGACCGCATCGCCCCTGATCGAATTCATCGCCCGGGAGCACCCGGCCTTCGTTCACCTCCCCCTGGGATTGGTGGCAGCGCTTCCAGTGGCCATGTTGGGCTCCTTCCACCGCCAGGGAAGGTCCCTGTTGGCCACGTCCTTCTTCCTGGCCGCCATTGGATGGCTCGCCAGCACCATCGCCCTGTTCAGCGGTCTGGTCTGGGGGCGCCAGATCAACCTGATCGGCCCTTCGAGCTTCATCCCGGTGGTCGCCAGCGAGAAACAGGTGCTGCAGCGGATTCTGCAGGTCCATATCCTCGCTGCCCTGGCGGGCTTCCTTGTGGGTGGGTTGTGCGCCTTCCTCCTGTGGCGGACTTGGCGCCGGGATAGCCATGTCGGGGCTGATGGGAAAGACCACCGGCATCATGCGGGTCGCCGCTTCTGGGAACGGGGCGTAGGGGCCCCGGCCCTGCTCGTGGGGCTGATCTGGCTCGGCTGCTGGGGCTTCAGCGGGAAGCTGGGCGGCATCATGGTCTTCGGCAGCGAGGAGACCAACAAGGCTGCTGCCGAGGCCGACAAGGCCAAACGGAACGACCTTGAGGCTGACCTGCCGATCAGGGCATTGGACTATGCCAGCCTGGAACCTGCGGAGCCTGATCCGATTCGCAGCAAGGCCCACGGTGACCGCTGGCGAAGGGTCTGGGTCACGGCTTCCGGGATTGACGCCTATAAGGCCGGCAAGGCGCTGCCCCCGGGGGCCTACGCCGTCATGTCCACTTTCTCCGACGTCAAGGGCAGGCCAGGCACCGAACCCGGTCCGCTCTACATGAAGGAGACCAAGGCCGATGGGTCCACCGCCTTCGCCTTCTACTGGGCCCGGATACCCGAGGCGCTGCAGAAGGACTTCGGCAACCAGGACAGCGTCTACTGGCGCAGCCCGGATCCCAAGCTGGCCACCTGCCTCGGCTGCCACGAGAAGGGCGGCAGCCCGGCGAAGTAGGGCTCTTCCAAAGGCAGGGACAGGCTACAGGGCTGCCTTCAGGGCGGCAATGGCTTCAGGCAGGCCAGCCGGGTTGGTTCCTCCACCCTGGGCGAGATCTTTTTTCCCGCCGCCCCGGCCGTGCAGGGCCGGCACTCAGGAGCACAGGACTAAATGTCCTGTGCAATAGGTGGAGTTGTTCAGGCCTGAGCGGCTTCGCACAAGGCTTCCCACACTTCTTTGAAGTTGTCAGTTCGTTTCCCCCCACCCTGGGCGAGATCTGGTTTCCCACCACCTCGTCCGCCAAGGAGTGGAAGGATTGCCTTCATGAGCTTGCCGGCGTCAAATTGCGCAGTTCGATGTTTAGGGACAGAGATCACTGCAGCGACCTGATCGGTGGCCAGGACTGAATACAGGAAGATCAGTTCGTCTTGTCGTGTCGTTCTTTTTTGGTCCATCAACTCTCTTAATTCTGAACTTGAGAGGCCTTCGACCTGGTAGTAGCGGATGAGTGCGTCCTTGACCTTCATTTCGTTACCCAACATGAGCTCGGCGCTGCCGCCGCCGCCGGCTGCCTTCAGCTTGGAGTCTTTGAGCTCCCGCTCCAGCTGGGCGATCCGCTGATCCTTGGCCTGCAGCAGGTCGGGGAGGGCCTCCCGGTTGGCGTTGACCCGCCGGGAGAGACTCTGGATCAGGGATTCATCGGCTTGAAGCAGCTCCAGCGCCATCTCGCCGGCCACGGCTTCGATGCGCCGGACGCCCGCGCTGACAGCGCCTTCGGAGATGATCTTCACGACCCCGATCTCGCCGGTGTTGGGGACATGCGTCCCCCCGCAGAGCTCGGTCGAGAACCCGGGGACCTGGACCACGCGCACCACCTCACCGTACTTCTCGCCGAAAAGGGCCATGGCTCCGGAGGTGAGGGCCTCCTCGATGTCCATCTCGCGCACCTCGGTATCCGTGGATTTGAGAGCCTGGCGCGAAGCCAGCCGCTCGATCTCGGTGATCTGCGCGGGCTCGAGGGGGGCGAAATGCGTGAAGTCGAAGCGCAGGTGGGAGGCATCCACCACGCTGCCCGCCTGCTTCACATGGGTGCCCAGCACTTCCCGCAGGGCGGCGTGCAGCAGGTGGGTGGCCGTGTGGTGGGCCCGGATCCGGCGGCGGCGGATCGGATGCACCAGAGCATTGACTCCGGAGTTCTCGTGCAGGACGCCCGTGATCACGACCTGGTGCAGGTGCCGCTTCGGCGCGGGGGCGGTGGTGTCCAGCACTTCGGCGTGGCCACCCTCGAAGCGGAGCTGGCCCGTATCGCCCACCTGGCCACCCGACAGGGCATAGAACGGGGTGCGGTCCAAGAGGGCATAACCTGCTCCCGTGAGCTGCTTCACCCGGCGATGGTCCGCGTCGAAGAGGGCCACCACGTGGGCCTGGCCCTCGAGGTGGTCGTAGCCCGTGAAACGCGTGGGCGGCAAGTCCGCCAAAACGGCCAAGTCCCCGGCCAGGCGCAGGTCATGGGACTTCATGGCAGCCCGGGCGCGGGCGCGCTGGGCGTTCAGTTCCTGCTGGAACCCAGCCAGGTCAGCGGTGATCCGGCGTTCCCGGCACCAGTCCTCCACCAGGTCCACCGGGAAGCCGTAGGTGTCGTAGAGGCGGAAAATGTCCGAGCCGGTAAGGGTGCCCTTCGAAATGTCGCTTGCTTCGAGGATCTTGAGGCCCGCCGACAGGGTGTGGCTGAACTGCTGCTCTTCCCGCAGGAGTGATTTCTGGATGCGGCCCATTTCGGCCAGCAGCTCGGGGTATTGATCGCCCATGGCCTGGAAGACCGCCGGCGCGAGATCGGCGAAGAAGAGTCCTTCGATGCCGAGCTTCCGGCCGAAACGCAGTGCGCGGCGGATGATCTTGCGGAGCACGTAGCCCCTGCCCTCGTTGCTGGGGACGATGCCGTCGAAGCACATGAAGGTGGCAGCGCGGATGTGGTCGGCAATGACCTGGGAAGCCGTGCGGTTGGCGTGGTCCTTCCGGTCCTCTGGATTCACCTTGGCGGCGCTCCAGATGGCCTCGAAGATGGGTTCGAACAGGTCGATCTCGTAATTGGTATCCACCCCCTGGACGATGCTGGCGGTGCGCTCCAGGCCCATGCCCGTGTCGATGCTGGGTTTGGGCAGGGGCGTCAACACGCCTTTCGCGTCCCGTTCGTACTGCATGAAGACGAGGTTCCAAATCTCCATGACCCGGTCGCCCTGGCCGTTGGGCGTGGCATCGCCGGGGATGTGCTCGCCCCGGTCGAAGTGCATTTCCGAGCAGGGACCGCAGGGGCCGGTGTCGCCCATCTGCCAGAAGTTGTCCGCCTTGCCGAACCGCATGATGCGATCGGCTCGGACCCCAGCGGCCTTCCACAGATCCTCGGCCTCGGTGTCGGCTGGCACCCCCTCCGCGCCCTCGAAGACAGTGACCCACAGCTTCGACGGGTCCAGGCCCAGGCAGCCCTGGTCCACGGGGCCGGTGACGAACTCCCAGGCGAAACGGATGGCATCGGCCTTGAAGTAGTCGCCGAAGCTGAAGTTGCCGAGCATCTCGAAGAAGGTGTGGTGGCGGGCAGTGAAACCAACCTGGTCCAGGTCATTGTGCTTGCCGCCGGCGCGCAGGCATTTCTGGCTGGAGGTGGCGCGGCTGTAGTCGCGGTTCTCCTTGCCTAGGAACACGTCCTTGAACTGGACCATGCCCGAGTTGGTCCACATCACAGTGGGGTCGTCGGCGGGGCCGATCACCGCACTGGAGGCCACCCGGCGGTGACCCTGGCGCTCGAAGTATTGGAGGAATCGCTGGCGGAGTTCAGAAGTTTTCATTCACAAGTCCCGGGCAAAGATGGCTGTGTGGCGTTCATATCTATCTCCAAACGGGCGAAGCCCGTTTGGAGCCGGGCTCAATGCCTGAAGTGGCGCATCCCAGTGAAGAAGAGCCAGACTCCCAGCTTCTGGGCTGCGGCGATGACCTCGGCATCCCTGAGGCTGCCGCCCGGTTCGACGACGGCGGAAACGCCGTGGCTGGCAGCCACTTCCACCCCGTCAGGGAAGGGGAAGAAGGCGTCGCTGCCAAGAACGGCGCCGCGAGCGCGCTCCCCGGCCTTCCGGCACGCGATCTCGACGGAATCCACCCGGCTCATCTGGCCAGCGCCGATGCCCACGGTGGCGCCGTCCTTCACCAGGACGATGGCATTGGATTTCACGGCCTTGGCCACGCGCTGGGCCAGCACGAGATCCTCGGCCCTGGGGTTGGATCCGGGCCCGCTGGCCTTCACCTCCCAGTCCTCGAAGGGGGCGAACGCATCGTCGGCGCGCTGCACCAGATAGCCACCACCGATGGAACGGGAGTCCAGGCCCTCGGCGCTCTGGGGCCAATGGTCGGGTGTCTGCAGAATGCGGAGCTGTTTCTTGGCTGCGAACACTTCCAGGGCTTCGCCGGTGAAGGCCGGGGCCAGGATGACCTCCCAGAAGTTCTGGGCCATGATCTTGGCGACCTCGGCCCCGACGGGACGGTTGAATGCCACGATGCCGCCAAAGGCACTGACCGGGTCGCCAGCCTGGGCCCGCATGAAGGCTTCCAGGGCGTGAGGGCCCTGGCCCACGCCACAGGGGTTGTTGTGCTTTACGATGACGCAGGCCGGGGCCGGGAATTGCCAGACCAGGCGGGCGGAGGCATCCGCGTCGAGGAGGTTGTTAAAGCTCAGTTCCTTACCCTGGTGCTGGTGGCAGGAGGCCATGCCCTCGGGCTGCCGACCGGGCTCCACGTAGAAGGCGGCCGCCTGGTGCGGATTCTCTCCGTAGCGCAGGCCCTGCTTCAGCACCAGGTTGAGGCAGAGGTGGTGGGGCAGGTCCGCGGACTTCCGGGAGGCCAGCTCGCGCTCCATCCATCCTGAAATGGCCGCATCGTAGGCTGCGGTCCTGCGGAAGGCCTCCAGGGCGCAGCGCTGGCGATCCTCCAGATTCCATATTCCGGCCTGGAGCTTTTCGAGGAAGGGCCCGTACTGGGCGGGATCCGTGAGCACCGTGACGGAAGCGTGGTTCTTCGAAGCGCTGCGGATCATGCTCGGGCCGCCGATGTCGATCTGCTCGATGGCCTCTGCGGCGGTGACCCCTTCCCGGGCGATGGTGGCCTCGAAGGGGTAGAGGTTGATCACCACCAGGTCGATGGGATCGATGCCCTGGGCCTTGGCATCGGCGACGTGGTCCGGTAGGTCGCGCCGGTAGAGGAGGCCACCGTGGATGCGGGGGTGGAGGGTCTTCACCCTGCCATCGAAGCACTCCGGCGCACCGGTGTAGCCGGCCACCTCCAGGGCCTCGAGCTTCGCCTCCTGCAAGGTACGGAGGGTTCCTCCCGTGGCCAGGATCCGCCAACCCTGGGCCAGCAGGCCTTCCGCCAGGGGGATGAGTCCTGTCTTGTCATACACCGAGATCAATGCCGTCGGCATGTCCGCCCCCTGAATCCTTGATTTTTCCACGCTTCCGGGTCGTCTGGAAGGCTCCGATGTCCAGGTTTGGGTTTTCATTGATCCCGGCCGACAAGGACTAGGGAGGGCGAAATGGATGTCCAGGTCGAGGTTCAGTTCACGGTCCAGCACACCATGGAGCAGTTGAAGGCTGAGTTCGTCAAACGGGCGCACATCCCCGCCTGGAAAACCCCCGAGGATGGGGGCGCCCCCGACCTGTTCTTCGAGACCAAGGTGGTGAGCCTTACGCTATCGTCCGAGAAGGACCGGCTCGCCTGGTTTGTGTTTTCCCTGGAAGCCACGGGTGAACTGAACAAACGGGTGGTCATCCCGAATGTGATCCCCGCCACAGTGGACGTGGATATCCCGGATCTGGAGGATTTCCTGGATTTTTGCCGGCGGTGCATGGTGGGTGCCGTCGGAACGGGCTGATCGGGCCTCCTTTACCTTGAAGGCTCCTAGCCCCATTCTGGAAGCCCTGGAGTGGGTCCATGCCGACGATCAAGATCAACGATGTTGCACTGAGCGTGAATCCCGGCACCCTCGTGCTGGATGCCTGTCGGACGGTGGGCATCGACATCCCCCACTATTGTTATCACCCGGCCCTCACGCCCGTGGCCACCTGCCGCATGTGCCTGGTGGAGATCAAAGGTCAGCCGAAGCTGGCCACCAGCTGCACGACGACCGTGCCGCCGGCGCCGAAGGACAATCCGGACGCCGTGGTGATGGAAGTCTTCACCAACACGCCAGCCGTGGCCGATGCCCGGGCCGGCGTGATGGAGTTCCTGCTCATCAACCATCCCCTAGACTGTCCCATCTGCGATCAGGCCGGTGAGTGCAAGCTCCAGGACTACTCCTACCACTATGGAAGTGGCGATTCACGCATGGGCGAAGTGAAGCGGCGCTACCGGTACGAGGACCTGGGCGCCAAGATCGTCATCGACAAGAACCGCTGCATCCACTGCACCCGCTGCGTGCGGTTCACGCGCGAGATCAGCGGCGGTGGCGAGCTGACCGTGGCCTCCCGCGGCTCGCACCTGGAAGTCACGACCTTTACGGGCAAGAGCATGGACCAGAATCCCTTCGCCGGGAACGTGGTGGATCTCTGTCCGGTGGGCGCCCTCACGAGCCGCGACTTCCGCTTCCGCAAGCGGGTCTGGTACCTCAAGAGCGTTCCGTCTATCAGCCGGCACTCGGCCCTGGGCAATCCCATCTGGATCGATCACGAGGGCAACAGGATCCACCGCTTCCGTCCCCGGCCCCTGGTGGGCAAGGAGACCACACACTTCATCAGCGACGAGGAACGGTACGCCTACACCCGCTATAACCGGACGGGGTTGGCACCGGTCGCCCAGTTGAACGGCGCCCCCGGATCAATGGACGCCATCCGCGAGGCCTTGCAGTCTGCCGGGCCCGCGGCCGTCATCGGCCAGGGCACCTTCGGCTGCGATGCCGCCCAGCGCCTGGGGGAACTGGCCACCTCGGCCGAGCTGCGCTATGGCAGCGGCGACAGGACCGTTGCCGTGGTGCTCCCCAAGTACCAGACGAGTTCTGATGGCATCCTGAACCGCCGCGGCTTCGAGGAGCGGGGGTTCCGTTTCGGGGACCTCGAGGACTTGCTGGGGAAAGTTGAACGGGGCGAGGTCAAGGCCGTGGTGCTGCTGCATGATGCGGCTTTCACCAGCGCCGGGGAAACCGCCTTGCTGAGCCGGATCCTCAAGGCCGCGGCCTTCAGCCTGGCCATGGAGTGCGAACCATCAGGCCTCGGTCGCGCTGCAACCGCGTGGCTGCCCATCACGAACTGCGCCGAGGAGAGTGACTTCATCGTCAACCATGACGGCGACCTGCGGCGCTACCAGAAGGCCCTTCAGCCCCCCAAGGGCGTCCGCACTGTTCCGGCCTGGGTGAAGGATCTGGTTGCCGTTCCCGCAACCGTGTAGCTTGACGCTGAAGCGGGCGCCCCCAGGCGCCCGCTTCAGCGTTGACGGGAAACGAGAGTCTACTTCTTCACGACCTTGGCGTCCTCGACGATGAGTGCGTAGGTGTAGCCAGCGCCGAAATCCTTGTCCAGGCGCAGCACGCCCTTCGCGGTCACCACATCGCCTTTGGCCACGGCATCCATGCTGGTGATGGTGATGTCATGAGTGCGCTTGGAGGGGTCGCCGCTGCCGTCCTGCAGGTGGATCCAGTTCTTGCCCATGACGTTGGGGTTGTACTTCACCACCTTGCCGCGGATGCTGATGGACTTGTCCTTAAGGCTGCCCTTCTGGGCCCAGGTCTCGGCTACGGTGTGGGCGTCCGCACCGGGTGCCTTGTCCACTTTGCCGATGAGCACAGGCTCGGGGACCGGGGTGCCCGGGGCGGCTTGTGCCCCCATGGCTGGAGCCTGGGCACCAGCTGCAGCTGCAGCTGGTGCTGCGCCAGCGGGAGCCAAGGTGCCGAAGAAGATCTCGGGGAAGGTGCGGTTCAGGGTCTTGGACTCGAAATTGCTCATCAGCATCGGATTGGCTACGGTGACCTCCGCGCCCTTCTCGATTTTGGCCTCTGGCACAGCCGCCCAGGCCTCGCCCTTCGCGGTCTGAAGGCGCAGGTAGCAATAGGGTGCAGCATCAATCCGCTCCAGCACCTTGCCACTGAGGCCCGGGGCGGCGGCGGTGGCGGCGGCCGGAGGCAGGGCTCCGGTAGTGGGGGCGGCTACGATGGCGTCCGATTTTTTGGACTGGCAGCTAACGGTGGACACAAGGGCGAAGAGAAGGGGAAGGGCGCTGCGCATGGATGGAACTCCTTGGAAATCCGGGAAAAGGCCGGGCAGGTCGAGTCTAAGGCAAACTTCTTATGATGTGGGACAAGGTGCGGCGGCCTTGAGGGAAGGCCCTCGCCAGGGGTGTCTCAGCCAGCGTTCCGGGCTGGATCGTCCCAGAAGGGGTAGAAGCAGTACCACTGGCTGGGATGCCGGCGGATCAGGGCCTCCAGATCGGCCACGTAGGCCCGCATGCCCGCCTCGATGGCGGCCATGCGCGAACCTCTCTCGCCTTGGATCCAGATGGGCTCCCCGAAGTGGGCGTGAAATCGGCGGTCCTCATCCGTATAGAAAAAGCTCGTGATGATCGGAGCGCCGGTCATGGCCGCCAGCTCCCAGGGGCCCCTTGGAAAGGGGACCTCTCGGCCGAAGAAGGGCACGGACACTCCGTTGAGGCTGAAGTCCCGGTCCCCCTGCATGCCCACCAGGGACCCTTCCCGCAGCAGTCGAACCAGGGGTAGCGTCGAGAATCCCACGCCGTCCACGGGGATGCCGACCACGCCGCCCTCGGCGCGCATGTCCTCCCGGAGCCGCTCGACCGCCTTGAAATGGTCGGGCTTGTAGACCGCATGGACCTTGAGGCTGCGAGACCGCAGCAGAATGCCGCCCAGCTCGAAGTTCCCCGCGTGGGCGGTGAGCAAGATCGCGCCCTTGCCTTCGGTAATGGCTGCGTCGAAGCGATCGATCCCTTCGATTTTCGCAAACTGCGCCAGAGCCTCTTCCACGGGCCGCTGGCCGTAGAAGAAGAAATCCACCCAAGCCCTGGCATGTTGGCGCACCATCTCGCGCGCGGTGCGCTCCACCAGGGGGTGGGTCGGCTTCAACCCCATCACCTGCGCGGTGTTGCCCAGGATGGCTTCCAGGTACCTGGGCTGGACATCCATGAAGGCGTTAGCGATCTGGTCCGCGATGTCGTGGCCGCACTCCCGCCGGGCGAAGGACCTGGCTGCGAAATGGAAGAGGGGGAAGAGGGTGCCAAAGACCGCGCCGTAGAAGAGGTCGAGAAGCTTGGATGGGGTCTGCATCCTGTCTTGCATCTGGACACACTCCTCCTACCGCCACACGTTCTGGTTGGGATTGCGGTCTTCCATCTCCAGCCAGAGGCGTTGGAGGCTTTGCAGGCGTTCCGGGTAATCAAGGCCAAGGCGCTCAAGGGTCTCGTCGTCGCCGGCGTCGACGGCGAGGGGGTTCTCCATCACTTCAGCCGTGAATTCGGGGAAGACCCGACCCAGCAAGGCACGGTCGAAGCCGCGCACGCTGAGGCTGCGGATGCCGGGCGTGTCCACCAGCGTGCCACCGGAGGCGAGCGGTAGCCAGCGGGCGGCGCTGGTGGTCTGTTTCCCGGTGCCGAATTTCGTCAAGCCCCCGGTTTTCAAGGCCGCTTCAGGCTGGAGGGCATTCACCAGGGTGCTTTTCCCCACGCCGCTGTGGCCCAGCAGGACCACGACCTGGCCATGGAGCAGTTCGCGCAGGGGCTCAATGCCTTCGGCCTTCAGGGCGGAGGTCTCGTGGATCAAGACGCCCTGCTCGCGCAATGGGTCCAGCTCGGGCAGCGTATCTTTTTTCGAGGCACGGTCCCGCTTGGTGACGAGCACGCGGAACGTGAGTCCCGCATCGACCGCGAGCACCTGGGCCCGTTCCAGCAGGCCCGGGCGCAGGGGGGGATCCACCACTGCGGCGCAGATCCAGAGCTCATCAGCGTTGGCGCAGATGAGCTGCCAAGGTTCCCGATCATCGATGCCCCCCCGCTTGAGCAGTGTCTTGCGGGGCATGACCGCGACCACCTGGGCTTCGGGCGACCCCCCTTCGCCCCGGAGGTTGATTGAGGGCGGAAACCTCGGATCGTCTGGTTCGACCGGGACCATCGAATAACGGACCAGATCCCCACAGACCAGACGAACCCCCTTGAGCTTCCCACCCAAGGTGGCCCGCAGGGTGCTGCGGTCTGCCAGTTCCAGGTCGACCCATTGACTGTGCCGCTGGATCAAGGTTGCTTCGGGCAGGTGCATCCAGGGAGCCGGATCCGGAAGCCTCAACAACGCCTCGGCATCGTGGGATTCAATGCCAGTCTCCAGGCGCTCGGCCTTGCGCTGACGCCGCTTGCTCTCGCCGCCTCGTTCACGGGAGTAGGCCTCCCGGTGGTCCAGATCCCGAGCTTCCCGGCTCTGGCCGAGGCGGTACTTTTGAGACATCAGTCGGTCTTCTCCATCAGGCCCGGCCTACGAAATCGCCAGTCTCAGTGCTGACCTTCACCTTCTCGCCCTCCTTGATGAAGAGGGGCACCTTGATCTCGATGCCGGTCTCCAGTTTGGCAGGCTTGGTGACGTTGCCGCTGGCCGTGTCGCCGCGGGCGCCGGGTTCTGTGTAGGTCACGGCTAGCTCGACCTGGGTGGGCAGCTGGAGACCGATGGGGTTGCCGTTGAATTTCTGGATCTGGACGATGAGGCCCTCCGTGAGGTAGTCGAGGGCGTTGCCCATGAGCCCCGCTCCCAGAGTGTGGGTCTCGTAGGTCTCCTGGTCCATGAAGTGGGAGCCGTCGCCATCGCTGTACAGGTAGCTGGCGGGGGCGAGGGCGAGGTCGGGTTCCTTGAACTTGTCACCGGCCTTGAAGGTCTTGTCGAAGACCGCCCGGGTGAGCAGGTTGCGCATCTTGATGCGGACCAGGGTCTGGCCGCCGCGGGCCGTGGGCGTGGAGATCTCCACATCCAGACAGTGGAAGGGGACGTCCTCGAGCTCGAAGAACATCTTGCGTTTGATCTCGATGGCTTCGAGCAGGGCGGCCATGGGGTCTCCAGAATGTCGAATCCTCCATTCTATCCCCTCTTCGGGAGGTGGCTCCTGGTTAGAATTCCTTCTCATGGCGGATCCAAGAACGATCGGCAGGTACCAGATCCTGCGGCCCATCGGGCAGGGCGGCATGGGGACGGTCTACCTGGCCGAGGATCCCCTGCTCAAGCGCCGCGTCGCGATCAAGGTGATCCGAGTCACCGGCAACCTCAGGCACCAGGCCATGCTGCGCTTCCGCCGGGAAGCGGAGATCAGCGCCCAGCTGAACCACCCAAACCTGGTGACAGTCTTTGATGTGGGCGTGGAGGAGGACCTGGGCCCCTTCCTGGCCATGGAGTTCGTCGAAGGCAAGAGCCTCGGAAGGCACATCAAGGATAAGGACCTCGATCAGGAAGCCGCCGTCCGGGTGCTGATCCAGGCCATGCGGGCCCTGCGGGCGGCCCACCGCCGGGCCATCGTCCACCGCGACGTGAAGCCCGACAACATCCTCCTGAGTGAAGAAGGGCGCGCCAAGCTGATGGACTTCGGCATTGCCCGCACCATGGGCCACATGAGCGTCGATCCGGACCATCCTCTGGAATCACTGACCGCGGGAGACGGAATGGAGCCAGGGTATGCGCAGACACTAGCGCTGCGTCTCACCTCGACCGGCGACTTCCTCGGGTCACCCGCCTACGCGCCGCCTGAAGTTTTGAAGGGCGGTGAAGGTTCCCCGGCCTCAGACCGCTACAGTTTCGCCGCGACCGCCTTTGAACTTCTGACCAACCAACTGCCTCACCCGGGGAGTGGCCTCACGGAAATCATCATCCACATCCTCCAGGAGCCGGTCGCCATCCCGGCGGATCTGCCGCCCAGATTGGGCGCGGTATTCCAGCGGGCCCTGTCCACCGACCCGGAGGATCGCTACAGCACCCTCCCGGAGTTCATGGAGGAGCTGATCGATGCCCTGCCCGGGCCGGCCAGCATGCGGGCCCGCCTATTCTCAATCCTCGGACAGGACGAAGAGGGCAGCAGTGTCTCCACCGCGAGATTCCGTATCCCCTCGGGCCTCCTCGCCGATGCCCCCGAGGACAGCGGATTGAACGCAACGGAACTCCCCTCGCGCCAGAGCCAGCCCGTGAAGATCGCTCTGGCGGAGGACCCAGTCGAATCCTACCTGGCCGCCCGAAAGCCAGCGGCGGGCACCAAGCCCGAGGGCACGGACTGGTGGTCGATCTTCAAGTGGGTGGCCCTGGTTTTCCTGCTGCTCCAGCTGTTCTGGCTGATGGCTCCTGCGCTCTCACGGGTGCAACTGAAGCCCTGAGAACGCCTAGGCGAGGGCCCTCATCAGCAGGAAGAGACAGCCATTCCACCCGGCATGGACGAGTATCGGTGTCCTCAGGCTGCCGGTATGGCGCATGGCGAACCCCAGGACCAAGCCGAGCGTGCTCAGGATCGGAAGCCCGGCCGGCTGGAGGTGGATGGCCCCGAAGAGCAGCGCCGATACCAGCAGGGCCACGGCCAGGGTCTGACGCCGGGCCAGGACCGGCAGGAGAAAGCCCCGGAAGAGCAACTCCTCGAAGCAAGGTGCGATCCCCGCGACGAGCACGAACATGACAAGGTTCGGGCCCCAGCCCGACAGCCCCCGCAGCAGCTCCTGAAGATCCCGCTGAGGGCTCTGGTCCGGCCTGATGATCCAGCCGGAAACCAGAGCCACGGCCAGGACCAGTACCACCGCCAGGGAAAGGAAGGCGCAACCCCAGGCAAGGTCTCGCCCCAGCCGGCCCGGGGCCACTCGGCGCCATAAATGGGTGAAGCCAATGCCCTCGGACCAGCAGAGCAGCCCGGTTCCGACGGCCGCATGCAGGACGTAGGAGAGGGGGCCAGCCAGCCAGTGCACCCGGGGCCAGGGATGGAGCAGCAAGCCCACCAGGTTGCTGAAGAGGAAGAAGGCCAGGAACCAGGCCAGCAGGACCAGCGCTGCGGCGCGCCCGGACAGGGTCCACAGGGGCAGAGCCTGGCTCGGGGTCTTGCGGGTCCCGACGAGGTAGACCCCAACAACGAGGCCAGCGGCTCCGGCGCCCAGGGCCACCAGGCCGAGCAGGCCGAGACCGACCAGGCGGGTCATTAGGGCCGCCCGGGCACGGGCACGGAGCGCATCGCCCTGGCCCTCGCGGTCCAGAAGGCGGGCCTCGAGCAGATCGGCGGTGTAGCCCTTGCCCAGGTGCCGGCGGAGTTCATCGCGGTCAGCCCGGCTGGGCAGGGGCCCATCAGCGTAAGCGGCCAGGCAGGCATCCCGGAAGGTGAGCCCCCCGGGTCCCCTTGGCGTCACCGGGTCGATCCACGCCCTGGCATCCCCGCCCGGGTCGGTTCGCTCGGCCTTCAGCACCGCCAACATGGCGCGGTCCCAGGGCTCCTTCAGCTCGGCCTCGATCCTGGACCAATCGGCGGTTTTGGTCCCATGGCCCGGGAGGAACCCAGGCCCCATGAGGGCGACTTCCGTCAGTTGCCCCTGGAGGGTCACCTGCTCCGAGGGGCGCTTCGAGGCAGCCTTGCGGGCCGAGAGCGTGAATATCGTGGCCATCAGGGCCAGCACCGCCAGCAGAGTGATGAGGGGATCGGCCCAGCTTGGGTGGGGGTTCCAGGGCTCGCGTTGTCTCCCGTGCATGGTTCCAGCCCCTAGGCGAAAGGGAGGCGCCCGGTCCGCCGGAAACGCCAGGTGGACCAGCGGAGGTAGATCCGGTTGGCCAGAGCGGGGAGACCCGGGATGCCGAGCAGGGGAGACAGCCACCGCCAGGCCGGAAGGCGGCGGGCGATGGGACCCAGCAGGTCTGCCCCGGCGCGAACTTCGCGGGTGCCCAGGTCCAGCCCGTGGATCTCCTTCTCGACAGGTTTTCCCGCCAGTTCCGGGGCCAGGACCAGCAGGTCCGGATCCCGGACCGAGAGGATCAGCAGCAGGCCCTGGCGATCCCGGCGGGCCAGCCAGATGGCCATTCGGCAGCATAGGCTGCAGGCGGGGTCGTAGGCGAGCAGGAGGGGCGAGGCCATCGTGCCGCATGATCCCATGGGTTGGCGCTAAGGTTGATGGTCTGGAGATTCCCATGCCCTTCTCCCAACCCATCGAAGTGAGGTTCAGCGACCTGGACGCCATGGGCCATGTGAACAATGCCGTGGTGATCAGCTACATGGAGCAGGCGCGCTACCAGTGGTGGCGCACCTTCCTGGGGGGACGGCGGTTCCAGGAGGAGGGCTTCCTCATCGCTCGCGTGGAGGTGGACTACCGGATGCCGATTCTGATCGGCGATGACGTGCGGGTGGCACTGCACTGCACCAAGGTGGGCAACAGCTCCTTCGAGTTGAGCTATCGGCTCACCAAAGGAGTTGATGGGGAAGTGTTCGCCGAAGGCAAGACTGTCCAGGTCATGCTCGATTTCGTCGCGCAGCGCCCCAAGCCCTTGTCGCTGCCCACGCGCGCCTGGCTTGAGGCGCAGCCGTGATGCAACTAGGTACAGCCGTTTGGACCGAGGGACCGGTGGAGCGCCGCACCCTGGTGGCAAGGCTGGCCTCGGGCCGCTTGGCTGATCTCAACCGCATCGAGGCAATCCGCCTGCGCAAGCTGGGCGAGGGGGAGCCCGAACGGCTGGCGGAGGCGCTGGTCCCCCCGAGCCTGCGCCGGGTGCTGGAGGGTGGGGCCAGGGCCCTGGCGCGGGTGCGGCAGACCGTGGCCTATGCCGAAAAATGGGATCGGCGCGGCACCCTGCCGGACATCCTGACGCCTGGATTGGAATCCGCGGACCTGCTGCCCTGCTTGCCGCGGCCCTCTTCGCTACGCCGGATGGACGGGCAGAGCCTCGACCGCCTCGCCGTGCGGGGCTCCGGGGCCGAGTTGTCGGCTCCGCCCCAGCCTTGCCTGGCGGCTCTGGGTCTGGCCGGGGGTACGTTGGCCGGGTTTTGCCTGGCCCTGGAGGAGGGGGGGAGCGTCGTCTTGGGAACCTGGATGACGGATGAATGGCCCGCGGGCAGCCTGGAGCTGAGGGCTGGGGCCGCCCGACGGAGCGTGTCGTTCAGAGCCTGGGAGGGTGTGGAGCTACCGCCTCTGCGAGCGGGCGAGGTGCTGCTGTTGCCACCGCCGAAGCTGAAACCCCTCCCCGCGCTGATGGCGGGTACGGAAGTGCGGCTGGTCGCAGGGTTCGATACATTGGTCCTGAGATTGGGCCCAGAAGACCTCCATCCAACCGTCCAGTGATCAGCCCCGCATCATCTCCGCGATGAGGAAGGCCATCTCGAGGCTCTGGGTGCCATTGAGGCGGGGGTCGCAGCCGGTTTCATAGGCCTTGAGGAGATCCGCCTCGGACAGGGCTTCGGTGCCGCCGGTGCATTCGGTGACGGCCTCGCCGGTGAGCTCGATGTGGACACCGCCGAGGTGGGAGCCATGGGCCCGGTGAATCTCGAAGGCCTGCCGCAGCTCGGACAGGATGGCGCTGAAGTCCCTTGTCTTAAGGCCGTTAGCGCTTTCCGTACCATTGCCGTGCATGGGGTCGCAGCTCCAGAGCACCGGGTGGTCCGTGGCTTGGACAGCCTTCAGCAGTGGCGGCAGGGCCGTGCGGATCGTGGCGGCACCAAAACGGGTTATGAGGGTGATGCGTCCAGGCTCCTGCGATGGGTCAAGGCGTTCCAGCAGGGCGACCAGATGATCCGGCGTGGCGCTGGAGCCCACCTTCACCCCGATGGGATTGCGGATGCCACGGAGGTACTCGATGTGGGCGCCCCCTAGCTGGCGAGTCCGCTCGCCGACCCAGATCGTATGGGCTCCCAGGTTGTAGTAGCCCCCCTCTTCACTGACCCAGCGGGTGAGCGCCTCCTCATAGGGCAGCAGCAGCGCCTCGTGACTGGTGAAGAAGTCGATGCGCTCCAACACGTCCCGCTGGACGCCACCCAGAGCCTCGAGGAAATCGAGCGACTCGCGCACCTGGTCTAGGGTGCGGCGGTAGGCCGGCACTCCCCCGGTGCCGCCTGGCAGTTCCCAGCGCTCGGGGTGGTGCAGGTCTGCAAATCCACCAGCGGTGAGGGCCCGCAGGTGGTTCAGCGTGGCGGACGAATGGAAATAGGCCTCTAGCATGCGGGCGGGATCGGCCCTTCGACTTGCCTCGTTGCCTTCCAGGTCATTGATGAGGTCGCCACGGTAGCTCAGCAGCTCCCGGTTTCCCATCACTTCGGTGGGCTTGCTGCGGGGTTTGGCGAACTGGCCGGCGATTCGGCCCACGCGCACCACGGGCTTGCGGCCGCCATGCGTGAGAGCCACGGACATCTGGAGCATCACCCGGAGCTTGCCCTCGATGGATTCCGGCGTGCAATCCTTGAACCGCTCGGCGCAATCCCCACCCTGGAGCAGGAACCTGCGGCCGGTGACCGCCTCGGCGAGGAGACCCCGGAGACGCGCCACCTCCTCGGGTACCACCAGGGGCGGCATGCGGCGCAAACGCGCCAGGATACCTTCAAATTCAGAAGGATCGTCGTAGTCCGGCTGCTGTAGGGCCGGGAAACGCTGCCAGCTGTGGGGGTTCCAGGAGCTCATGCCGCCCTCAACCCAAAGCCAGCATGCGCTCCAGGGGCTTCAGAGCCTGGATCCTGAGTCCTTCGTCCATGGTGATTTCAGGCTTCAGGTCCCGCAGGCAGAGGTAGAGCTTCTCGATGCTGTTCAGCTTCATGTAGGGGCAGAGGCTGCAGTTGCAGCCGCTGTCGGCCGGAGCCGGGATCAGTTCGGCCTCGGGTCGCCGCTGGCGCATCTGGTGGAGGATGCCGGCCTCGGTGGCCACGATGAAGGCCTTGGCGCCGTCCTTGGCCACGAAGTTGAGCAGGGCGGCCGTGGAGCCTACGAAATCCGCCAACTGGAGCACTGTGGCATCGCATTCGGGATGGGCGATGAGCTTGGCCTCGGGATGTTGCGCCTTGAGGGCGGCGACCCGCTTGGCGGTGAACTGTTCGTGCACGATGCAGAAGCCCGGGAACAGCGCCATGTCCCGGCCGGTCTGCTTCATCACCCACTTGCCGAGGTGCCGGTCTGGCGCGAAGACGAGCTTGCGTTCCTTCGGGAGGCTCTCCACCACACGCACGGCGTTGCTGCTGGTGCAGATGACGGTGCTGAGGGCCTTCACGCCCGCCGAGCAGTTGATGTAGCTCACCACGTCATGGTCCGGGTACTGCTTCAGCCACTGGGCGAAGTGGTCCGCGGGACAACGGTCCGCCAGGCTGCAGCCCGCATCCATGTCTGGGATCACCACGGTCTTGGCGGGGCTCAGGATCTTGGCCGTCTCGGCCATGAAGTGGACGCCGCAGAAGCAGATGACATCGGCGTCGGCCTTGGCGGCCTGCTGGCTCAACTGGAGGCTGTCGCCCACGAAATCCGCCAGGTCTTGGATCTCGGCCTCCTGGTAGTAGTGGGCCAGGAGGATGGCCCGGCGTTCGGTTTTCAAGCGACGGATTTCAGCAGGCAGGTCGAGACCCGCTGGGATGCTCTCAAGGTCTGGGACATAGGGGGCGATCAGATCCATGCTTTGATTCTATCCTTTGTCCAGAAATCGACGGATTCGGATGCCAGGCTCCGAATGGTCGAAGACCTCCGAGAAGGCGGCCCTCTCCCAGGCGAGGGCCTGGGTTCGGCCGAGACCAGCCTGATGGCTCATGAGGTCCCCGAGGAGTACCAGGGCCCGCTCCCGCGCATCTAATCCTGTTGCCACAAGCTGATTTCCGCTATCCTGAGGATGGATCGCGGGGTCCTGGCGGATGCGGGAATCCGATGGCTGACCTTCGGGGGCGGACATCGGTCCAGGTCTAGACGGATTCATGCCTTTTTCATCCCATCTAAAAAGGGGGCATACATGGCCAAGACGCCGCAGGCGCCGGACACATCCAGCATCTCACGGCTGGACCAGATCAAGATCAGCCAGTACTTCGGCTGCAATACGTTCAGCGAGCGCACCATGCATGAGCGCCTGCAGCGGGACGTCTACAAGGCCTACCGCCAGGCGCTGAAGCGGGGCGAAGCCCTGTCGCCTGAGGTGGCCAAGAGCGTGGCGATCGCCATGAAGGAATGGGCCCTGGAGCAGGGCTGCACCCACTTCACCCACTGGTTCCTGCCGATGACTGGCGCCACGGCCGAGAAGCACGATGCCTTCATCGCCTGGGACGAACCCGGCACGGTCATCGAGCGCTTCAGCGGCGGGCAGCTCATCCAGGGCGAGCCAGACGCCAGCTCGTTCCCCAGTGGCGGCCTGCGCGCGACCTTCGAAGCGCGGGGCTACACCGCCTGGGATCCCGCCAGCCCGGCGTTCATCATGGAAGGCCCCATCGGCAAGACGCTCTGCATCCCGACGGCCTTCATCGGATACCACGGTGAGGCGCTGGACCACAAAGTTCCGTTGCTCCGTTCCATGGACGTGGTGTCTGCCAGCGCCAAGGCATCACTGAAGTTTTTCGGGGTGAATGTTGACTCCGTGGTGGCCCAGTGCGGCCCGGAGCAGGAGTATTTCGCCGTCGACCTCGATCTAGCCCGGCTGCGCCCTGACCTGCTCTTCGCGAACCGGACCCTCCAGGGTGCCAAGCCCCCCAAGGGCCAGGAACTCGAGGACCACTACTTCGGCAGCATCAAGGCGCGCGTCCTGGGCTTCATGCAGGAAGTCGAGCTGGAGTGCTTCAAGCTGGGCATCCCCGCCAAGACCCGGCACAACGAGGTGGCCCCCAACCAGTTCGAGATCGCCCCCATCTATGAGCCGGCCAACCTGGCCTCGGATCACAACCAGCTCCTGATGGAACTCATGAAGACCGTCGGCGAGCGCCAGAACCTGGC
>CAIQPH010000076.1 GCA_903873655.1 uncultured Holophagaceae bacterium | reverse complement strand
GTGACGACGTGGCCGCGCTCCGCGGCGTGGCACGCGAAGCTCAGGCCCGCGGCACCACCGCCCACCACGGCGATCCGCTTGGGGGTTACGGTGGTCTCGAAGACCAGTTCCGTCTCGAAGCAGGCCCTCGGATTCACCATGCAGGTGGCGCGCTTCCGCTGGAAGACGTGGTCCAGGCAGGCCTGGTTGCAGGCGATGCAGGTGTTGATGTCCAGGGCGCGATCCTCGGCAGCCTTGTTCACGAAATCTGGGTCCGCCAGCAGGGGGCGCGCCATGCTCACCATGTCGGCGCAGCTGCCCGCGAGGAGTTCCTCGGCCACCTCCGGCGTGTTGATGCGGTTGGTCGTGATGAGCGGGATGCCCACCTCGCCCATCAGCTTCTTCGTCACCCAGGCATAGGCGCCGCGGGGCACCATGGCGGCGATGGTGGGCACCCGGGCCTCGTGCCAGCCGATGCCTGTGTTGAGGATCGTCGCACCTGCGGCCTCGATGGCCTTGGCCAGCTGGACCACCTCTTCCCAGGTGCTGCCATCGGGCACCAGGTCCAGCATGGAGAGGCGGAAGATGATGATGAACTCCGACCCCACGGCCTCGCGCACGGCCTTGACGATCTCAACGGGGAACCGCATCCGGTTCTCGAAGCTGCCGCCCCAGGCGTCCTTGCGGCGGTTGGTGCGGGCGGCGACGAACTGGTTGATGAGGTACCCTTCGCTGCCCATGACCTCCACGCCGTCGTAGCCCGCACGCTTGGCCAGGGCCGCGCAGCGGGCGTAGTCGCGGATGGTGGCTCGGACGCCCCGGTCGCTCAGGGCCCGGGGCTTGAAGGGGGTGATGGGGCTCTTCACCGCGGAGGGCGCCACGCTGAGCGGGTGATAGCTATAGCGTCCACCGTGGAGAATCTGGAGTGCGATCTTGCCCCCCGCCGCATGGACCGCCTGGGTTACCTTCCGATGCTTGGCCACCTGCCAGGGCCAGGTGAGCTGGGAGCCGAAGGGGGTCAGGCGGCCCTGTAGGTTGGGCGCGATCCCACCGGTCACGATGAGCCCCACCCCGCCCCTGGCCCGCTCTGCATAGAAGGCCGCCAGCTTGGTGAAGCCGTTGGGAGCCTCCTCGAGGTTCGTGTGCATGGAGCCCATGAGCACGCGGTTGCGCAGAGTGGTGAATCCGAGCTCAAGGGGGGCGAGCAGGCGGGGGTAGGACACAGAGGCTCCCGGGAGGACTGCGCCAGTGTACGACGGCGCAGGCTGACGCCCCGAGGTGGGATCGAGGAGGGAGAGGATGGGCTTCAGATAGGCATTTGACTGATTAAAAAATCAAAATATTTAAGTAATTAAAAATAATGTTTAGACAATATGTGAATAATAATCAATTTTTAGTTCATTGTTTATTTGAGTTGCTTTAAATTAAAGTAAGGTATTGATATAATTATTGCAATAATAAAGTTTATAAAAATATTTAGTCACTTTTAATTCATCAATAAGCTAGTTCACGGAACATAATTAAATCTATAACATATTTATTATCAATAAATGAAGATTGTGCTCCTTGTCACATGGCAGATGCTGGTAAATCGGACTCATTGAAACGTGACCTACTGATCCTCAAGCCAGTTTATTCTGAACTTCAAAGCCGATACCACCCCCGAACCCAGCCTGGGGTCGATTCGCAAAGGACGCCTCGATGGACCTGACCTGGATCTGGATCGCAACCAGCCTGGCGATGGGGTCCGCGGCCGCCTTCCTGTTCATTTATGCCGTCAAGCGCGGGTGGATGCAGGACACCGAGGACACGAAGTATCAGGTTTTCTGGTCGGACAAACAGGACAACGAACGGACGAAACCCACTCAGGAGATGGTCGATGGCAGTCAACCTAAAGCGAAGTAGCGGGGAGGATTCCGACCGGGGGAAGACCTCACGCAGGAGCATGCTCGGCTGGCTTGCCGGCGCTGGATTGATCGGTTCCGCCATCCTCAGCGCCGTGTCGAATTTCCTCTTCATCAAGCCCCGGGCGACCTATGGCCAGCCTCAGCGCTTCAGTGTGGGCAAGCCCGAGGACTTCCCCTCGGGTACTCGCGCCATCCTCGCCTCCCGCGGGATCTGCGTCATCCGTGAGGGGTCGAAGCTGGCGGCCATCTCCATCACCTGCACCCACCTTGGATGCACCGTGGGCTCAGCCGATACTGGCTTCTCCTGCCCCTGTCACGGATCCCGCTACGACCAGGACGGCAACGTGACCGGTGGTCCCGCACCGCGGCCGCTGCCCTGGTTCCAGGTCACCCTCGCCCCCAACGGTGAGATCGAAGTGGATAAGGACATTGAAATCGCACCTGGGAGCTACCTGACCATATGAGCCGCCCAACTTCCCCCAAATCCTCGCTCCTCGCCACGCTGATGGACCTCCCGAAGAACGTCTGGAACTCCATCTTCCGCAATCCGCTCCCCTCCAATGACCTGGAGCGGTCGGCCACCAGCTTCACGAACTTCTTCCTGCACATCCATCCGGTAAAAGTGCACAAGAACTCATTGAAGCCAACCTACACATTTGGCCTCGGGCTGATCTCGTTCTTCCTCTTCGTGATCCTGACCGTGACCGGCATCCTCTTGATGTTCTACTACGTGCCTTCCACGAACCAGGCCTACGACCGGATGCTGGACCTGCGGGGCTCGGTGGCCTTCGGCACCCTGCTCCGGAACATGCACCGCTGGTCCGCCCACGGCATGGTCGCTGTGGTGTTCCTGCACCTCTGCCGGGTGTTCCTCACGGGTTCCTACAAGAAGCCCCGCGAGTTCAACTGGGTCGTGGGCGTCGTCCTGTTCCTGCTGACGCTCTTCCTGAGCTTCACCGGCTACCTGCTGCCCTGGGACCAGCTGGCCTTCTGGGCCATCACCGTGGGCACCGCCATTGCCGGCTATGCCCCCATCGTGGGCAAGGACATCCAGTTCCTGCTCATGGGCGGCACCAGCGTGGGTCAGGAAGCGCTTCTCCGCTTCTATGTGCTGCACGTGGCCGTGCTCCCTGCCGTGCTCACCCTGATGATCGCCATCCACTTCTGGCGCATCCGCAAGGATGGCGGCCTCTCCCGGCCCGCCGACGCGGATCCATCACCCACTCTGGAAGCGATGGAGAATGCAGTGGCCCCGAAGGCGTCGGTCCTGGAACCGAAGAAGCTCTACGGCCTGCAGGGCCTCGTCCGCGGACCCCTGACCAAGGTCGGCCAGGTGCCGGACAACACCGTGTTCTCCTGGCCCAACCTCTTCCTGGCGGAGCTCTTCACCTTCGTGGTCACTTTGTCCGCGATCCTGGTCCTGTCACTGCTCTTCAACGCGCCGCTGGAGGAGCCGGTCAATGCCCTGCATCCGCCCAATCCGGCCAAGGCCCCCTGGTACTTCCTAGGCCTGCAGGAGATGGTCAGCTACTCAGCCTTCTGGGGCGGCATCGGCATGCCCACGATCTTCGTGCTGCTGCTGCTGGGCACACCCTATGTCGAC
>CAIQPH010000075.1 GCA_903873655.1 uncultured Holophagaceae bacterium | reverse complement strand
GGGGCCTGGCTCATGTACTCATAGTTGGTCCAGCCGTAGTAGAAGATCGACAGGAACAAGACCAAGGGTACGGTGGTCCACACGATCTCAAGGCCCACGTGGCCTTCGATCTGCTCGGCCACGGGGTGGCGCTTCTTGCTGTAGCGGAAAACGAAATAGATCATCAACGCTGTGATGAAGATCAGGAAGGCCACCGAGAGCCCGAACACGTAGAAGAAGACCGCGTCAGACTTCTGGGCCGAAATGGCGGCTTGGTTCATCCAGTCCATGGGGGCCTCAGTGGAAAGCGACGTCGGAGAAGAGGAGGGCGAAGAAGATCAGCAGGGTACCGAGGGTCACCAGGACCACGACCTTGAACAGAGGCCCCTCGTACTTCAGGTGCATGAAGAAATAGAACACCAGGCCCGCCTTGAGGGGGGTCAGGGTCAAGAGACCCCAGACGGCGTAGGTCTGGCTGACGTGGCTCATCCCGACCAGACAGCCGGTGAGGACCAGCAAAACCAACCAGACTTTGATGAAGATCGCATAGCCCGGGTGTTCGGTGTGGGCTTCGGCGGGGTGCTCGATGGATACGCTCATGGGGATTTCCTTAGGCAGCCAGGTAGAACAGCGGAAGGAGGAAGATCCAGATCACGTCCACGAGGTGCCAGTAGAGACCGCTGTTCTCGAGGTGGATGTAGCGGTCCTGGCGAACGCGGCCCGTGGCCACCCACCAGAGCATTACGCTTAGCACACCGAGCCCCACGATGACGTGCACACCGTGCAGGCCGGTCATGGTGAAGTAGAGCCCGAAGAAGACCTGTTCGCCCGGTGGCAGTGTGGCCAGATGTGGGGAGTTCGGATACAGTCCGTGATGGAATTTCGCGCCCCACTCAAAGGACTTGATCACCAGGAAGATGAGGCCCAGGGCCAGGGTGGTGCTCAGGAAGGCCAGGGCCCGCTTCCTTTCGGCCCGCTGGACCGCCACGATGGCCAGCACCACCGTGAGGCTGCTGGTGAGCAGTACGATGGTGTTGGTTACGCCAAGGGTGACGTTCAGCTCCGAGCCGCCATGGTGGAACTCCGCCGGGTAGCGGTACCGCATGTAGGAATAGGCGATGAAAAGACCGCCGAAGAGCACCATCTCGGTGACCAGGAATAGCCACATACCCAGGCGCGCGCCGTAGTCGTCGCGGTGAACATGCCCACTCATGACGCACCTCCCGTGCGCCACCCCTGCGGGGCTTCGCTGCGCAAAGTGGCATTCCGTTCCTGCTTCGTGCTCATGATTTCCCCTCCTGCGCACCGAATTCATAGGGACCGTGAGTGACGATGGGGATCGTTTCGAAGTTCTCGAGGGGGGGTGGGCTGGGAATCGTCCATTCCAGCGTTACGCCGCCCCAGGGGTTGTCCTCGGCCTTCTCACCCTTGAGGATCGCGTAGAGCAAGGTCCCGAAAAACATCAGGAGTCCCAGCACCAGGAACCAGCTGCCGACGGTGGCCACAACGTGCATGGTGTGGAACTGGGGCAAGTGGACGTAGTAGCGGCGAGGCATGCCCATCAGGCCCAGGATCAGCATGCCGAAATAGAGCATGTTGAAGCCGATGAAGATGGGGAACCAGGAGGCGTAGATGGCCTTCTTGGAATACATCTTCCCCCACATCTTCGGGAACCAGTAGAGCAGCGCCGCGAAGAAGGCCATGCCCGTCCCCCCGAACATGACGTAGTGGAAGTGCCCAACGATGAAGTAGGTATCGTGGATGTGCACGTTGACGGCCAGGGCACCCTGCATGACACCGGTCAGGCCGCCGATGCAGAACAGGAAGATGAAGGTCAGGGCGAAGAGCAGCGGCGGCTGGAAATCGATGCTGCCCTTGTAGAGGGTGCCCACCCAGTTGAAGACCTTCACGGCACTCGGAACGGCCACGACCATGGTCAGCAGGGAAAAGAGCATGAGGGCCATCCCGCTCATGCCCGAGGTGAACATGTGGTGGGCCCAGACCAGACTGCCCACACCGGCGATGGCCATGCTGGAGAAGGCGATGGCCTTGTAGCCGAAGATCGTGCGCTTGGCGAAGGTCGGGATGATCTCGGTGATGGCCCCCATGGCCGGCAGGATCATGATGTAGACGGCCGGGTGCGAGTAGATCCAGAAGAGATGCTGGTAGAGCAGTGGGTCACCACCCTTGGCCGGATCGAAGACACCGATGCCGAAGAAGCGTTCGAGGATGACGAGCACCAGGGTGATGGCCACGATGGGGGTGGCCAGGATCTGGATCCAGGCGGTGGAATAGACGGCCCAGCAGAAGAGGGGCATTCGGAACCACTGCATGCCTGGTGCCCGCATGCGGTGGATGGTGGTGATGAAATTGATCCCCGTGAGCATGGAGGAGAAGCCCAGGACGAAGGCGGCGAAGACCGCCAGGCTCACGTTGGTGCCGGTCTTCAGGCTGAAGGGCGCGTAAAAGGACCAGCCCGTGTCCGGCGCGCCGCCGCCCGTGAATAGCGACAGCACCGCCAGGATGGCTCCCGCCATGAAGAAGTACCAGGAGGCCAGGTTCAGGCGGGGAAAGGAGACGTCCTTGGCCCCGATGAGGATCGGCAGGAAGAAGTTGCCGAAGACCGCTGACAGCCCTGGGATTACAAACAGGAAGATCATAATTACGCCGTGGACCGTGAACAGCGCGTTGTAGGTCTGGGCTGTGATCAGCTTCTGGAAGCTGGTCAGCTGCACGAGGCGCATGACAAACCCGATGCCCATGGCAATCAGGAAAAACATCGACATGGCGTAGAGATACAGCAGGGCGATGCGCTTGTGATCGGTGGTGGTCAACCAGGCCAGCAGGCCCTTGCGCGTCCCGGTGTCCACCAGGTAGCTGGGCTGCGCCGTGGATGCGTGCGTGGTCATGCGCTCTCCTCTGACTTGGTCTTGCGCCCCCGGCGGGTGAGTGCGAACACGAAGACCAGGGCGGCCAGGATGATGACGGTGGCGCCAATGGTCGTGGTGTTCAGGACATACCTGCGTCCGGCGGGGTCATAACTGAAGCAGAACTTCAGGAACTTGTTGATGGTGGGCTGGGCTTCGCCGCGGGCCGCCTCCTTGGCGGCCATCTCCAGATCGGCGGGCAGGTAAGTGACGCCGTACATGTAGCGGGTGATCTGGCCCTTGGGGCTGATGAAGATGATGGCGGCAGCGTGCACGAAGTCGTCGCCAACAGGCTTGAACTTGAAGCCCACCGCATCGGCCAGAGCCTTGGTGGTGCTGCCTGGCCCTGTCAGGAAACGCCAGGCGCCGGGCGGGAAGGGACGGGTGATCTCTCCCAGGTAGTTGGTGCGCTTCTGGGCCGCGATCTCGGGCTCGTCCCGCGGGTCGAAGCTCACGGTGAGGACCTGGAAGTCCTGCCCTGGGATGGCTCCAGTGCGGTTCAGCACCTCGGCCACACCGTTGAGCTGCGGTGTGCAGATGCCGGCGCAGCGGAAGTAGTTGAGAGTCAGGATGGTGGGCTTATCGATGAGCTGGCGCAGAGTGACAGGCTTGCCATCCTCGCCGTTCAGGGTCAGGTCGAGGGGGATCGTGGCACCGAGCTTCTCATCGATCCCAACTTCCTCGGTTGAGAAGGTCGGGGCTGGGGCAGGAGCAGGCGAAGCGGTCTGGGCCAGCAGAGGCGCCGGGAAGATGGCTAGGAGGCTGATGGCCAGTGGGAGCAGTAAGCGCCGATGCAGAGGAAGGGTCATGGCGCCTCAGCGGAGCGTGGATGTTGGTGACTGGGGGCGGCTCTCTGCGTACTCGCGGCAGAGGACGTCCACGGCACGGGCCACGGGGATGCGGTTGGGGATGACCTCGCCGGCACTGGCGAAGAGCTTCTCCAGGCTGGCGATGGCCTTGGGATCGCTGGCGCCGTGATCAAACGCGCCCAGCGACTGCACGACATGGACCAGGGCCATGCGGTCCTTCTTAGTGAGGTAGTTGTAGGACACCATCGAACTGCCCTTGATGCCTTCGTCCAGGGTCTTGTAGATGTCTTCCAGGCGGGTGCCGTTCTTCCATCCTGACGAGGCCAGGAAATTGCGGGGCTTGGGGTTGAGGCCGGCGCCGCCGGGACCGTCGCCCTTGCCTTCTGGGCCGTGGCAGGTGGCGCAGGTCTGGGCAAACAGGGCCTTGCCGCGCGTCAGGAGGACGGGGTTGGGCGTCATGACGGTCTTCGGATCGATGGGCGGAATGACCTCCCGGGCTGTGGCCGGGTAGTCCGTGGGATCCAGCCAACCGGTCTCGCCCTGGACAGGCCGGATTTGCGATTCACCCGCATCGTGGGCCTGGTAACGCAGACCTGGCACCACGGTGAAGCCGAAGAAGGCGGCGATGGCGATGAAGCCCAGTACCACCAGCAGGGCGGAGGCGAGGCGCTTGAGTTCTTCTGGGGAGAGGAAGTCGTTGATATTCATAACCGGAACTCCAGACCCTCGCGCAGGAAAGGATCGCCGATGGGCATGTCCTCACCCTTCTGCATGGCGCCACGGAGCCAGAGCAGGATCCCGCCCAGGAAGAAGAGCGCGAAACTGAGCTCAGGCCAGGAGAAGCGGGGTGCTCCGCCGAGCGCCGGGAAGATGAGCCAGTACATGTCCAGGACGTGGGCGAAGAGCATCAGGCAGGCCACGAGTCGCAGGCGCTTCGGATCCTTCTTGGAGTCCCGAGTCACCAGCGCGAAGAAGGGCAGGATGAAGTGGAGGAAGGCCAGGGACATCGTGATGGCCCGCCAGGAGCCGGCGAGCCGGACCTTGTAGTAGATGACCTCATCGGGCATGTTGGCGTACCACATCAGCATGTACTGGGCGAAGCCGATGTAGGACCAGAACACCGTGAAGGCGAACAGGAAGCCGCCCAGGTTGAAGAGGTGGTCCCCGCGGACACCTTCCAGGCGCCCCTGGTCCTGGAGGTAGAGCAAGGCCAGGGCTGTGGCGGCAAGGCCGCTCAGGAAGGCGCCGGCGAAGATGTAGACGCCGAAGATGTCGCTGTACCACTCAGGGGTCAGCCCGGAGATCCAGTCGAAAGCTATCAGGGTGATCACGATGGCGAAGATGGCCATGAAGGCCGGGGCGAACTTCCGGGCACGCAGGTTGAAGCCGGGATCCTTCGAGGCGTCCTGCTTCAATGAACCGCCCACCAGGACCGCCAGGCCGAGCGTGCTTAGGCCCAGGGCGATCAACGTGCGCACCGAGAAGAAGGGCACGCTCAGCCAGAAGGCCTTGCCGGCAAGAATGGGATGCTGGGCCGCCTCCGGCCTGGTGCCCGGATAGAGCACCGGCAGGGCGCAGAGGGCGATGAGGCCGATGGGGATGGCAGGCAGCAGCAGCGTTGCGATGCGTTCGGGAATGCGCCGGACGGGGACGCTCCACTTGGCGTTGACCAAGTGTTCCAGCGCCACGATGAACAGAGCGCCGAGGCCCAGCGTGAGCATGAGGACAAACCAGAGCACCCAGTTGGCCCAGAAGCGTTCGTGACCAGCTGTGGCGTAGGTGGCGAGGACGCCAGCGGCGCCCAGAGCCGTGGCGCCCCAGAGCAGGGGGGAGGGCTTCATGTTCCGGCTCATGGCGCGACCACTTTCAGGTCCTCATCCTTGGCGTTCTGGGCGCGCTGGAGGGCGCGCACGTAGTGGACCACGGCCCAGCGTTCCTGTTCGGTGAGATAGGGGGCGTGCGAGGGCATTGCGTTTTTCCCGTTCACGATGGCCCAGTAGAGCTTGCCATCGGGGTAGTCGCGGAACTGCTGGGACTGCAGGTTTGCGGGCTTGCCTCCGTAGGCCGCGGTGAGGCTGCCCAGGCCGTTGGCCAGCGCCCCGTGGCAGACTTCGCAGCGGTTCACATAGACCTTGTGGCCCATCGCGAAGACCGCTTTTGTGCGGGGCAGCGGGTTCAGCAGACTGGCAGCCTGTTCCTGGGTGCCGGTGGCGGTGGGCAGGTAGCCCCGGGCGACGGTACCCGGCACCGGCGGTTGCATCCCGTGACCGTCCTTGAAGAAGGTGGAAGCCTTCTGGGCGTTGAGGCGCGGCTGGTCCTGGATGTACTTCATCGGGGGCAGTAAAGGGAACCACTTGGTGGCGAAGTACATGGCCAGACCTGATACCAGGCAGGCCGCGAAGATCCCCCCGAGCGTCCGCATGATGTAGTCGCTGGTGAGGAACGGGCTGCGATCCGGGGCGGGCAGGATCTCCACCTCCACGGCGCCTGCTTCCTGAAGGGCCCGGGCCGCGGCGGCACTGTCGAAGGCATCGTTTTCGGCCTCCAGGGCCAGTGCGTAGCGGTCGCGGGTGATGCCGGTGATGGATTTCGATGAGAGGACCGGATGCCCGAAGAAGGGCAGTTTGTTGAGCAGGAGGAGCATCCCGAGGCCCGCGGTGAAGGTCGCGAAGAGCACTGTCACTTCGAACATGATGGGAATGAAGGCTTCCCAGGAACTTGCGGCCTTGCCGCCGGTGATGATCGGGTAGTCGATGGCGCTGATCCAATACTCGAAGCCGAAGGCGGTGATGGCGCCGAGGACACCCATGACCAGCACCATGCCGCCCAGGGGCGAACGCCGCAGACCGAGGGCCTCGTCAATGCCGTGGATGGGGTAGGGCGTATAGGCTTCGACGGTGCCGAGTTTGGAAGCCCGCACTTTAGGGATGGCCTGCATCAGGGCATCGGGTGTGTTAAACAGGCCGAGGACAGCGTAGGAGGTCTCAGGCATGGTGGTCATCTCCATGGTGAGAAGGCTGCGCGTCTGGAAGAATGGCCTTCACTTCGGTGGTGGCGATGACCGGCAGCACCCGGGCAAAGAGCAGCACCAGGGTGAAGAAGATGCCGAAGGTGCCGAGCAGAACGCCAAAGTCCACCATGGTGGGCTTGTAGATGCGCCAGGCAGAGGGCAGGTAGTCCTGGTGCAGGGAGATCACGATGATCACGAAGCGCTCGAACCACATCCCTATGGTCACGCCGATGGCCACGAAGATCATCCAAAAGTAGCTGGACCGGGCTTTCTTGAACCAGAGGATCTGGGGAATGAGGATGTTGCAGCTGATGGTGAGCCAGCCCGCCCAGCCGTAGGTGCCGGAGATGATGTTCATGAAGCTGTGGTGGAGATATTCGTTCATGGAATACCAGGCGGTGAAGCCCTCCATCATGTAGCTGTAGCCCATGATGCAGCTCAGGGCGAGGATCACCTTGTTCATCACGTCCAGGTGCCGCATGGTGATGAGGTTCTTCAGCTGCATGGTCTCGCGCACCACCACCAGCACGATCACCACCATGGAGAAGCCGGCGAAGATGGCGCCTGCCACGAAGTAGGGCGGGAAGATGGTCATGTGCCAGCCGGGCACAACGGAGGTCGCGAAGTCGAAACTGACGACCGAGTGCACCGACAGCACCAGGCCGGTGGCGAGACCCGCCAGCAGCAGGTAGGCCTTCTCGTAGTGCTGCCAGTGGGTGGCGGCTCCGCGCCAGCCCATGGCCAGGACCGTGTAGATGACCTTGCGGAACTTGCTGGTGGTGCGGTCACGCATGGAGGCGATGTCGGGGATCAGCCCCAGGTACCAGAACATTGCGGACACCGAGAAGTAGGTGTTCACCGCGAAGACGTCCCAGAGCAGTGGTGACCGGAAGTTGGTCCACAGGGCGCGCTGGTTCGGATAGGGGAAGAGCCAGTAGGCCAGCCAGGGGCGGCCCACGTGGATGAGCGGGAAGATCACGGCGCAGATGACGGCGAAGATCGTCATGGCCTCGGCGAAACGGGCGATGGCGTTGCGCCAGCGCTTCCGGAAGAGGAAGAGGATGGCCGAGATGAGCGTCCCGGCATGGCCGATGCCCACCCAGAACACGAAGTTGATGATATCGAAGGCCCAGAAGACGGGGCTGGTGTTGCCCCAGGCGCCGATGCCCAGGTAGAAGGTGTAGCCGATGCACCCTACGCCGATGAGCGCCGCCGTCAGCGTGATCGCCAGGGCCAGATACCACTGCTTCGGGGGCCTGGTCTCCGGGAAGGAGAGCACTTGATCATCGAGACTGCCGGGCGTGACCCGGCCGATGGTCAGCGCGGGTTCGATCAGGCCATCTGGGATGGCGCCGGCTGGGATGGCGGCCTCAGCTTGCATGGTGGCCTCCCTCGATGGCTGGGTTCTTCAGATCGGCCAGATACGTGATGGCGGGTTTCACGCCGAGTTCCTCCAGCACTCGGTAGGCGCGGCGGTTGGCCACCTGTTGGAAGACCTTGCTCTTGGGGTTGTTCAGGTCGCCGAAGACGATGGCGTCCGCGGGACAGCCGGCCATGCAGGCGGTGGTGATCTCGCCGTCGAGGATGGCGCGGCCTTCGCCCTTGGCGCGGATCTTCACGTCGTTGATGCGCTGCACGCAGAAAGAGCACTTCTCCATGACACCGCGGGGACGGACGGTCACCTCGGGGTTGTTCACCAGGATTCCTGGCTCGGTCTTGTAGGCGGTGTATTCCAGGAAGTTGAAGCGGCGGACCTTGTAGGGGCAGTTGTTGGCGCAGTAGCGGGTGCCCACGCAGCGGTTGTAGGCCATCTGGTTCAGGCCGTCCGGGCTGTGGTTGGTGGCGTTCACCGGGCAGACGTTCTCGCAGGGCGCGCTGTCGCAGTGCTGGCAGAGCATGGGCTGATGGACCACCTTCGGGTTCTCCAACTCGCCTTCGTAGTAGCGGTCGATGCGGATCCAGTGCATCTCGCGACCGCGGGCCACCTGCTCGGGGCCCACCACCGCGACGTTGTTCTCCGACTGGCAGGCGACGACACAAGCCGAGCATCCGGTGCAGGCTGCGAGGTCGATGACCATGCCCCATTTATGCCCCGGGAATAACTGCTCGTCGTAGAGCGAGGCCGGCTCGGGGGCGTGATGGTGCCCCTGGGGATGCTCGGCGTATTCGCTGGGGGTGAGGGAGCGGACGATGTCCCGGCCCTCCATGCGGTGGTGGCTCTGGGTGCGGGACAGTTCCTTCTTCCCGCCCGTCTTGGCAAGCCGAACCCCCTGCCGGACATTGGCCGAGGCAGGGTCCAGTCCCGTCAGCGGGAAGGCGTTGGCACCAATCCCCTTGGCCACGCCCCCAGTGGTGCGGCCATAGCCCAGGGCGAGGGCGAGCACGCCCTTAGCCTGACCCGGCTGGATGACTGCGGGAAGGGTGAGGGTGGTGCCATCCAGGGAGACCTGGACCAGGTCGCCTTCCTGGATGCCGAGGGCTTGCGCGTCCTGCACGGACACGGACACCGGGTTGTCCCAGGTCATCTTGGTGATGGGATCCGGGGTCTCCTGCAGCCAGCTGTTGTTGGCATGTCGGCCGTCAAAGGTGGCGAACCCCGGGAAGAGCACCAGTTCCAGGCCCTCTGCCTTCGAGGCTGCGGCGCGCTTGGCGGCGGCTGCCACGGAAGCGCCCTTGAAGGCTGGAAGGACTTCCTTCGATACGGTTTTCACCACGCCATCGTGGAGGGCCTGTTCGAAGGAGTTGGCCGCGGGAAGCGACCGCTGCCAGCGCTCCTGGAGGTACGCGTGGTAGCTGGTCGCAGCCTGACCGCCGAGGACCTTGACGGCTTCCAGGAGCACATCCTCGCCCTGGCGCGTGTCGTAGAGGGTGCCGATGGTGGGCTGCTGGAGGACGTCGGCGCCGGGGGTCGTGAAGTCACCCCAACTCTCCAGCCAGTGGTTCTCGGGCAGCAGCAGTTGGCACTGAGCGCCAGTCTCGTCCGGCACTTGACCGATCCAGACGCGGAAGGGCACTTTAGCGACCGCAGCTTTCCAGGCAGCAGCCTTGGGGTAGGTGTAGGCCGGGTTCACGTCCCAGAAGATCACAGTGGCGTACCGACCTTCGGCCATGGCCTTGCTGGCCGCCTCCAGGTCCTTCACGCTGGCCAGGGGTTCGGCCGCCTGAATAGTCACAGCCTCTGAACCAAGCATGGCGTTCAGCAGATGCGCGGCCTGCTGGACCTCGGCGGGCATCTGGGTACCGCAGAGCACGACCGCCTTCCTGCCTGCCCGCCGCAGATCCTGCACCAGGTTGGACCAGAGCTTGGCGGAGTCCTTGAGCTCGGCGGGCACGCCCGCTGAGACAGATGAAAGATCCACGTTGGCGGGCAGTCCAAGGCCCTTCGAGGCCAGATCCTTCGCCAGGGCGAAAGCCACGGCGCCGAGGCGCGAAGGCGCCACCGGGACCCGCACATCCGCATTGGTGCCCGTGAGCGTCATGGGACCTTCAAACACCCAGAGGCGGTTGAGGGACTCCTGGGCGCTCTTCAGGCGCCGCTTGGCGCCCCAGGCAGCGAGCGCTTCCGGGTCCTCGCCATTCAGGAAATCCGCTCCCAGAGAGAGGATGAGATCGGCCTTGGCCAGTCGGGGCTGGAGGGTCACGGCCTGGCCGTAGCTGGCCTGAGCGGCGACCTCTGCGGCGTCGCCGGAAGCCGGTTCGATTGCGAGATGCTCCAGGGTTGGCAGGGCCTTTTTCAGGTCCGCCAGCAGGGCCTTGCGGGTTGGGGACACCAGAGCACCTGAGAGCAGCAGCACGGGTCTGCCCGCACCCTTGGCGTTCACCAGGGCACTGCGGAGTTGACTTTCGGCCTCCGTCCATCCCAGGGTCCGGCCCTCGGATAGGGGTGCGCGGAGGCGGTCGGGATCGTAGAGGCGGAGCACGTCGGCCATGGCGCGAGGGCTGGTCTTGCCTTTCACGCCTGGATGTTCGTCGTTGCCCATGATGTGGATGGGCCGGCCCTCCCGGGTCTTGACCAGCACCGGGTAGACGCGGCGGCCTTCCTGGTAGGAGCTGGCGTAGAAGTTGGCCACGCCTGGCACAACCTCCACGGGCCGCTTGGTGTAGGGCACGATGGTGCCCTGTCCTTTGCGGTCGCAGGCTACGGTGGCGGCAAGGGCCGCCGCGGCGCCGACCAGCCCAAAGAAATCCCGGCGGGAGAAACCGTCCTGGGGCGGCAGGCCATGGACGTCATCGTAGGCTGGAACGGCGCCAGGCAGAAACTCATCCTGGGCCGCCCGCTGGGCCTCCGGAGTCTCGATGCGTTCCTCCAGGGTCCGCCAGAACCGCGGAATCTCGAGAGGGCCTTGTTCGGGGAGTTGTGTCTTCATCGGGTCATCCACGGCGCTTGATGGCGTGTTCGGGGGGCGTGACGGTGAGGCGTGCGGGTGCTTTGGCCTGAGGCTCGGGCGGGCTGTCCTGGGTGTGGACCCACTCGAGGCTCAGGGCTTGCCGCCCGAGTAGGAAAGGAGCGACCAGCAATGAACCCAGGCGATCGAGCCTCGGTTTGCGATTGGTATCAGCCATCGTCAGGTCCTCCTAGCGATGACAGGCGGCGCAGTGCTCGGCGCCCTTGGTGATCTTGGAACCAGGCGGGAGGGCCGCGTGGGGATCCCGATGGCAGCCCAGGCAACTGCCCATGCGCAGGCCCATTTCGCGGGTGAGCACCTTCATGGTTTGCACTTCGCCGTGGCAACTCTGGCAGGCGATGCCCGCGTTCACGTGGGGCCGATGGTCGAAGAAGACATGATCGGGCAGGGTGTGGACCCGCTGCCAGGGCAGGGGCTCGCCCGAGTTGGCGACCTGGGTCAGCTTCTGGATGGCTGGCCGGTCGGTCCGGGTCACCTTGTGGCAACCCATGCAGAGGTCCACGCTCGGGATGCCTGCATGCCGGGAGCGGTCGACCCCCGAGTGGCAGTACTGGCACTGCATGCGGAGCGTCCCGGCGTGCAGTTCATGGGAAAAGGGGATGGGCTGTTCGGGGGCATAGCCCTTGGCGAAGCGGTCGGGCTGGGTGAACCAGCCCACGGTCAGGATGGTGGCAAGAACCGCCACAGCCGCAACCGGCAGGACGAAGCGGAAGGCTCGGTCGAATCGGTGCATGCACAACCCCTTTGTAAGCGCTGACCCACCGAGGATTCCGGAAGGCCTTCAGGGACCAAGAAAAAGGGTGTTCGAAGGTGCTATGTCTAATAATTCTTTAGACCTAACTCCAGCCCAAGTCCAGAAGACCCTGGGGCGACAGCTCGTCAGGTTGTGCCGCAAGTCACAAGCATAGAGCAAGGCCCAGAGAATGTTTACCTATTTTTTATTAGGCACTTCCATGCATCGAAGAGGATTTTTGGGTGATCTATTTTGATCTGCTTTGACAAGCGGATTTCTTCCGGCTGGGGCTCTGAATGGTTAGGGGAATTCAAGCGTCTGCGGGGAATCCCATCCAGGGTTTTAGCAGGCCGAGTTGGCTGAAGAGGGCACCCATCCGTTCGACCGGGAGGCCCATCACTGTGGCGAAGCTGCCCTGGACCGACTCGATGAAGAGGGCTCCGATGCCCTGGATGGCGTAGGCCCCGGCCTTGTCCATGGGCTCGCGGGTGCCCACGTACCACCGGATCTGCGCCTCCGTCAGTGGGCGGAAGATGACCTGGGCCGTGTCCACGAAGCTGTGGACGGAGTCGTTCCTCTGCAGGCAGAAGCCGGTGTGAACCTGGTGGGCCCGGCCCTGGATCAGGGTGAGCATCCGCACCGCGTCTTCCACATTCTTGGGCTTGTTCAGGGTGTGGTGGTCGACGGCCACGGTGGTATCAGCAGCCATGACCCAGCGGTCGGGGTTGCGCGAGGAGACGACTTCGGCCTTGAGCTCGGCCAGGCGCAGGACCAGATCGCCAGGTTCTTCGTCCAGAAAGGGCGATTCATCCACCTGGGGAATCTGCAGCTCGAAGGGGATGCGCATGGCCTCCAGCCAGTGGCGTCGCCGGGGACTGCCGCTGGCCAGGATGAGGGGCAGTTGGGCGATCGCAGCGGGCTTGCCTGGGGGGGAATCAGGATTCATCAGGGTTTCCCGGGGAGGGGCTTCCATGCTAGCAGGGCGCATCCGGCCAGCAGCGCCACTACCAGACCTGGAATGAGCCAGCCCGATCGCGCCGGCGTGCGGATCGGGCGCCACTGGAGCTCGACGGCATAGGCGCCCTCGGAGAGCGCCTCGCCCCAGAGCTGGAAGCGACCGTCCTCGCGGAAGATTCCTGACTTTCCGGTGAGGGTGGCCCGGAGCAGTGGCACCCCCAGCTCCGTGGCCCGCAGCCGGATCTGGGCCGCGTGCAGGTCCGTCGCGATGCTGCGATCAAACCAGCCGTCGTTGGTGTGGTTGGTGAGCAAATTGGCCTCGCCCTGCGCCAGGCCGCGGCGGGTCCGTTCCGGCATCAGGGCCTCGCTGCAGATGAGGGGATGGACGCGCACCTCACCAGTCGCCGTCGGCACGACGAAGGCGCATCCCTGGGCGAGTTCACCCGCCTCCTGGGAGACGAACCCCAGCTGCCGGTCCAGCCACTTCCGGAAGGCTTCGGGTCCAGGCATGCGCTCCCCGAAGGGCATGGGCTCCACCTTGGCGAACACGAAGGCAGCACGGCCTTCCGCCTCGCCACGCACCAGGTTGTAGAGTCCGCCCTCGGTGCCGAAGAGCCAGGCCACGCCCCGGGATGAGGCTTCTCCTGAGAGGCGCACGCTGGGCTGGCGGTCATCCCGGCCGAGTACGGAACTCTCGGGCCACAGCAGCAGGGTGGTGCGCCCGGAGCGCGGCCAACCCTTGGATTTCAGGAGCGCATCGCTGCGTCGCCACATCTCTGGCTCCATGCCCGAGAATCGCTGGCCCGCCGGGAAGTTGGGCTGGATCATGGCCACATCCAGGATCCGTAAGGGGTCACGCGGGAGCAGATACCAGACTCCCCCGGCCAGGAGGAAGAACCCGATCACCAGGCCGGGACCCGCCAGGGCTCGGCGGGGAGAACCGCCACCGGCCAAGGTGGCCGCCGTCCAGGCGCCCGCACCCCAGACCAGGGCCGATAGGCCCGAGGTGCCCAGGAACGCTGCGGAACGGGCGGTCCACGGGAGGGAACCGAAGGCCGCGCTCCAGGTCCACGGGTAGACGTGGAAGCCCCAGGTCTCCCAGGCGAGAAGGATGGCCGCCGCGGCGCAGGCGGCGGCCAGGGCTCCAGAACGGCGAAAGGCCCACCGGGATCCCACGGCCACCAGCCACAGCCCCGTGGCCTCCCACAGGCTCAGCAGGAGCATTCCCAGCAGGGCCACTCCATAGGGCAGTCCGCCCATGCTGGAAAGGGTCTGGGGCACCCACAGGTAGAGGAGGACGAGCCCCGCGAACAGGCTGATCCAGGTCCAGAACGCGTGCCTCCCCTTGAAGAGCGTGTCCAGCAGCAGCAAGGGGAAGAGCAGAGCCATGGCCGGTTCCAGGCAGCCGCCCAGGGCGCCAGGGAAGCGGAAGGCCAGTAGAAAGATCCCGGCCAGGACCAGAGCGCTGAGGGGGTGGAGGAGCCAGCCGTTCTTCATGGCGAGAGCCTCCTGGCCACTTCGTAGCAGGCGATGCCGGCGGCCACAGCAGCATTCAGGCTTTCGACGCCCTGGGTGGGGATGGCCAGGCGCAGGATGTCTTTGGGCAGGTCCACGCCCTGCCAGCCACGGCCTTCGTTGCCGACCCAGAGGCGGAGGGGCTCGGACAGGTCGGCTTCCGCCAGGGGTACCGCGCCGGGACTGCCGTCCAGGGCATACCAGTGGCCTGGATCAGGCTGCAGGGTATCCACCCGTCTCAGCGGCAGGAGGAAGGCGGCGCCCATGCTGCCCCTCAGGGCCTTGGGGTGAAAGGGATCGGCGCAGCCGGGCCCCAGCAGGGCCTCCTGGAAACCGAAGGCCGCGGCGCTCCGGAGGATGGCCCCCAGGTTGCCCGGATCCTGGATGCCCCAGGCACCGATGACGCGGGGGGCCAGCGGTCCTGCAAGTTCAGGCTCCAGTTCCATCAGCAGCGCATGTTCCGGGGGGCTGCCCGTATCGGTCAGTTCCCGCATGAGCGCCTGGCCGAGCACCTGGGTCTTCAGGCCCAGGGAGGCTTCCAGCGGATGGGGATCCGTTTGTTCGAGGCGCAGCCACAGGGCCGGACGCAGGCGCTTCCCGGCGGGGGTCTGTCGTGCTTCCATCCAGGCTTCGATGAGTTTGGCCCCGAGGAGCAGCGTGGCTTCGCGCCGTTGGCCACCGGCTTTCAACCGGTCCTGCAGCGCCTGGAAGCGCGGGTTGGCCTTGCTGGCGAGGAGGGGCATCAGAGCGGTGGAATCAGGGGCTGGCCGGGGCAGGTTTCGAGTGGGCCCCGACCCAGGCCGCGATGACTTTATGGATGGTTGGCATGGCCTTCTGCGTGGCCTCTATGCCGGCCTGCATGCAGCGTTTTTTCTGCGTGAAGTCGAGCATCCCGACATCGCCGATGCCGGTGGGCGCGATGAGAACGTCCGCGTCCTTCTTGGCGTGTTCGACGTTGAGGGCGAACATGATGTTCGTGGCCTGCAGGGTGACGCCCACCAGGTTGGTGATGTTGGCATTCCCGACGTTCGCGCTAATGTCCACGGCGATCACGATATCGGCGCCCTTGGCCTTGGCTACCGAGATGGGGATGTTGTCCACCACGCCGCCATCGACCAGGATCTTCCCCTGGTGCTGCACCGGCTGGAATACCCCCGGGATGGCGGCGCTCGCTCGGATGGCGCGGGCTACGGAGCCGCTGTCGAGCACCACTTTGCTGCCCCAGTTGAGATCGGTCGCCACGGCGGCGAAGGGGAGCTTCAAGTTCTCGATGTTCGTGGTCTTGATATGGCCCTTCACCCAGGCTTCCAGCTTGTCGCCCTTGGCGAAGCCCATGCCCGTGATGGCGTTCATGACACCGAAATCAAAGAGATCGTCCTTCTCGAGCTGGAAGGCGGTCCACTCAAGATCGAAGCTGCTGACATCGGCGGCGTAGATGGCGCCGATGAGGCTGCCGACGCTGGTGCCCACGATCAGGTCGATGGGGATCTTCTCCTGCTCCAGGGCGCGGATGACACCCACGTGGGCGAAGCCCCGGGCCGCCCCCCCACCCAGGACGAGGGCGATCCTGGGTTTGGGCTGGGGCCCCTGGGGAACCTGCGCAGTGGCAGGCAGCGGAACGGCGACTGGAGGTGCCGATTGACATGACAAGAGGAGGGCCAGCAGACCTGCGGCCGCAAGAATTCCTGCTCGCCGAATGAGGCCTGCTCCCTGGACTTCGGGGCTGGTGATCTGGTTTGCCCTTGTCATATCTTCCAGCCTATCTCAAATGTCTTCGGGCACACTGGTCGGCGGCGGGTCCCTGCGCTAGGGACAGCTTGTGTTTCGCCATCCCATTCAAGGAATCGAATCACCTCATTTCATCTGCACCGGAGCTTTCCATGTCGGATCAGGATCAGTTCAAACCCTTCATTCCGAACGAAGCCGTGGTTGCCGAGTTCACGCCCAAGGCGGTCCTGTTCGGCGCGTTCTTCGGGATCCTGTTCGGCGCGTCCACCGTCTATCTGGCCCTGCGAGCAGGGCTGACGGTAAGTGCCTCCATCCCCATCGCGGTGGTGGCCATCAGTTTGCTCAAGCGGTTCGGGGGCAGCACGATTCTGGAGAACAACATCGTCCAGACCATCGGCAGCGCCGGCGAGAGCATCGCCGCCGGCGTGGTCTTCACCCTGCCGGGGTTCCTCTTCCTGTCCTCCGGCTCCGGCGGCCCGGGCTACTTCAACTACTGGACGATCTTCACCCTGGCCCTGATCGGCGGCGTGCTGGGCATCCTGATGATGATCCCCCTGCGCCGGGCCCTCATCGTCAAGGAGGCCAAGGAGCTTCCCTACCCGGAGGGCACGGCTTGCGCCTCCGTCCTCATCGCCGGCGAAAAGGGCGGCAACCTGGCGAAGACGGCTTACCTGGGACTGGGGACAGGACTGCTCTACGCCGTAGGCCAGTTGGTACTCAAGGTGGTCGCCGAGACACCAACCTGGGTCTCCAACATGCGCAGCAAGATTTTCCCGGCGGCCACGGTGAACGGCAACATCCCGCCCGAGTACATGGGCGTGGGCTACATCCTAGGCCTCCGCTCCAGTGGCCTGCTCGTGGCCGGCGGCGTGATGGCCTGGCTGGCCCTCATTCCCCTGCTGGCCACCCTGGTGCCCCAGGACGTCATCGCGACCCAGCTGGTAAAGCTGGGGTACCTGGCGAACAGCGCCAAGAACGGAGCCTACGGCTGGGACGTGGGCTCGCACCAGTTCGCTGAACTGAATCGTGCCATCTACTTCGCCTACGTGCGCCAGATCGGCGCAGGCATGGTGGCCGCTGGCGGGTTCATCACCCTGATCAAGACCATCCCCACGATCATCTCGGCCTTCCAGGGCGCCATGAAATCCCTGGGCGGGGACGGGACCGAGGTCGTGAAGCGCACGGAGAACGACCTGCCGCTCTGGGTCGTGGTGGCCGGCTCCATCGGCCTGGTGGTCGTCGTGGCCCTGCTGCCCTTCATTCCCGGCAGCGGCATGGGCAAGGTGGTGCTGGGCCTCCTCATGGTGACCTTCGGCTTTTTCTTCGTCACCGTCAGCAGCCGCATCGTGGGCATCATCGGCAGCAGCTCCAACCCCAT
>CAIQPH010000074.1 GCA_903873655.1 uncultured Holophagaceae bacterium | reverse complement strand
CGACTACGACGCCGTGGACGTGGACATGTTCCCGCCGGCCTCGGACGCGCCGGACCCGGCTGCGGTGCTGGAGCGCAAAGAACTGCTGGCGCGGCTGCTGGGCGGCATCGCGCGCATGGGCGAGCGCTGCCGGGAGCTGTTCCGCCTCAAGCTGCAGGGGCGCACCTTCGCGGAGATCCAGCAGCTCCTGGGCGCCGCCAGCCTCAACACCGTCTACACCTGGGACCACCGCTGCCGCAAGCAGCTGCTCGAGGCGCTGGGCGGCAGCTGGGATGCTCCTGCCGGAAGGGGGTCGCCATGAACCGCGCCGAAGCCGAGCAGCTGCTGGGGGGCCACGCCACGGGGACGCTCACCGAGGCCGAGCGGAGCCTGCTCTTCGCGGCGGCCCTGGAGCACCAGGAGCTCTTCGACGCCCTGGCCGATCAGGAGGGCCTGCGCGAGCTGCTGGCGGACCCCGCGGCCCGGGCCCAGTTGCTGGCGGCCCTGGCTCCCATCGCGCCCAAGGTCGTGCCCCTCTGGCGCCGCCCGGGCCTGCTCGCCGCCGCGGCCAGCCTGCTCGTGGGCACCACCGCCGGGCTCGTCTACCTGCGCAGCCCCGAGGCGGGCCGCGTCCCGGCCCTGCAGGAGGCGCCCAAGGCCGCGCCGAAGCCGGTGGAAGTCCCCGCCCCCGTGGCCCCGAAGGCTCTCCCGGCCCCGACACCAGCCCGACCCAAGGCCGTCCTGGCGCCCAGCCCCGAGGAGGTGGTGCGCCGGAACGTCCAGGCGATGACCCAGGCGCAGGAGACCCCGCGGGCCGAGGCCCCCCGGCCGGCCGCGGTGGCCCTGCCTGCGGCGCTGGCCAGCAAGCAGGCCGATGCGCCGCCCAAGGCCGAAGCGGCCCAGGACCGCTCGCGAGTTGCCCCCGGCGGTGTGCCCGGAGGTGTGATCGGGGGCGTGGTGGGCGGTGTGATCGGCGGCGCTCGGGCAACGGCCGCGTCCGCGCCGCCCCCTGCCAAGGCCAAGCGTGACCTGGCGGAGGCGGGCTCCGCAGTAAACCAGCCCCACTGGACGCTGGAGTCGCGGCCGGATGGCACCACCCTGGTGACCGTGACGGGTCCCCGGGGCGTGCGGGCGGTGCTCCTCCAGCGGGGGCCCGCCGGCGTCGCGGTGCTGGGGCTTGAGGCCTTCGGGGAGCCTGGGGGCAGCCGGGCCCAGTGGCGCTGCCTGCTCCGCCTCGAGGCCGGCGATGTCCTGGACCTCTACCTGCTGAACTCCCCCGCGGCCAACCCCGCGAACCTGCCGGAGACCGGCGCCGTGGACGGCTTTCGGGCCCGGATCCACCCCGTCGCGAAATAAGCCACGCGTCGCCCGATCCCTTTAAGACCCAGCGTGGAACCACAGATGACGCAGATTTGCGCAGATGGGCACCGGCCCATGCGGGGGCGAGCCGCGACCTATCCCTTCAATCACCGGTGGTTAAAAAAGGCTTTTTAAGCGCTGAGCAAATAAGCTGTTTTACGTATAAAAAGATTCGTTGTGATTTGGAAATGATCAGGTCTATTCTTGTCGGAATTTTGATGGTTTATTGCCCACCATTGCGACATCGGCGAAGGAACCCACACGACTGGAACATCCTAGAAAGCCTTTGGACATGGACCACGCCCTATCCAACTCACACACATCTGCACTCCACCCTCCGCTATGGGTGCGTGCGGTGGTGTTCGGTGTGGCTTATTTTGTCTGTGCCACGATAGGAATTGCGCTCTCGTTGAAACCAGGGCCTTTCATTTCATTTTGGCTACCCAGCGGCCTGTTCGTTGCCACGCTTCTAATTCATGAACGAAACCACTGGCCGATTTTCGTGCTGGCCGGTTTGCTGGCGAACACGGGGTTTGATCTATACAACGGGCAGGCACTACAGATAAGCCTCCTCTTTTTTTCAGCCAACGCACTTGACGCCGTCATCGGAGCCTTGCTGGTTCAACGATTCGTCGCCAAGCAGCCCACCCTGAGAACCACGCGAGAGTTGATTGGACTCCTCGGCTTGACCATGCTCAGCGCAGCGCTTGGTGCCACATTAGGGGCGGGTGTGGTTTCGTATCTCCTCAGGGTTGGTTCCTACGGGAGCACGTGGTTGCTCTGGTGGAGTGGCGATGTGCTGGGGGTTTTCCTGATAGCCCCACTGATTTTCTCCTGGCGGGGCATGATCCGGCGGCCATGGCAGATGCAATGGTCAAGGCAACGGGCAGAGGAAGCGATCTACCTCGTGGTCATCATCTTGGGTTCTCTCGCTATCTTTTATGTTCCATGGCACCGCAACTTTTCGCTCCTATACCTGACCATTCCCGCCGTTCTGTTTGGTGCCTTCAGGTTTGGACTGCCCCTGGCCACCTTGGGAACCTTCTTTGTAGCCGTCATTGCGGCGTGGAACACCATGAATGGCCTCAGCGAAATAAGCGTGGCTGGATTGTCGGTCCGGGAGCAGGCCCTCGCCTTGCAGCTTTTCCTCGCCACGCTGGCATCTTCTGGAATGGTCACCGCAACTCTTATCACCGAGCGCGAGCAGTCTGAGGAGGCCGCGCAGCAGGCCAACCGGCGCATGGAGGGCATCCTCGAAGGTACCCACGTCGGCACCTGGGAATGGAATGTCGCTACCGGCGCTGTCGTCCTCAACGAGACCTGGGCGGAGTTCCTGGGTTACACCCTCGCCGACCTCGCGCCGATCAGCATTAAGACATGGGAGGCCCTGTGCCACCCTGACGACCTGAAGGTGTCTGGCGACCTGCTATTGCGGCACTTCGCAGGCGAACTCCCTTACTACGACTGCGATTGCCGCATGAAGCACAAGGACGGCCACTGGGTCTGGGTGCATGACCGGGGCCGCCTCCTCAGCCGCACCGGGGACGGCCAGCCCCTCATGATGTTCGGTACCCACGCCGACATCTCATCCCGTAAGCAGGCAGAAGCAGCCCTGCGGAACAGCGAAGCCCGGTTCCGCACCCTATTCGAGGTGCTGCCCGTGGGGGCGACGCTGACCAATACCTCTGGCCAAATTTTGATGACCAATCCAGCCAGCGAGGCCCTGCTGGGTATCCCCTCCGACGACCTCCTGCGGCGGGACTTTCAGGGCCCCTACTGGGACATCATCCGGCCAGACGGTAGCCTCATGCCGTCCGAGGATTACGCCAGCGTGCGAGCGCTGAAGGAGTCCCGGATCGTTCAAAACGTGGAGATGGGGGTCCATCGGCCCGACGGGCAAACCTCCTGGCTCGATGTAACCGCCACCCCCATTGACGACCCGGACCTGGGCGTGCTGATCGTCTATTCCGACATCACGGGGCGTAAAGCGGCAGAGGCAGCTCTGGCCACATTGCAGGAACATAACTACCAGTTGCAGAAGGCCAAAAGCATGAGCCTCATGGCGGCGTCCATTGCCCACCATTTCAACAACAAGTTGCATGCCGTAATGGCCAATCTGGACCTGCTGATCGCCCTCCCAAAGGGGGGAGACCCAACCAAACACCTGGCTCTCGCCAGGCTGGCCTGTGAAAAGGCAGCTGCGGTAAGCAGACAGTTGCTCGTCTACCTAGGCGACAGCCCTGGAGGGCGGGAGCCACTGTTGCTCGGCGAGCTTTGCACGGCCAGCTTGCCGCTGCTCCAGCAGGCCCTTCCGGGTGGGGTCAGGCTGGAGGGGGCTTGCCCAAGGCCTGGACCAATCATCAAAGCCAACGCAGGGCAGCTCCAACAGGTAATGACTAACCTGGTGACCAATGCCGGGGAGTCAATCGGCACTGCTGGGGGGGGCGTCCGCCTGAGCCTCAGCAACTGCCCAGCGGTCGAACTCCCCACAGACCATCGCTTCCCGATAGGTTGGCGACCGCAGGGGCCTGACTACGCCTGCCTGGAGATTGCAGACACCGGCGCAGGGATTGCGAGTGTGGATATTGAAAAGCTGTTCGACCCCTTCTTCTCCACGAAGTTCACGGGTCGCGGCCTGGGCCTGCCCGTAGTGCTGGGCCTGGTGCAGGCGCATGGCGGAGCCCTCACGGTGTCCAGCCAGCAAGGTCAGGGCAGCGTCTTCCGGGTCTATCTCCCGGTATCAACAGAAGCGTTGCCCAGCCTTCCGGAACCGGCGGTTGTAGCCCCAGAGTTTACAGGCGGAGGCACCCTCCTGCTGGTGGATGATGACGATATGCTGCTCACGGCGACCGGTGCCATGCTTCAAATACTAGGGTTCACCCTGCTCACGGCGAAGGATGGTGTCGAGGCTCTGGAGCTGTACCGCCAGCATCAGTCTGAAATCCGCTGCGTGCTCACCGACTTGACCATGCCACGCCTCGATGGCTGGGGGTTGCTGACGGCGTTGCGCCAGCTCAGTCCCCGCCTGCCTGTGATACTGGCCAGCGGTTACGACCAGGCCCAGGTTCTGGCGGACACGCACCCTGATCGGCCGCAGGCATTCTTGAGCAAGCCATTTAGCCACCAGCAGCTTCGTGATGCATTGGGCCGGGCATTGATGACCAGCAACAGTGCCGGACTGTGATGAAGGTGGATTTCACAGATCCTGTGAAGCTGGGCAATGCCCCCTAGCACCGAGGGACCGGACCGTGTAAGCCTGCGGAGCACCTGGAGCGTCTGGATGCGCTCCTGGTCAACTCGTATCCAAACGAGCGCTCAGCATCCTGGGAAATCTGCTCTGAATTCGTGGTGCGATGAGCCGGATGGCGCTGCTGGTGAGCCGATCCTGGTCCTAGGGTGTCCTACCGAGGACGAGGCCAGGAGACCCAAAGCAGCCCAACTCTTGCCCCGGTCCTCCTAGGAAGGTGAGGCGGCCCATAAAGGCAAGCCCAAGGCCGCTACGGCGGCCAGCTAGGCTGCACCCAGGAACTCTTCGATTGCTCGAACGCTGATCAGCGTTCTTGACCCGACCTTGATGAACTTTAGGCGGCCCTCGCTCATCAGTTGGTAGACCATCGTCCTGCCGAGCGACATTGCCTCAGCCGCATCCTCAACGCAGAGCGCAAGGGGGGTGATGGGGCGATCCACTTCCACAGGGGGTGCT
>CAIQPH010000073.1 GCA_903873655.1 uncultured Holophagaceae bacterium | reverse complement strand
TGCCGGATGGCCTCCTGATTCGCCTCCCCCACCTCCGAACCGAGGAACTCCTCGAAGCGTCGGATCGACGCAAGGTATTGCTGGATGGTCCCTTTCGCGCGAGCTGCCATTTGCAGATCGCCCTCCAACCGGGACAAAGATAGACTGACTGCCTTCATGCAGTACCTCCTTGGTCATGGGCGGTGCGACTACACCGCGATGTCCTAGGAGCCTGCTTTCACCCTTCCGCGCTAGCCGTCTTTATCGACCGGCCTGCCGATACGACCGTCCCCCTCCGCGTAGCGGCTTCGTTCAACACGGCGGATTGACGTCACAGCAACGGTAGGATCCAATCAATGCCACGGGTCCGGATCCGGTCGGCACCTGACGATCACCGCATCCGGTCCAGCATCGATTCACGGAACAGGGGCTCGGCCTGAAAGGACCCTTGGATCCACCCCACATCGGCAAGGAGCAGGACATGGAGACAGTTGTTGTAACAGGTTCCAAGGGCTTCATCGGCCGCAACCTGATTGCCACCCTGTCCAATCTCAGCGACATCAGGATCATCACGTTTGATGTAGACGATGATCCCGGATCCCTTTCAGAACGGTTGGCCCAGGCGGATTTCGTATTTCACCTTGCCGGGATCAATCGACCCCAGGACCCGAATGAGTTCACTCAAGGCAATGTCGGACTCACTCAGCGGATCCTGGATCTGCTGCGATCCACAGGACGCGCTGTTCCTCTACTGATCAGTTCTTCTACCCAGGCGGCCCTCGACAATCCGTATGGGGCGAGCAAGAAAAACGCCGAAGACCTTGTCCGGGCCTACCGAAATGAGATCGGTGCATCGGTATATGTCTTCCGCCTGCCCAACGTATTCGGGAAGTGGTCCCGTCCCAACTACAACTCCGCAGTGGCGACATTCTGCCACAACACGGCCCGCGGTTTGCCCCTGGAGATCCATGATCCGGCCCGTGAACTAAGCCTGGTGCATGTCGACGACGTCGTCACCGAGTTCATCGCGGCCTTCCGAGGAACTCCCCACCGGGGGCCTGATGGTGATCCGACTGTGGTCAGAGTCTTCAAAATCACGCTGGGAGATTTGGCGGATCGGATCAGCCGGTTCCCCAAGACTCGCTTGACGCGTGAGGTGCCCAATGTCGAGGACGAGCTCACCCGGCTGCTGTATTCGATGTACCTGAGCTATCTCCCGGAGAGACAGTTTGCCTATGCGTTGGACACCAAGCGGGATCCGCGAGGATGGCTGGCTGAGGTCTTGCGTAGCCCTGCCATCGGGCAAGTCTTCGTGTCCGTGACCCGGCCCGGCATCGCCCGCGGTAACCACTGGCACCACACCAAGACGGAGAAGTTCCTAGTGGTAAGCGGAGAAGCCGTCGTCCGGTTCCGGCAGATCTCGGGAACGGAGGTCATCGAATATCCGGTGTCCGGGGGAGAACCGCAAGTGGTGGACATCCCGCCGGGGTACACCCACAGCATCACCAATACCGGGAGCACAGATCTCGTGACACTTTTCTGGGCCAGTGAGCCTTTTGATCCAGAGAGGCCGGATACACATGCGCTACAGGTCTGAGTGTGTTGGACGTCCACCCGGAAGGCTCACTCACCGGACACTCCATGGGTGTTAGGACCTTCTTGAGTCAACAGAGAACTAGACTTGCCAACAACCGGCATATCCTCAGGTCGGTGGCCGCACTCTTCGGTGGCAACATCACCACATCGTTCTTGGGAGCGATCGGAGGGCTCTTGGTGGCCCGGTATCTCGGCCCCGAGGTCACGGGCCGGTTCCGCGTCTACACGATCCCCCTCATGTACCTCACCTTCCTCCACCTGGGCACCTTCGACGGGCTCTGGCGCCAGATCCCCTACTACACGGGGAAGGAGATGCCGGAGAAGGTGGCTTCGGTCGCCTCCGCTGCCGGTGCCTGGAACGCGCTGGTCTCGGGCCTGGTCTCGGCGGCCTTCCTCGTCTGCGCCCTCCTGGCGCTGGCCCGCGGGGACACCTACGGCGTGGCGGGCTGGCTCTCCCAGCTGGTCTGCTGCTGGAGTGTGTTCTATGGCGGTTACCTCGGCGCCACCTACCGCACCATCCACCAGTTCGTGTCTCTGGCTCGGATCCAGCTGGTGCAGGCCCTGATCAACTTCGCCCTGGTGTTCCTCATCCCGCTCTTCGGCTTCTTCGGCCTCTGCCTGAGGGCCGCCGTCCCGGCCCTCACCGGCGTAGCGCTCTACCACCGTAACCGCCCCCTCAAGGTCCGGCACAGGCTGGATTGGCGCGAGCTCGGCGAGGTGGTCCGCGTCGGCCTCCCCTTCAGCTTCTGGGGGAGCCTCTACACGTCCGTCTGGGCCGCCACCGAGAGCGCGCTGATGCTCTCCCTGGGCGGGCTGACGGGCCTGGGCCTCTTCGCCGTGTCCGCCGTCATGCGGGACGGCATGATCGTCCTTCCACACTCGGTCTACCAGGTCCTGACCCCCCGGGTGATCGAGGCCTACGCGCGGGAGGGGAGCGTCCGCAGCGCAAACGCGCGGTCTGCCCTGCTCACCGTGGGCCTTACGGGGGTCATGGTGGCCATCGTCCTGATCTGTTCGTACCTCCTGGGCCTCCTGGTCCCGCTGGCGATCCCGAAGTACGTGGCCGGCATCCCGCTCATGCGCGCCTGCCTCTGGTTCTCGGTCCTCGAGGCCGCTTCGCTGCCCTTCAACACTCTGTTCGCCACGGGGCGGCCCTGGCTCTATGGCCGGGGCGTGATCCTCGGCCTCGTCGTCTTCCCTCTCAGCGCCTGGCTCCTCAAGCCACTCTTGGGCGGCATGCTGGCCGTGGCCCTGGGTTCCCTCTTCGGGCGGCTGGCCCGGACCCTGGAGGCCTACGGCGAGATCCTCCTCCTGACCCGGCGCGAGGCCGCATGAACCCAGCCGAGTTCCCTAAAGTCCTGGTGCTGGCCATGGGCCGGGTCAACGCAGCGGACGCCAACAGCAACGGCCTCCTCCTTCGGAACCTCTTCGAGGAGTGGCCGAGGCAGCGCACGGCCCAGATATGGAGCAGCGGGGACAACGGTGACCCGGGCTACTTCGGCCGGACCTACCAGCTTGGCCCCACGGATCGCCACCTGGGCCGCCTCTTCTATCGGATGAAGAAGGCAAGCCTCGAGACCTCCGGGGATGGCGGTGACGCCTCCGGGACGGCCCAGGGGCGGCAAGGGCTCATGGGCTGGGCTCACCACAACTTCGTCGCATCGGGACTCTATGAGCTGGCATTCCTGCCGAAGGTGTCGCGGGCCATGGCCGCCTGGGTGGCGGATTTCGATCCGGACGTGATCTTCGCGCAGGGCTACAACATCACGTTCGCGCAGCTACCCGTCCTCCTGGCCGAGCGCTTCCAGAAACCCCTCGTCTACTACCCCACGGACGACTGGCCAAGCCTCGCTTATCGGATCTTCAAACACCGCCTGCCCCTGCTCTCGCGGTTCCTAGACCGGACCGTGTCGTCGGCCGCCTCCGCGCTGGCGACCCGGGCCAGCGTTCCCCTGGCCTTCAATCCCTACATGGGTGCGGAGTACCTGCGCCGCTACGGCAAGCCTTTCCATGTGCTCATGCATGGCGACAGCCCCGCCCGGTTCGAGGCCGCCGGGATCGATCGGCGCGCGGACGGAGATGAGTGCTGGATCGTGGCCACAGGCAGCTTCAACGCCTCGCGGATTCCACTCCTGCGCGACTTGGACCGGGCCTGCGCGCGCCTCGCCCGGAGCGGGATCAAGGCCCGGGCGACGGTCTTTCCTGCGAACCGTCTGCCCGCCGAGATGACCCGGGAGGGAGCCCTGGCCCATGTGGGTTTCGAACCCTGTCCCAGCCACGAGGGGCTGGCGGCCGTGTTGAGGGGGGCGGACATCCTATTCCTGCCCGAGCGCTTCGACGACTCCTCCGGCGGCATCGGGCTGAGCGTTTCCTCCAAGGCCCATCTTTTCATGTTCAGCGGCCGTCCCACCGTGGTCTATTCCTCTCCCGAGACGGGCCTGGCCCGCTACGCGCGGGAGCAGGGCTGGGCCGACCTCGTGGACCGGGCGGACGATGCCGCGCTGGCGGAGGCCCTGGCGCGCCTCGTCACGGACCGGGAGCATCGCGCGGGACTGGTCCGCCGGGCCTTGGAGGTGGCGACCGCCAATCACGACATGGGCGCGATCCGGGGACGGTTCTATGATCTGCTGCGGGCCCCGAGATGAAGATTCTCCAGGTCACCGACATTGTCAGCAGCTCCGAACGCCGCATGGACCGCCGGCAGGGCAGGCTGGCCGCGGGCCGCCGCCCCCGTGGACTGGAAGGCGGAACTGGCGAAAATTTCCGGGGACTGGAGCTTGGCTCTGCGGCACGATGTTGCCCTGCTGGCTCCCCCTACTGATTCCGCGCCACCGCGCCTCTCCAGATCTCCACCTGCTAGACTTCCTGCCACCCCCCCCCTGAGGCATCCATCGATGGAACTGCAGAGACACACGCCCGTCGCCGGTCCGGCGCCCCTCGGGCCGCATCCGCAGCGTCCCACTGCGAGGCCGGCGTGAGGCTGCTCAGCATCAGTCGGAATCTGACCCCAGGCGGGGCCGGCCTCGGGAACGAGCTGATTCCCGCGGCGAAATCCCACCTGTGCGCGCTGGCGACCGGGAGCCGGTTGGTGCCCCATGCCTGGGGATGGAACGGACGCGGGTACCGGAACCTTTTCGGTACTTCGATCCTGGACCCCCTGCCGCCGCACGTTGCCTTGAAGCTGCTTCCGAAGTTGGAGATCGGGCGGCGGCAGTGGCTCGACCACCGCATCGAGGACTACGGCAGCCTGTGCCGGCATTTGCTCGATCGCCACACCTTCCCCGCCTTGGCGCCGGCGGGAGCCATCGTCCACTCGGGAATGTGGGGCGGGTTCTGCCTCATCGATCCTGCCAAGCCGTGGGTAAAGGCCCTTCTCGCCTCTGCCAAGGGCGCCCCGGAGCGCCTCGCTGCCTTCCAGCGGACCACCTCCGGTGCCGCCTTCAAGGTGGGCGTCCATGTGCGCCGGGGCGACTTCAGCGCCATGACCGGCCCCTTACGTGGAAAGTTCAACTTCTCCATCCCCATGGCCTGGTACCAGCAGGTGCTCTCGAGCGTTCTTCCGATGCTTCCGGCAGAGACCCTGGTTTGCGCCTTCTCGGACGCCATCCTGCCTGGGGATGAACTCCTGCCGCGCGGTTGGCCTGCGGAGCGCCTGTGGCAGGCCCCGACCCCTGGCCACGACACCGCCGATCTCCTGAGCCTCGCCGCCTGCGACCTGCTGGTGTGTTCCGTCTCGTCCTACAGCACGATGGCGGCCTGGCTCGGGGGGAAGCCCTACCTGTGGCTGAAGGACCAGATGCAGGAGGCTAGCGGGCGGCTGAGCATCTGGGGTGACGAGGCGAGCGAGGGGAACTGGCTCCAGGCGATGTCGTTCGCGCCTCCGGAAATCTCCCTCCGATCGCCCTGCATCCCTACCTCCCTGCACGCCGACTTCGACCGCAGGCACCTGGCCGCCATTCTAGCCGACGGCCACGCCACAGACCGACGCCTTGATCCCATCCGTTACGGCTGTACGAGCTAGCCCGATGAACGATCCGCACACGTCCCACCCCACCTCCCGGCCCATCGGCGCCTGGGAGAACCTCGCCATCGCCTCGGCCACGTTGGGGCTCCTCACCTTCGTGTCCCCTCAGGTGGGCGTGGTGGGCCATGGCCTTCGGACCCTGCTGCCCGCGCTAACCATCGCTTTCTTCGCCATCCTGAAGTGTTCCCCGAATGCCTTTGTCCGGGCCTTCTGGAGGTACCGGGCCGTGTACCTCCTCAGCGCCGTCTTCCTGCTCCAGGCCTCCATCCGGTTCCTGTTCGTGACAAAGGATCCGGAAGCACTGTGGCATACCTTCTTCGTCAGTCCGATTATCAACCTCGTCATCCTCATCTGGACGGCGGCGCTCGCAGAGCTGGGGGACGCTGTCATCCACCGGTTCAAATGCTGGCTGCTGTTCGGCTGGTGCCTGAGCTTCGCCTTGAGCCTGCCGATCCTCATCAAGTATCCCGGCATCGCCCGGCTCACCATGGGCAACCCTCAGGAGATTGCGAACACGGCCAAGTGGGCCCCCCTGGGCGTCGCGGAGTACAGCGGCTATACGACGATCGGGATCTGCCTGGCTCCCCTCTTCGGCGTCATGAGGAAGATGGAGGGCCCCGCGAAGTGGTTCGCTTTCCCGCTGATCCTCATGACCATCGCAGCCGTGCTGGTCTCCACCTTCACCATGGCCAGCACGATGGTGGTGCTGAGCGTCTCCTGCATGATCATCATCTGGGTCATGGCCGGGCAGGGCGCGTCGCGAATGCTGCGCCTGTCAGTCGTGGTCCTCTCGATGACCATGCTTCCCGCGCTCTATACGTTCGGGAACAGTCTGGAGCAGACCAAGTTCATCGTGTCGAAGGTGGAGCGGCTCACCTCGGGGGTCTCGAACAAGGGGCTCTCCAAGGGCGACGATACAATGCGTGGCGCCTGGTTCATGGATGAGATGGGCACCTTCGCCGACGAGCCCTTCCTGGGCTACATCCCCGGTGTCACGGGCCAGCGGGGTCACGGCCACAGCTCGCTTTCGAACTCGCTCGTGCTCTTCGGAATTTTCGGGACCTTGACGTGGGTGCTGGCAATGGTCCTCGTCTTCAGGATCACCATGAACCACACCCCCGATCCGTTCGACCGGCAGCTCCTCGTCATCGGCTGGGTCGTCTTCATTCTCAGCGGGATCCTGAACCCCATCTGGTACGCGAGCACCACCCTGGCGGCTCTGTTTGCGCTCACCCAGCCGGTGGGGGACCCCCATGGCCATCCGGTCTCCTTCCGGCGAGAACCGGCCGGTTCGGCGTATCGAGAGGCATTGTGAACATCCTCTGGATCACGAACACGCCCATCGGCCGGCTGGCGGAACTGGCCGGGGTCGGTGGCGGGTACACCAGCGGGTCCTGGCTGTTCTCAGCCCTCGCGGAGTTCATCGGTGATGAGCGGTTCAACCTCACGGTGGCGACGGTCGGACGGGTCAAGTCGATCCGGACCGTCTCTGAGAGAGGAGTTACCTACTGCCTCTTACCGGGCGGGCACCCGTTCGAGTACCGGCATGATGATCCCGTGAACCTGCGGCATTGGGAGGAGGTAAAGGCGCGGTTCCAGCCGGAGCTCGTCCACATATGGGGGACGGAGTTCACGCAAGGGTACGCGGCGCTCCGGGCCATGAAGGGGGTCCCCTCCGTGATTTACATGCAGGGGCTCCTGGACGCCATCGCCCGATACTACCTGTCGGGCCTGACCCGGAAGGAACTCCGGCAGAGCCTTAGCTTCCGGGATCTTCTCAAAGGCGACTGGACCACCCGAGTCCAGCGCAAATACGCGGGGAGGGCCAGGCTGGAAATCGACATGCTGAGGCTCTCGGGCCACGTCATTGTGGAGAACCGCTGGTGCGCCGCGCATTGCCTAGCGCTCGCCCCGGGGGCGGTCATGCACTTCTGTGACCTCAACATCAAGGAGGAGTTCTACCAGGCCCGCTGGTCCCCAGACCGAATGGATCCCTGCTCCATCATGACCGGCGCGGCCAACTACCCCATCAAGGGGCTGCATATGCTCCTGAAGGCCCTGAGCCTGGTCGTGAAGCGATTCCCTAAAGCAAAGCTCTACATTCCTGGGGGGCGGAGCCCATTCGGCCAGCCGTTCTTGGAGCGGCTCCGGGAGACGGGGTATACCCACCTCATCAAGTCCCTCATCCGGGAGCATCGGTTGGAGCCGCACGTGGTGTTCCTCGGGCCCCTGGACTCGCGACAAATGGCCGAGCGGATGGCCGTCTCGAACGCGTTCGTTCTCCCCTCGAGCATCGAGAACCACAGCAGCACCCTCATTGAGGCGATGATCGTTGGAACGCCCTGCGTCGCTTCCTACGTGGGCGGCATCCCGGAATACCTCACCCACGAGGAGCAGGGCCTCCTTTACCGGTTCGAGGAGTGGGAGATGCTTGCCGACCATCTCTGCGCCTTGTTCTCGGATCCCAAGCACGCGGCCCGGTTAGGTGAACGGGCGAGCCAAACCATGCGATCCATGAGACCGGCCGGAAACTTGAGAGAGAGGCTAGTTTCGATTTACGAAAAGGTGATCGGACAGGAAAACGGTGGGACCGAGTCGAACGACATGTAAATGCCAAGGGTCGTCCCTCGGGGATCTGGAGAGGCTGCAGCACGCTCTGGTGCGCATTCTCCCGATACAACCCATCTGGACTTACAGAGCAATTTATGACCGTGAGCCCGCGGCCGTGCGCAACAAATCAAGCGTTTGAGAGGCTATGATTCTCCATGAGAATGCTTCGATCCGGTTTTCGGGCGCGGACGGGCGGAGCTTTTTTCCAGAAACCGATTGGTTGTCGAGATGGGCCTGGATGCACTCCGCCAATCGAATGTGGTTCGTCGTCGGGTAGTAATCGGCACACTCACCCAGGATTTCGGGCATGGGGGGGTTATTGCAACTGATAATTTCACACCCATGTCCCATGGCCTCCAGGACGATGTTGGGGCATGCCTCAGCCCGGCTGGTCTGCACATAGAGATCGCAATTCTGGTAGGACCAATTCATTTCGGGGCGATTGAGGATGCCTGCCCAGGTGATCTGGCCACTCACGCCCAGATCTGAGATCAACCTTCGAAGACGCTTCGCGTACCAAGATTGATCCAGCACCGAGCCCGTGAGAAACAGTCGAGGTGTGGTCATTTGACGCAGCTTCAAGTGGGCGAGAGCCCGCACGAGATCCTCGTAACCCCGGTACGGCGTGAGACTGCCGGCAGAGAATAGGAAGCGCTCATCTGGGGCCGTGTCAGGACGGGTCGCAACTTGGAGTTCCTTCGTGTCAAATCCGTGATAAATGACATCGATTTTAGAGCTGATCAGTTCGGGGAAGGGCAGCAGAACGTTTTTGACGTGTCGGCTGATGGCGATGATCCGGGTGGACCTGCTCAAGGCCTTGATATGTTCTCGTCGAAGGGCCCAGAGTCTCATCCTCCAGAGAAGGGGCATGGAGTAGGTCGCACGTTGAATGGGCTCGACGTTCTGCACGATGGCTACCACCGGGACTCCGTCGATGGGGACGACCCTGGGCAAGGTTAGGAGGCAGACATCATAGCCACCCGAACTAATGATCGAACCCATCTGTCGGAAGCCATTCTTGTAATCCCTTTGATTGGTTTTTATGATGCCGGCCCCCTGGAAAGAAGCTTCATCAAGAATTCCTTCAGGAAGGATGACATCTACGGATAATCCGGAATCTGGGGTGGTCCAACAGGCAAGGATTTCCACTAGGTATTTTAGGAAACCCCAGCTTCCACCCTTACGAAGCGGTACCGCCAGCGCGATTTTCATTGGTTACCCCTGCGCTGCATCATCTCATCACCTCAAGACTCGAATTGTTGGGAAGGGTGATGTGACTGATGCGATGGAACGTTTTTCCCACAAGCTGATGTGCGGTCCGAGTTTGGAGAGGCATCAGTGTAATTCATGATTCCTTGAGCCATCATTCCTGTCGAGCCGTCCTTGGCGCATTGGATGCCTTCGAGGCCAGGCAATACTGAACGGCGTCCACGAAGCCTTGGGCCATCTTCCTTGTGTTATACTTCTCGTCGATCTCCTGCTTCAGGTTGATTGAAACCTTATTCCTAAATCCATCATCGTAGATGAACCTGGAAAGGGCCTTTGCAAAGGCCTCCACATCGCTGTCTGGGCACCAGAGTCCTGTTTCCTCATGCTTGACGATCTCCTGCTCAGGCAGGTGGTGGCCGGGCTGGTCGCCCAGCACCAGGGGTGCCCCGTACACCGCAGCATGTTGGATGGCCAAACCAGCTGCAGCGGGGAGAAGGACTGCTTTGCAGGTCATGAGGTATTTTGAAATGAACTTTTCATCATAGGTCTCGCCCACAAACCGGATTTGGGCCAAGGCACCCAGTTCCTTCGCCTGATGCTCAAGGGCTGCCCTTTCAGGGCCATCGCCCAGGAAGATTCCTAGAACATCTGGGTCGTTCGCGGCCAGTTTGGCCACAGCCGCCACGAGAATATCCGGTCGCTTCAAGGCAATCAGTCGTCCCAGGCAAACAATGGTTTTTTTGTTCTCAAGTTGTTCGCATGCGAGGAATTCATTGAGGTGTTCGGGGGTGGTGGTGTCGCGAACCCTGATTTGAAGGGTCGAATCCAGGG
>CAIQPH010000072.1 GCA_903873655.1 uncultured Holophagaceae bacterium | reverse complement strand
CGCACCCACGATTCGCTGGAGGCCATGAGCGCCAGCACCTGCCCGAACTGCCAGACTCCCAAGCTGCCCCACCGCGTGTGTCCCAGCTGCGGCTTCTACCGCGGCAAGCTGGCCGTCCGCGTCGCCGAGTCCGTCTAAAAGCTCATGGCAACCCTCGCGCGGCGCCATGGGGTGATGCCATGAGCTCTGGTCGACCGGTGGACGGCCATCGCATCGCGCTGGATGTCATGGGGGGCGATTTCGCACCCCAGGCCACCTTGCAGGGCGCCCGGGAGGCCCTCGAGGCCTGGCCGGGGCTCCGCCTGCTGCTGGTCGGCAACGAGGGCATTATTCGTCCCCAGCTGGCCAGCCGGGGTTTCACGCCTGAACTCTTGGCCCGGGTCGAGCTGGTGCATGCCTTCCATACCGTGGTCATGGAGGACAAGGCCACCTGCATTCTCAAGGAGAAGAAGGACAGTTCCATCCGGGTCGCCGCCCAGCTCGTGCGCGAGGGACAGGCCCAGGGCGTGGTGTCCATGGGGCACACGGGGGCCGCAATGGTGGCTTCCAGCCTCGTCATCGGAAAACTTGACGGGGTTGACCGGCCGGCGCTGGCCAGCGTCCTGCCCAGCATGAAGGGCACTCCCACGGTGCTGCTCGACGTCGGCGCCAATGTCGGCTCCCGGGCGGAGCACATCGCCCAGTTCGCCGTGATGGGTTCCGTCTACGCCGAAGAAGTCCTCGGGGTGGAGCGGCCCAGGGTGGGGGTCCTAAGTGTTGGCGAGGAGGATGGCAAGGGCACTGACGTGACCAAGGAAGCCTCCGCCATGCTTCGCCAGCTGGACATCCGCTTCGAAGGCAATGCCGAGGGCCGTGACATCTGGAACGGCAACTTCGATGTCATCGCCTGTGACGGCTTCGTGGGCAACGTGGTGCTGAAATCCAGCGAGGCTCTCGCCGAGGGCATCTTTGGCGGGCTGCGGGACAGTTTCATGGAGAGCCCGCTCACCAAGTTCGCGGGCCTGCTGGCCAGGCCTGCCTTGAAGCGGTTCAAGCAGAAACTCGATTACACCGAATACGGCGGTGCGCCCTTGCTGGGCGTAAAGGGCGTGAGCATCATCGGCCACGGCCGCAGCGACGCCAAGGCCGTGCGCAATGCCATCCGCGCCGCCCTGCGGGCAGTGGAACACCGCCTCCACGAGCGCATCCAGGAGCGCGTGGCCCTGCTCCTTCCCCAGGGTTGAGGCAAAGACAAAAAGATATAAAGATCAACCACGAAGACAGGAAGACCACGAATAACAACCTGTTTGCCTCGTGGTCTTCCTGTCTTTGTGGTGAATTTTTTCAATAGATGATCTTTGGAGGTCTTCATGGGCAAGGTGGCGTGGCTGTTTCCGGGGCAGGGGTCCCAGGCCGTGGGCATGGGCGTGGCGCTGGCCGAGGCCGAACCTGCGGCTCGGGCCGTGCTCCAGGAAGCCGATGCGGCGCTGGGCTTTTCCCTGTCGAAGCTCATGGCCGGGGGGCCGGAGGAAACTCTGAGACTCACGGAGCACACCCAGCCCGCCATCCTCACTCACAGCATCATGGTGGTCCAGGCCTGGGCCCAGCGCCTCCCGAAGCCCGACTTTGCCGCCGGCCACTCCCTGGGGGAATACAGCGCCCTGGTCGCTCTGGGAGCCCTCAGCTTCGAGGATGCGGTCCGCACGGTCCGCGAGCGGGGTCGCGCCATGCAGGTGGCCGTGCCCGTGGGCGTGGGCGCCATGGCCGCCCTGTTGGGCATGAGCCTGGCGGACGTGGAAGCCAGCTGTGCCGAGGCCGCCGCCTCGACGGGGAAGATCGTGGTTCCGGCGAACTTCAATGGGCCCGGCCAGATCGTCATCGCCGGGCATGCAGAAGCGGTGGAGGCGGCGCTGGAGGCTGCCAAGGCCCGGGGCGGGCGCAAGGCCTTGCGGCTGCCAGTGAGCGCACCCTTCCACTCTCCGCTCATGGAACCTGCCAAGGCGCACATGGAGCCCATCCTGCGCGGTCTGGCCTTCCGCCCGCCCAGTTGCCCCCTGGTGAACAACGTCGACGCTACCTCCGTCTCGGACCCCGACGCTCTGCGGGATGGTCTGATCCGCCAGATCCCCGGTGCCGTGCGGTGGCAGGCGACCGTGGAACTGCTGTTGAACCAGGGGGTCACGATCTTTCTGGAACTGGGACCCGGGAAAGTGCTGGCCGGGCTGGCGAAGCGCCAGGCCAAAGAGCTGGGACTGGACGTCACAGCCTTCAGCCTGGGGACCCCGGAAGACCTGGGGCAGCTGGGCTGACCCCGCTTGGCGGGGCCAGCCCCGGGAAGGTGTGATGAAAAGCAAGGGCCTTCGGGGCTAGGGTAGAAGGAACGCCACGACCACGTTGCTCGTGTGCGGGGTGTCGGGCCACATAAGGCATGTCTGGCCATCCCCAATCACAACCCTTCCCGGAGGTGCCCATGCGCAAGGATCTCGTCTTCGGAATGGCCGGATCGGGGGGAGACGGCATCGTTTCCGCCGGCGACTCGCTCCTCCAGGCCGCAGCGGCCGAGGGCTACCACGGCGTCATGACCAAGAGCTTCGGATCCCAGATCCGTGGCGGCGAGTCCTCCTGTCGGGTGCGAATCAGCACCACGCCCGTCCTCAACCCTGGTGGCAACCTGGATGTGGCCGTGGCCCTGAACTGGGAGGACTTCCTCAAGTTCGGCGCGGAACTGCCGGTCAGTGGCACCACCGTGGTGATCTATGAGGCTGCCACGAACATTAAGGAAACCGAGATTCCGCTGGTCGGGGTCACGCCCCTGCAGGTGATCGCGGTGCCCATCGCCGCGATGGCCAAGGAAACCGCCGGCACTGAGCGCGCCAAGAACACCGTGGTGCTGGGGCTTATCGCCGGCTGGTTCGGTATCGGCGCCGTGGCCGTGATGAAGGGCATCCGGAAGAAGTTGGCCAAGAAGGGCGAGGAACTGGTGAACGCCAACCAGCGCGCCTTCGATGCAGGCCGCGCCTTCGCGCTGGAACACCCGCTCAAGGCCAGCATGAATGTCGTGGCTTCGGACACCAAGGGCAATGTGAAACTCATCACGGACGGCAACGACATGAGCGCGGCCGCGGCCATCTTCGCGGGCTGCCAGTTCTTCGGCGGCTACCCGATCACGCCTTCGACCGAAGTCATGCAGTTCTTCACGGACCACGTCTGGAAGTACGGCGGCGCCGTGTTGCAGGCTGAGGATGAGATCGCAGGCATCGGTGCGGCCGTGGGAGCCTCCTTTGCCGGCAAGAAGGCCATGACCGCTACCAGCGGCCCGGGCCTGTCGCTCAAGTCCGAGATGATGGGACTGGCCAGCATCGCCGAGCTGCCCCTCGTGATCATCGATGTGCAGCGGGGCGGCCCCTCCACGGGCCTGCCCACCAAGACCGAGCAGTCCGACCTCTTTGCTGCGGCCTTTTCTGCCCACGGAGATGTGATCCGCCCAGTGCTGGCGCCCACCTCTGTGGCCGACACCTTCCGCATCACCATCGAGGCCTTCAACATCGCCGAGTACTACCAGACGCCGGTGATTGTCCTGTCCGATCAGGAAATCGCTTCGCGCAAGGAGACCCTGGACCCAATCGATACTACTCAGTTCAAGATCATCGAACGTCTCCGCCCCACGGGCTCGGATTTGCAGGGCTACGTCCGCTTCAAGCAGACCGAGAATCACATCAGTCCTATCAGCCATCCGGGCATGCTCGGCGGTACCTATCTGGCCTCTGGCATCGAGCATGTGGAATCCGGGGCGCCGACGAACAGCGGGTCGGTCCATCAGCGCATGAACGACAAGCGCACCAAGAAGTTCGATCCCCTGAAGGATCGCAAGGACCTCTTCGAGATCACCGGCAATCCGGATGCGCCTCTGGCCATGGTTGCCTGGGGCAGCATCGCTGGCGTGTGTCGCGAGGCCCTCGCCATGGCCCAGGCCGAGGGGCTGAATGTGAAGCTGCTGGTGCCCTACCTGCTCTACCCGGTGGCCGAGGGTGTCTACAACGACTTCTTCGCCTCCGTCCAGAAGGGCCTGATCATCGATCAGACCCACCTGGCCCAGACCTTCAAGCTGCTGCGGATGCATGTTGATCTGCCGAAGGGCGTGCATCCCCTGTCCCGCAGCGGCGCGAACCCCTTCCTGCCCGGCGATATCGTCGCGGCCCTCCACCATCTCCTCTCGGAACTGCAGCGCAGCCACGAGGGCGAACTTCAGCCCCAGGAGTGAGGTCGACCATGAGCCCAACCGGCACCATCGAATACCAGCCCAAGGACTACAAGAGCGACCTCAAGCCCATCTTG
>CAIQPH010000071.1 GCA_903873655.1 uncultured Holophagaceae bacterium | reverse complement strand
CGTCGCTGCTGGGTGGGGTTCAGAACCGACAGGAAACCTTCCCCGCTGTCACCCGTCAGGGTCGTGCTGATGGAATAGTCCTGCTTGCCCATGGCCGGGGCGGTCTTCATGCCGAAGCCCCCGAAATACATCCCATGGCGTTCAGGGCAGAAGTAGGTGTCCGCCTCCAGCGAACCCGCATACCAGGCGAACATCTCGCTGGCGTAGGTCATGACGGCCACGTTGACGTCGTGGGACATGCTGCGCTTGTCCAGTTGTTCTCCCACATCCGGCCAAGTCCTTGAATCCCCGAACTTCAGCCGGGACAGGGCCGCCTTCTGCCGGTCATCTAGGCTTCGGAGCACGGCGGCCATGACCTTCGCACGCTGGTAGGCGATGAGCCCGTCCAATTCATACAGACCGGCAGAAGCCTTCACCACGGCCCGCTTGTCCAGTCCGCGGGATCCGGACGGAATGTCGCCTTCAAGATTCCGCCGGAATGCCTTGATTAGGGGAAGGCGCCGTTCCGCGAAGGTTCGGACATCCCGTTCCTGGGCTTGGCCAAGGGCGAGAAGCTGAGCCTTCTGGTCCTGGTTCAGGACGGCCAGCATGTTGTGGGCGATTCGGGTCAGGAATGACGTGTTGTGGCCACCTTCCTTCGCATCGATGTCCCGCATGTACTGAAACCCGAAGTAGTCGGAGACCTTTCCGGGCGGCAGGAACGTGTCACCGGCGAAGTCCCCGGTCAGGAAGGCCAGGCCATCGAAGGCGATGGTGTGCAGTTGCGCGCGATCGGAAGTCGCCTGTTCGATCGAATAGCGATTCCCGCGTTCCCGGGGGCGCGGTGGTGGCTGTTCCCCCCGCGGTGGCGGTCCCGGGCGTTCCTGCGCCAGCAGGACGTTTCCTGTCGCGAGGGTGGCCAACATGAGAATCCAAGGCCCGAGGCGTGTCATTTTGAACCACCCTTCACAGGCCGGTTTCCACCACGTTTCCCGAAACATTCGTCCATGGACAGCTTCCCGTCCCCATTGGTATCAAGCTTCCTGAGGAGAGCCGGCGCATTGCCGATCTCATCCGCATCGATGATCTCGTCACCGTTCTGATCCAGTGCCAGATCGATCTTCGGGCGTGGGGGCTTCTGCCCCTGATCCATGGGTGTCGGTCGATCTTCCGGGGTGTCGCCATCTGCTCCAGGGGCCGGCCTGGATTGGGCCTCATTCCGGATTTCAGCAGGGGGCAAGCCGCCCTTGGCCCCCTGACGATTCTGCCGAGCTTCAGGAGCCTGACCGCCTCCCTTGGGGGCGGCGCCATCAGGTCGCTTGGGCCGGTATTCATCAGGAGTCAGCCTTCCATCCCCATTCGTGTCCAGTTTTCGCAGGGCTGCGGAAGCGTTCGCAATCTCATCCGCATCGATCACCCCATCCTGGTTGGCGTCCAGGACCCTGAAGATCGGGGGAACGGGGCGCGCCTGACCAGAGGGTGGGGTCGGCCGATCCTGGGCCTGAACCAGGCATCCCAGCATGAGAAGTGCGTAGGCAAGTCGGGTCATGATGGGCTCCCTTGTTCGATGATCACCGGAGAAATCCCTAGCCACCTGTTGCGGTCAGATCCTTCTGGACTGACACGATCAATATGCCGCTCCACCCGGCAGGAATCCTGGGCGGAGCCTGAATGATGGTGTCCAGAACCCGAACTGCAGTTTTTTGGGCATGAGCGGCGAGTCGGCAAACAAGGCATACCCGCGGCGCAAGGCACCCAAAGGACCGCCATGCATCAGGTGTCTATCTACCAAGGCAATGGGGGAAGGATCCAACCTGATTCTTCCAAAACCCAGAACTGGTGAAGGTTTCAGGGGTTATCGACCTCGCGTAATTTTTGCAAAATAGCTGGCTCACGAGTTGAAAGCCGCTCTGTATGCTTCCTGGCCTGCGATGTTCGCGAGCTGCTGGGAGCTGCCGATGCACGAGCCTGAAGACCTCAACCCGCCTTTCGTACGAAGGGATTCCGCGCTGCAAGCCGCCCAGGAAGGCATGTTGATCGCCGCGCTTCGCGATGTGGAATGGGGCGGAATGATGGGACGTGGACACTGCCCCGCCTGCGGTGCCCTGAAATCCCATGGCCATCTGGACGCCTGTATGGTCAGGCTGGCGCTGACGCCGGACCATGGCACGGCGCAATTGCACAGCGCGGTCGCGGACGCGATCCGGGATATCGGCACCCGGCGGCGGTCCATCCAGGTCGTGGCCGGGGCCTGCAATTCCGAGCTGGACGACCTGGAGGCATGCCTCACGTCCGTCCAGGACCTGCTGAACCTGTTCTAGGCGGGGGTGCGCATGCACGAAGATGACGCGCCCCAGGAATGGGGATCGCCGGATGATCCGCCGGTATCGGTCGGCCTACGCATCCTTTATGTCGTGACCGAAAGGATGGAATGGGTAGGCAGACCTGGAAAGGAACGGTGCTTGGCCTGTGGTTCTGGGCGGGTGCGGGGGCACGCGTGGCAGTGCCCTATGGGGCGGGCGATGTCCAGCACGGAACCCACGCGTGACGCCCTGTTGGGCATCGTATGGGACGCGCAGGTCGTGGCGGCGATGGCACGCCGGGGGGCTGATGATCCCACTGACCGACTTCATTCGGGGGTTCGATGGATTGGAGAAGAAAGTGACGCGAGTGCTGGATCTGATGCCGCGTAACTAGACAGGCCGGTTGGGGGCATGGCGGTTGGTCAACCGTCTTCTAAAACAAGAGATTGCATTCCAAACCGCCAACCACCAGATGAAAAGCGGCGCGCAAGCGCCGCTTTTCATTGGATCAGGGTGGACAAACCGGATGCCGTCGAGGTATAGGTCGAAAGCTAGAAATCGTCCATCCTCCGCCCCCCCCGGACCAACAGGTACCCCATGCCTCACCTGCAACTGAAGCCCTGGCTGATGTGCCTCTTCCTGGCCCTAGGCCAGAGCCTGCTGGCCCAACCGGTCCCATCGGGGCGAACCTTCACGGCGGAGAAAGGGGCCGCAGACCAGTGGTCCCACCTTGCTGTGACCATTGGCAACCTCGCCGACCTGAAAACCACGGACCGGCAGGGCTGGCGGAACAATGGCACCAGCTTCAGCTCGAAGGCCGCCGGTGGAGGAGTCGTACCCGTATCCATCAGCCTCACCGGCAAGAAGGGGGTTTCCTATGCGGACTACACCTTCAAGGTCACGGCCTCAGCCTCCGGAGCCGGCGGCACCCTGCTGCAGCAAACGGGTACGCTCAGCAAAGATGGCGGAAACCGGACTTTCTCCTGCACTTGGGATCCAGTCAAGAACCCTGGGTCCCTGAACGTCCGGGTTGAGATCACCGGCGGCAACCCCGATTTCTTCACTTATTTTGTTTCCGGCTCTGTAGACGCCCCGCCCAAACCAGCCGCGCCGACCGCGCCCCCGCCCCAGCCTCCCAAACCGGTTATGGCCACGCCGGCACCCGCGCCTTTGCCTCCACCGGCTACAACCCCCAAGGAGGAAGTGGACATCCACCTGACCTTCCCGAACGGCAAGAGCCGCAAGGTCTTCACCGCCGGATGGACCTTCGGCGCGACGGCCATCCTGACTTCTGGATCACAGAAGACGGACATCTCATCGCAGGTGCGCTGGACCGGAACCGGCACTTTCAGCCCCGAAGTTGGCAGTATCAGCCACCCCACTTTCCAGGGCGAAGGCAGGAACACCATCACCCTCACCGTCACCGTCCATGGGAAGTCGTACACTCACAACTTCTCAGGAGATGCGGTCGATCCCAGGCGCTATGCGGCGGTCGGGGATGCGGTCCACTGCCCCGCGGACGCCCACGGCTGTCCTTCATGCCCCCACGCGGTGACGGGGTCGATCCGGACCGGAAGCTCGACCGTTCTGATCGGCGGCCGACCCGCCGCCCGCGTGGGCGATGGCGGTGTTCATGCCTCCTGCTGCGGACCCAATACCTTCACCATCACATCCGGGGATCCCGATCTGCTCATCGACGGAAAACCTGCGGCCCGCAAGGGGGACAAGACCAAGCACTGCGGAGGCGTAGGCACCATCGTGGTCTCCGGCACTGGCATGGTGCCTCCCAGGCTTCATTAGGCAACTCCACCGCAGGTTTCCAGCGAGCCGAGTTGTACGGCGCCGAGCGGACTCGTCATCAGTCGAACTTGTGGTCCAGCTCGGATTGCCGGGTGCTGGCCAGGTGGTTGATCTCCTTGGCGAAATCGGGGTTCTGCGCGAGTACGGCGCGGAAGTGCGAGGCGGGCAACACGAATAGCCGGCTCACCTCGTCACAGGCCACAGTGGCGTTGCGCGGCGCCTCGTGCAGCAGGGCCATCTCGCCAAAACAGTCTCCGGGGCCCAAGGTGGCAACTTTCTTCGAAAGTGAAAACCTCCCCTTCCTGACGGCAACGGTCAGGCTGCCCTTCTGAACCACAAAGAACGTGTCGCCAACTTCCCCTTGCACACAGACCTTTTCGCCACGCTCACATTCGAAAAGCTGGAGGCCCTCCAGGATCCGCTCCAGCATTGCCATGTTCATGGACCCGAAGAAATTCAGTCCCCGCACGATCTTGGAGAACTGGACCGTATCCGCAGGCGTGAGGGAGAGGCGCTTCATCCTGGGCCCTTTGATCTGGCCTAAGGGGCCATGGTAGGACTGGACCTGAGCATTCTCAAGCCCTTAAGCCACCTCTGGCGCTGCCAGTTGGTACAGTGCCCTTCAGGTCACTTCTTCAGCCACTGATCCAGCCAGCCGAGCACGGTCTCATGCCACTGGATGGAATTGGCTGGCCGGATCACCCAGTGGTTCTCGTCGGGGAAGAGCAGCAGCTTGGAGGGGATGCCCTTGCGCTGCAGGGCCGTGAAAGTGGACAGGCCCTGGGAGTAGGCGATGCGATAGTCCTTCATGCCGTGGACCACCAGCATGGGCGTCTTCCAGTTCTTCACGAACTCGATGGGGTTGGGCTTGGTATACCCGGCTGGGTTCTCCCAGGGCAGGCCCAGGTGCTCCCACTCGGGGAACCACAGTTCCTCGGTGTCGAAATAGGCCATCCGCTCGTCCAGGTTGCCGTCGTGGCAGACCAGGCACTTGAAGCGGTCCGTGTGTCCGGCGATCCAGTTGATCATGTAGCCCCCGTAGGAGGCGCCCAGGGCCCCCACGCGGTCCTTGTCCAGGAAGGGATGCTTCGCCAACACAAAGTCCAGGCCTTTCATGAGGTCTTCGAAAGGCGCGCCACCCCAGTCGTTGCGGATGGCGTCCGTGAAGGCCTGCCCATAGCTGGTGGAGCCGTGGAAATCGATCATGACGACGGCGTAGCCCGCGCCGGCGTAGGCCTGGGGGTTCCAGCGGTAGTGGAAGTCGTTCCCGAAGACACCCTGGGGCCCACCATGGATCAGCATGGCCACGGGGTATTTCTTGGCGGGATCGAAGTCCACAGGTTGGACGAGGTAGCCATGCACCAGGTCGCCCTTGGCGCCCTTGAAGGTGAAGCGCTCCGGCTGACCAAACCGCGCCGCAGCCACCTGGGCATCGTTGAAGAGGGTGACACGGCGGCGGTCCATGCCGTCCGGGCCCACGGTGTAGAACTCGGTGGGGCCCAGCAGGGAGTTCATGCCGTAGAGGAGCCGCCCATCCGGGGCGACCTGGATCCCGTCCAGGGTGCCTTCGCCCACCAGCAGCCGCGCCTGGTGGGAGGCCGGGTCCACGGCGAAGAGGGCGTTCTGCCCGAGGTGCTCCGCCAGGCAGTAGAGGACCTTGCCATCCGCGGACCAGGCCAGGGAGCTGGGGGAGCGGTCTCCCCGGGGCGAATCGTCGGCGCGCAGGGTGAATTTCTGCTCCTGGCCGCTGGTCCAGTCCCGCAGCACGATCTCAAAGCGGTCGGCCTCGAAGCCGGGCCGGCTCATGGCCAGGTAGGCCAGGGTCTTCCCGTCCGGGGAGAACCTGGGCTGAGCGTCTGCGGCGGGATTCGTGGTGATCCGCCGGGGGGCCACGGATCCGTCCAGGGGCACCCTGAAGAGGTCGAAGTTGGTGGACCAGGCCTCGGCGGACTTCTCCGTGCCCATCTCCTTGGCGGAGAACACGACCGTCTTCTGGTCGGGCGTCACCGCGAAGTCCTCGCTGCCGCCAAAGGGCTTGGTGGGACAGTCCGAGTCCATCCTGGGCATCAGATCCCGGGCCTGGCCACTGGCCAGATCGTAGGTGAAGACATGGTTGCGGGTCCCGTCGTTCCAGGTGTCCCAATGGCGGACGAAGAGGCGGTCGAACAGCATACCGGAGGCCTTGGACTTCTCCTTCTCCTCCAGGATCCGCTTGGTCTCTTCAGGTGTCTTCCCAGGGACGACGGCCATGGACAGGAGCAGGGTCTTCCCTTCCTGAGCCACCTCCAGGGCGCCGACCTCCAGCGGCAGCCGGGTCACCTGCCGGGCGTCGCCTCCGTTGGAATCCAGGTCCAGCCGCCACACCTGGTCGTTGCCCGAGCGGGCGGAAACGAAATAGAGCGCCTGGGGTCCGGCCCAGCGCGCCTGACTGCTGCTGGCTTCAGCGGAGGTCAGCTGCTTCACCCAGGAGCCGTCCACTGCCGCCAGATAGATCTCCGAGTGGGACCGGTTCTTCTCCAGATCAGGAATGCTCACGGTGAAGGCGACCCGCTTCCCGTCCGGGGACAGGCGGGGGTCGGCGAGGCGCTTCATGGCCACCATGTCGCGCACGGAAAACGGGTGGGTCCCCCCGGCCTGGATCGAGGCGATCCCGAGGCTGCTGATGAGTACGCTGGCCAGCACGTGCCGCATGCCAATCTCCTTGAACCGGCGCTCCGGGAGAGGTCCTGCCTGGCTCTTTCCCCGGAGCCCAACCAGTCATAACAGACAGGGGCAGCAGGGATTTTCAACCATCCGTGCCCCGTTTTTATCGGTCTGTCAGGTCACTGGTCCCAGCCCCGGTGCTCCAGCCGGAACCGCGCCCGCAGCCGCCTGCGGTCGCCGGGGAAGACATCCGCCTTGCGGGCCTGCTCCTCGGCCTGGGCCAGGGCCGTCTTCAGGCTCTCGGCCCTCCTGCGCAGATCGGCCAGCCGATTTTCGAACCCCGGGAAGGGTTTCCCCTGCAGGGCGCCATCCTCCCACAGGGCATAGAAGGAACGATCGAAGGGGCCCCGGACTTTGCCATCCCAGTGCCGCTCCAGAAAGCCCTTCATGGATGAATCCAGCTGATCTGCCATCCGGGAAAGCTGGAGGAGGGCCTCCTCATAGCGCTGCGTCCAGGCGGCGCGGACCCGGTCGACTTCGCCCGTCCCCTCGGGCCTGGCCGGTTTCAGGGGCCGAGCCTCGAAGCCAGCCTTGGGCTGAGGCTCCCCGTCCTGGATCCACGCCGCCAGTTCCTGGCCATTCCTGAAGGTCCCGACCTTCCTGCGCAGTTCCTTTCCCTTCGCATCCAGGAGGAGCATGGTCGGAAAGGCATTCACACGGAACCTCTCCATGGTCTCCCTGCCCCCGGGGAGGTCCCTGTGGTCCTTCGACTGGACCATCAGCGAAGCGGGCACCACGCGGCCCAGCGCCGCAGTGGCCTCGGGCGTGGGGAAGATGTTCTTCTTCAGGTACTGGCAGGGCCCGCACCACTCCGTCCAGACATCCACGAAGACCAGCTGGTGCTCGGCTTGGGCCCGGCGCAGGGCGCTGTCCAGGTCGTGCTCCCACCTGGGCTCAGCCAGGGCCAGACAGGGGAAGGCAAGTAGCAGGAGGGCGATGGGAACCTTCATCGGGACTCCTTGGGCGTCTGCAGCTCCTGACTATTTCGGAGGATGCTCGAGAAAGCTTAACCCCGGGCACTTCTCCGCCGTGGTCCGCCGCTGCCAGTCGTTCTCGAAGAGGATGGCGGGGTTGCCCTCCACGTCCTCCACCAGCTCGCCCCAGAACTTGCTGGGCTCGGGCCAGCCGCCCGTGATCCAGCGGGCCATCTGGAAGCCCCGGGGTTCCAGCAGCACGGGGCTCGCATACTCCTCCTTGAGGCGGTGCTGGAGCACCTCGAACTGCAGGCGGCCGATGGCGCCGAGGATGGGCAGGGGCGCCCCGCCCTTGGGCCAGAAGACCTGCACCACACCCTCTTCCGCGATCTGGCTGAGGCCCTTCAGAAAACCCTTGCGGGCGCCGGGATCCGCCAGGCGCACGGAGGCGAACTGCTCCGGGGCGAAGCGGGGCACGGCGTGGAACTCCACTGGACCGCTGGCGCTGAGTACATCGCCGATGCGGAAGAGGCCGGGGTTGATGAGGCCCAGGATGTCACCGGGATAGGCCTCGTCCACGATCTGCCGCTCGCGGCCGAAGAACATGTGGGGGTAGTTCAGCTTGATGGACTTCTTCTCGCGCACGTGAAGGGCATCCATGCCCCGTTCGAAGCGCCCGGACACGATGCGGGCGAAGGCCACGCGGTCCCGGTGGGCCTTGTTCATATTCGCCTGCACCTTGAACACGAAGGCCGTGAACGGCTGCTCCGGCGCAATCTCACCGCCATCCATGAGGGGCCGGGCACTGGGCGCCGGCGCCAGTTCCAGGAACTCCTCCAGGAACTCGGCCACACCGAAGTTGTTCACGGCGGAGCCGAAGAACATGGGCGACTGCTCGCCCCGCAGGAACGCCTCGCGATCGAAGGCCGGGAGCACGTGGTTCATTAGGTCCACGTCATCCTTGAGCTGCTGCAGCTCCGCGGGCGTGAGCAGGGCCGCGATCTCGGGATCGTCCAGCCCGCCCTGCCCGGCCACCCGGGCCTTGCGGCCCGCCTTGGCCCGCTCAAAGACCTGGATCTGGCCCGTGGCGCGCACGTAGACGCCCTTGAAGTCCGTGCCCGAGCCGATGGGCCAGGTCATGGGTACCGCATGGAGGCCAAAGAGTTCCTCCACCTCGTCGATGAGTTCCACTGGCTCGCGGCCGGGGCGGTCCAGCTTGTTGACAAAGGTGAAGATGGGCAGCTTGCGCTCGCTGGCCACGCGAAACAGCTTCTTGGTCTGCTCTTCCACGCCCTTGGCGCAGTCCAGCAGCATCACCACGCTGTCGGCAGCCGTGAGCGCCCGGTAGGTATCCTCGCTGAAGTCCTGGTGGCCCGGCGTATCCAGCAGGTTGATGGCCTTGCCCAGGTACTCGAACTGCATGGCCGCCGAGGTGACGCTGATGCCCCGCTCCTGCTCGATGCTCATCCAGTCCGAGTGGGCCGCGGCACCGCCCTCCCGGGCCTTCACACTGCCCGCCCGGTCGATGGCGCCGCCGTAGAGCAGCAGCTTCTCCGTCAGCGTGGTCTTGCCCGCATCGGGGTGGCTGATGATGGCGAACGTGCGCCGCCGCTGGATCTCTTCCACAAGACTCATGATTTCCCAGACATAACAAAAGTGCGACGGGAGGCTCCGACTCCGCGAACTAGTGAGCGGGCGGCATGCCTCGCGTGCCATCAGGCGGAGGCCGCACTCTTTCATTGTCACGGCTCAAGCCTCAAGACTCAACCTCTAGCCGCCATGCGCCGCTGGACCTCAGCCTCGTCCACGTCCTCGATGTGAGTGGCAATCCACCAGTTGTTGCCCCAGGGATCCTGCACGCCGGCGTTGCGGTCGCCGTAGAACTGGTCAGCAGGCTCCAGCGTGGAACTCGCCCCGGCCCTCAGGGCCGCCTCGTAGACGGCGTCGGTATCTGGCACATACAGGTAGAAGCCCGATGGCATGGGTGGCCAAGGTTCCTTCGCCTGAGCCACCATCACCACGGAATCCCCGATCTGGACCTCCGCGTTGGCGATGGTGCCGTCCGGGCGCAGGGTCCGGCTCTTCTCCACCGCTCCGAAGGCCTTTTCTACGAAGGCCAGGAAGGCCAGGCCATTGGGCACGACCAGATAGGGCGTGACAGTGTGGTATCCCTTGGGCACAGGTGAAACCATCTTTCCCTCCTTCACTCCCGCCAAAAGGGCGCAGGTGCGCCCTTTTGGCGTTGGGATAACTACTTGGTGATGCCCACCTGACTCAGCAGCCAGGCATATTCAAATGCGGTGTCCTTGAGTCTGTCATAGCGGCCCGAGGCGCCGCCGTGCCCGGCGGGCTCCATTTTGCACTTGAGCAGGAGCGGATTGGGATCCGTCTTGGTGGCACGCAACTTGGCCACGTACTTGGCAGGCTCCCAGTACATCACCTGGCTGTCGTTGAAGCTGGTGGTAACCAGGATGGCTGGATAGGCCTTCCTGTCGATGTTGTCGTAGGGGCTGTATGCGCGCATATAGCCGAAGGCGGGCTTCTCGTTGGGATTGCCCCACTCAAGATACTCGCCTACGGTAAGGGGCAAGCTCGGGTCCATCATGGTGTTCATCACATCCACGAAGGGCACGGCGGCATGGACGGCCTTGAAGAGGTCAGGCCGCAGGTTGGTGACGGCTCCCATGAGCAGGCCACCGGCGCTGCCGCCCTCGATGACGAGACGATCCTTGGCGGTCCATTTCTCCTTGATCAGGAACTCAGCGGAATCGATGAAGTCTGTGAAAGTGTTTAGCTTCTTCATGAGCATGCCGTCATCGTGCCAGACCTCCCCCAGCTCGTTGCCGCCGCGGATGTGGGCGATTGCAAAGGCCATGCCTCGATCCAGCAGGCTGAAGCGGCTGCTCGAGAAGGTCGGAGGCGTGCCGAGCCCATAGGATCCGTATGCATATAGATAGAGGGGGGCGGAACCATCCCGCTTCAGGCCCTTGCGATAGACGATTGACAGCGGCACCTTTACGCCATCCCGGGCCGTGGCCCAGAGGCGCTCGGTCGCATAGTTGTTCCGGTCGAATCCGCCCAGCACTTCAGTCTGCTTCAGGAGCGTCTGCTTGCCCGTGGTCATGTCCATCTCGTAGACACTGGAGGGCGTCACCATGGACTGATAGTTGAGGCGGAAAGTCGTGGAGGTGAACTCAGGCGTGCCCATGGGAAAGGCGGAGTAGACCGTCTCGGGAAAGGTGGTGTCTCTCCAGCCACCCTTCTTGAAGTCATGGACACGGAAGCGGTCCAGCCCCTCGCGCTTCTCGACGGCGACCAGGAAATCCTGGAAGAGTTCCACGCCCTCCAGAAGTACGTCCGGGCGGTGGGGAATCAGTTCCACCCAGTGGCTCGGGTCAGGCGCCGCCGCTGGTGCCGTGACCAGCCGGAAGTTCTTGGCGCCCTTGTTGGTGCGGACGTAGAAGAGCCCGGCCCGGTGGTCCACGGTGTATTTGTGTCCCTTCTCCCTGGGCAGGAAGGTCATGAAAACGCCTTTCGGCTCAGAGGCCGGGAGCAGCCTGGTCTCCCATGTATCCGTGCTGTAACTGACTACCTGCAGGAACCGCCTGTCCTTGGTGCGCCCGACGCTGGTACCAAACAGTTCATCCGTCTCCTCGAAGATCAGCTCCGGTTTGCCGCCCTGCAGGTCCAGCCTCCAGATCTTGTCGGAGCGCTTGGTGACCGCGTCCTCGGTTGCGAAGAATGCATGCCGGTTGTCCGCGGCCCAGTTCACGCTGGTGACCCGCTCGGCCAGCGGGCCCACCACCTTGCCCGAAGTGAGGTCCTTCAGGAAGAGGTTGTATTGGCGGAAGCCGGTAGTGTCCGTGGTGTAGAGAAGCTGGCGATCGTCATCGCTGACCTCCATGGCCCCCAGGCTCAGGAAAGGCAGGCCCTGGGCCATCTTGTTCTGGTCCAGCAGGACTACTTCGGCAGCCTTTTCATCATAGGTGCCGGTGCTGGACATCTTCCGCCTGCAATGGATGGGGTATTGCTTGCCCTCTTCGGTGCGGGAGTAGTAGTAGTAACCCCCGTCCCTCGTGGGCACGCTGAGATCAGTCTGCTTGATGCGGCCCAGCATCTCCTTGTAGAGCACATCGGAGAATGGCTGGAGTTCCTTGGTCATGGCCGCGGTATAGGCATTCTCCGCCTCGAGGTAGGCGCTCACTGCAGGATTGGTTTTCTCCCGCAGCCAGAAGTAGGGGTCGTTGACCTTCTCCCCGTGCCAGATGGAGACGTGCTCGACTTGCTTGGGTACGGGTGGCTGGAGTGGACCGGCCAGAAGGGTCCTGGCAGAATTCACGAGAATCGCCAACAGCAGACAGCTGATGGAAGAGGAAGGCATTTGAAACTCCTGAAATTCACAGTTCCACCACACCACGGAAAAACCAGGCCCCTCGAAAGAAGGGCCTGGTTTGTGCTCGGTCAGTCAATCTCGAGTGCCCAACCTACTCCTCTTTTAGCAAGGGAATGCGCATGCCGTAGAAGGAGCGCCACACGAAGACCGTGGAGATAATGAAGAACACCAGGGCCCAGATGTGGGCAGTGACCGGGTTCAGTTCGATGGCCAGTTCCACGGCCAGGAGGCCGAAGAGGGTGGTGAACTTGATGACGGGGTTCAGGGCCACCGAGGAGGTGTCCTTGAAGGG
>CAIQPH010000070.1 GCA_903873655.1 uncultured Holophagaceae bacterium | reverse complement strand
GGGAGGGCCGGAGGCGGGCGTCTGTTGGAAAAGGGCGAACATCATTCAGGGCTCCTCGGTCAACCATCCGGCGCGAGCGGACTGGGCGAAGGCCGGAAACCGGTTCTCCAGCAGGGCCTGCCGCGCGGCGCGGGTGAGTCCTACAGTGTAGCTCAGGTTGTGGATTGTGTTCAGCGTGAAGCCCAAGAGCTCCCCGCAGCGGAACAGGTGGTGCAGGTAGGCCCGGGAGAACATGCGGCAGGTGTAACAACTGCAGTCCGGGTCCAGGGGCTTATCCACCTCCCGGTGCCTGGCGTTCTTGAGGTTGAGCCGACCCCGGCTGGTGAGGATGCGCCCGTGGCGAGCCTCCCGGCTGGGCAGAACGCAGTCGAAGAGGTCCACCCCGTGTTCGATGCCAAAGATCAGGTCTTCGGGGGTACCCACCCCCATAAGGTATCTGGGCCGGTCCTCGGGCAGTTCCTTGACGAACTCGGCCAGGACCGCGTTCATCTCCTCCTTGGGCTCACCGACGCTCAGACCACCCACGGCAAAGCCCTGGAAAGGGGTCCCGGCGTCAAGGTCCATGGCCTCGGCCAGGTGCCGGCGCCGCAGGTCCAGGGAGGTGCCCCCCTGGTTGATGGCGAACAGCCCCTGGTGGGGCTGTAAAGGCACGGCCCGGCTCCGGGCCAGCCAGCGGGTGGTGCGGGCCATGCTCAGTTCCAGTTTGGACCGCTCCAGGCGCCCCGGCGGGCACTCGTCCAGAGCCATGCAGATGTCCGAGCCCAGGTTCCGCTGGATCTCCAGGCTGCGCTCGGGGGAGAGGAACTGGGGGCTGCCGTCGATGTGGCTCTGGAAGGTGACCCCGTCCTCGGTCATCTTCCGCAGCGAAGCCAGGGAAAAGACCTGGAACCCCCCCGAATCCGTGAGGATCGGTCCAGCCCAGCCCATGAAGCGGTGCAACCCGCCCAGCCGGGCCACCAACTCGCCACCCGGCCGCAGGCCCAGGTGATAGGTATTGCCCAGGACCACCTGGGGCCCGATCTCCTGCAACTGGAGTGGGGTCACACTTTTCACCGTGCCCTGGGTGCCCACTGGCATGAAGGCCGGCGTCAGGACTTCCCCATGGCCGGTGAGGAAGACACCGGCCCGGGCAGGCAGGGGATCCCCACCGCCTTTTTTGCAGAATGTAAAATCCGGGGTTGTGGGCTGGGGCATGGAGGTGGCCTGGGTTTCTTGACGGGAATGAGCAGTTACATCCTTCTCACAACTTAAACGATGTCAAGGTGCTCATGGCGAATTAGCGCGCCTCCGTCTCCGAGGGGGATGGGGCTTCTTTTCAATGCTTGACCAACCCGCGCCCCTTTGCCATCTTAGCCGCTGGGCTTGTCCCAGATCTTGACCCCATACTTCGGAGGCCGAACCGCTGTTTCCCATGGTTCGGCTTGCTGTTTTTTCTCTCCTGGATTTTCAAGGGAGTCGCATGAGCAAAGAACCCCAGAAGCCCGTTCCCGCCAAACCATCCGTACCCGTGGAGACGTTGGAGGATGCGGTCTACCGGTCCTCCCTTGCCGCCGGGAACGAGGCCATCAAGCATGGCAATCCCAGGGTTACCATCCCCACCACGATCCTGATGTACGGGCTGTTCGCCTTCGTGGCTGTTCAGTTGGCAAAGCAGACTGAGGCTGGCAAGAAGGTGATCAAGTCGGTGGGCATTGACCTCGCGGAGAAGGCCGAGGATGCACCGCCACCGCCACCGCCGCCGCCACCGCCACCGCCGCCGCCGCCGCCACCTATGGCCGTTTCCACGTCGAAGGCTGACACCACCCCCATCGATCCCCGGCAGGAAGTGGTGCCTGAACAGGCGCCCAAGGAACTGCCGAAACAGGATCACTCCCTTGGCGGGGTGCCTGGCGGCGTGCCGGGTGGCGTGCCCGGCGGCGTCATCGGCGGCGTCGTGGGCGGTGTCATCGGCGGATCCGGTACGGGCAAGGTGGTCGACTTCGACTTCAGCCAGATCAAGATCAAGTACCAGCCACCCGCGCCGCCCTATCCCGCCCTCGCCAAGATCGCCAAGATCCAGGGAACGGTGGTCGTCGAGATCGTCGTCGGGCCCGACGGCGTCCCCACCTCGGCATCCGCCAAGGAGGGCCCGCCCCAGCTGCGGCCTACCGCGGAAGCCTATGCCATGCAGTGGAAATTCGAACCTGCCTTGCTGAATGGCCAGCCGCAGTACGCCCGTTTCAAGCTGACCATGCCCTTCCGCCTCAGGTAGCCCTCGCCCTTAGCCATCCACCTATCTCTCCATAAGGAAACCTCATGAACCTGCTCAGCTCCCCCCTCCTGCTCGCCCTCGCCGAAGGCGGCCACGACAGCTTCTCGCCCGTCGAGCTCTTCAAAGGGGCGTCCATCGCCAACAAGGGGATCATCATCATCCTCATCGTGCTCTTCTGCTACACGATCTATGTGTCGGTCGAGCGCTTCGTCACCTACGCCCAGAGCAGCCAGGCTACCGACAAGTTCCTCAAGCTCTTCATGGATACCCTCCGGCGCGGCGATTTCGAGGCCTCCAAGCGGGCCGCCACGACCCACAACAAGAGCCACATCGCCCTAGTGCTCAAGCATGGCCTGGACATCTTCCAGTACGAGAAGCAGCTGAAGGCTTCGAATCCCACTCATGACGCCATCCAGCCCGTGGAACGCGCCATCGAGCGCGGCAAGGCCGAGGTCCTCGAGCTTCTGAAGAAGGGCATGAGCGGCCTGGGCACCATCGGCGCCCTGGCTCACTTCATCGGCCTGCTCGGCACCGTGATCGGCATCATCAAGGTCTTCTCCGACCTGAAGACCAAGGGCGCCGGCGATATCAACGCCCTGGCCGGCTCCATCGGCGAGGCCCTGGCCACCACGGCCCTCGGCCTCTTCGTCGCCATCCCGGCCGTGTGGATCTACAACCTGCTGACCAACAAGCAGGACGTGGTCATCACCAACATCGACAACGCTGCCTCCCAGATGATCGACGAGTTCATCCGCCGCGAGAGCCAGAGCTAGGCAGGCCACCCACTCCGTCCGGGGGCGCCAGCCCCTGGGCCGTTCAGAGGAGAACACACCATGGATGCAGGTGGTGGCAAGAAGGGTGGCGTCAAGTCCGACATCAACGTCACGCCGATGGTGGACATCGTGCTGGTGCTGCTGATCATCTTTATCGTGATCACGCCGGCGGTGAACAGCAGCGTGAAGCTGCCGCTGGCCAAGCACAGCCCCAAGGCCGAGAAGAACAAGGATGAGAAGTACCTCACCCTGCTCTTCCAGTCCAAGCGCAACGACAAGTACGAGGTGATCGGGCCCGGTCCCATCCTCATCGACGACAAGGACGCGAAGGACCTGACCTTCTTCATCAACAATGAAAGCCAGCGCCAGCAGCTGGAGGACTTCGTCAACCGTAATGTCTCCATGCTCAGCCAGAAAGTGGTGTTCGTGAAGGCCGATGCCGACCTCCCCTTCAAATACATCAATGAACTGTTCCAGGTCTGCCGGAAGGGTGGCGCCGACGAGGCGTCCATCGTCACCAGCGAGGACAAGGACGTGAAGGAAGGGGGCAAGTAATGGATGCCGGTGGCCCCAAGAGCAAACTTAAATCCGATATCAACATCACCCCGATGATCGACATCGTGCTGGTGCTGCTCATCGTCTTCATCGTGATGGTGCCCGGCCTCGACAAGGCCACCAAGGTGGTGGTGCCCCAGGTCCAGGTGCTCGCCAAACCGCCCGCACCCGACCCCAACAACATCCTGATCCAGATCGACCAGGACGGGGCCATGACCCTCCAGCAGGACAAAATCGACGGCCCAGGGCTCAAGGAGAAGCTCCCTGACGCCGTGATGCTGCAGCCCCTCAACTACCGGAAGGTCTTCCTCAAGGTCGACGAGGACGTCAAGTTCCAGGCCATGGTGGATGTCCTCGATGCCATCCGCGTTGCCTCGGACACCGCCAAGAAGAAGTCCCTCGAGCTGCCCGACAAATTCCTGGGCCAGGATGGCGGCGACGTGAAAGTGGCCGTCTCCCTGAGGAAGCGCCTCGTGGCCGCGCCCGTCAGCTAGGCCTCTTCTCCACCTCATGAACAGGGCCCCGGTTTGGGGCCCTTTTTCATGTCCGCCGTCGGTGGCCCCAGATCGTGCCGTAGACCACCCCGACCACGGTGATGAGGACTCCTACGAGGCCTGGCAGCGTGGCCCGCTCCTTCAGCAGGGGCACGGCGAGCAGGTACTGGCTGATGGGCAGTAGCTGAAGCCAGACCGCCGCCTCGGACACGGACAGGGTGCCGTAGGCCTCCGACATGAGGATCTGACCGGCATAGGCGAGCAGGCTCATGAGGACGGCCAAGCCCCATGGACCCAGGCCGCCCGGCAGAGGCGCGAGGGCGAAGGGCAGCACCACGGGCAGTCCGGCAATGCAGAAGAAGAAGAAGATCGTGGCGGCGTTGTCCGTGTGCCGCACGGCGCGGATGGCATTGGCGCTGGTGGCGGCGAAGACTGCGGCAGCCAGGGCGGCCAGTTCGCCTCGTCCGAAGCCGAGGCCAAACCCCAGGTGGCCCTGGCTCAGGACCATCGCCACCCCCAGGGAGGCCGCGAGAATGGCCAGCCAGAGGTGGATGGTGGGACGCTCCCTGAAGATCACCAGGGACATGACCGTGGCGATCACCGGGAACACGTTGTAGAGGATGCCCGCCTCTCCCGCCGGAATGCGGGCCAGAGCGTAGAAGTAGAGCACCACCACCGCGCCGCCGGACAACCCGCGCATCACCAGCAGACGGTAGTTGCTGGGCCGGTACAGCCCGGGAACTAGGCCGAAAGCCGCCAGGCTGATCAGGGCCCCCACCACGAACCGCATCACTGCGAGATGACCCGCCGTGAACCCCATGCCCGGCATGGTGAGCTTGCGCGCCAGGATGGCCATCAGGCCAAAACAAAGCGCCGAACCCGCCAATTCCACGCGCGCCACCAGGCGGCGATGGGACTGGGCTGGAGTGAAGGCAGGCATGCTTGAATCATCCGTTGCGGGAGAGAAAAATAAAACCGTGGATGACACCTTCAATACCTCCGGGCTTCGCCCGGAGGTTAACCATGGCCCCACAGGGCCATGGCAGATCAGGGGTTGTAGGCTCCCTGAGGCTGGTTCATTCCCGCGGAGTGGAAAGTGGACCGCAGCGCGCCACCCTGGAAGGCGCCTCGGTCGGCTGCCTCTAGGTGGTCCAGTAGGTGGGAGAGGTTCGCCCCGCTGGGCACCGTGGGCACGCCCAGGTCCGCCGCCAGCTGGGGGAGCGTCAGATCATCGAGAAAGGTGCCTTCCTCCCGCACCACCACACCTCGCAGGGTGTACTGGTCCGTGGGGCCCGTGTGCGTGCGCAGGCTGGCCGAGGGCACCACCACCGCGTCCACCCAGTCGGGGCGGCCGCCCTTGGCGTCCCGGTCGGCATGAGCCGCGTATCTCAGGTCCTGGCCGCAGAGCAGGCCTGCCACGGTGACGGACTCCCCGAAGCTGAAGTTCTTCGCGGCCACCATGCGCAGATGGCTGCCCACGGCGCGGTTCAGCTCGGCGGCCACGCGGCCCAGCGTTGGCGCGAAGCTGGGTCCTGTCAGCAGGAGCACCCTGCGCCCTGCGAAGCCCTTGGCGCGGGGGCTCCTGATGAAGCGGCGGCTATGTTCCAGGAAGCGCCGTACCAGTCCGACGCCATTCTCCAACTGGGCCCACGAGCGGGAATAGAAGGCGCGGCCCGGCACCTCGATCCCGGCGCGGGTGTACCATTCGTCCGCCAGCAGCAGCCAGGGCTCGCCGCCGTTGGCTTTGCTGTAACGCCGAACTTCCGGGGTCCAGCGAACTGCCCAGTCTCTCGCGAAAGCTGGGCCCACGTCCTGCACCACAGGCAGGTTCTCCCGATGGGCGGTGAGGCCCACGGGCACGCAGGAGAGGCTCAGCACGCTACCCCGGCCCGCCTTCCGGCGGGCCCAGAGGTCCTCCACGGTGCGTTGCCAGATTTCGCCGTCATTGAGCCCCGGCGCCACTACCGCCTGCGTGTGGACGTCGATGCCCCCCGCCAGCAGATGATCGATCTTGCGGAGGATATCGCCTTCGCGCGGGTTGCCCACCACCCGGATCCGGGCCTCCGGCTCCGTGGCGTGGACCGACACGTGGATGGGGCTCAGGCGCTCGCGCACGATGCGGTCCAGTTCAGCGTCGTCACTGCTGGACAGCGTGGTGAAGTGCCCGTAGAGGAAGGACAGGCGGATGTCCTCGTCCTTCAGGTAGAGCGACTTCCGGAAGCCCTTGGGCATCTGGTGGACGAAGCAGAACACGCAGTTCTGCCGGCAGACCTTCACCTCGTCCTGGGCCAGGTCCACGCCGATGCCCTCGCCCCCATTCTCCAAGAAAGCCTCGAAAGTGCTGCCGTCCGGCCGCTGCACCAGTAGTTCCGCCTGGTCTTCCCGCGTGATCAGGTACTGGTAGTTCAGCTGGTCCAGCACCGCCTCGCCATGGATCTCCAGCAGCGTGTCGCCAGGGCGGATCCCCGCCTCCTCGGCTAGGCTCCCCGGTTCCACCACAATCACTTGTACGCCCTTCTGTGCCAAGCGCCGCTCCATGCTCCGGATTCCCTGCGGGAATCCGAGATAGATTGTCGCATTGCGCTGAAAGGCTGTGGCTTTTCCTATCTCCGGCCCGCCATGGCCGGAGCCCAACTCAACCTCAAGCCGGCGCCTTGGTCTGCTTCCTTGCCTCCACCACCTTGTCGGCGTCGCGGCCGATGAGTTCCTGCAGGTGGTGGAAGGCCCAGATGAAGGAGCCGACGCCCATGGTGAGGCTGCGGAGCTCCACCACCACGTCGCCCATCTCAGCCTGGGGGATGTAGGCGGACACGATGTCCCAACCATTCCAGCCGGGCCGGGCGTCGAAGCCGAGCACCTGGCCGCCCCGGCGACCGGTGACGAGGCGTTGGGCCTTGGGCGTGAACTCACTGGGCACGGCGATGTGCACTTCGCAGATGGGTTCCAGCAGGACCGGGTGGCAGACGGCCCCGGCCTCGGTCATGCCGATGCGGGCGGCGGTCTTGAAGGCCATGTCGGAACTGTCCACGGTGTGGTAGCTGCCATCCACCAGGGCCACATAGATGTCCACGACGGGGAAGCCCAGGGGGCCACGTTTCATCCAGTCCACGACACCATGTTCGACAGCGCCGAAAAAGTTCTTGGGGACCACGCCACCGACAATCTTCTCCTCGAACTCGAAGCCTTCACCCCGCTGCCTCGGCTTCACTTCCAGCCACACGTCACCGAACTGGCCGTGGCCGCCGGTCTGGTGCTTGTGGCGCCCATGGATCCTGGCGGCCTTGGTGAAGGTCTCGCGGTAGGGAACCATCGGCGGGTGATGCAGCACGCCCAGGCCGAAGCGGCTCTTGAGGCGGTCCAGGGCGCACTTCAGGTGCACCTCACCCTGCCCCCATAGGATGCGTTCCTGGGTCTCGGCGTTCTGCTCGATCTTCAGGGAGGCGTCCTCTTCGCAGAGCCTGTGCAAGGCGAGCGAGAGCTTCACGTCGTCGCCGCTCTTGGTGGTGTGCAGGCTGAGGGCCAGCATGGGCTGGAGGGGCTCGGGCCAACCCAGTTCGAGGCGCGCGGAGGGCGTGAGGCCTTCGCTGGTCTTCACCTCGTCCATGCGGCCCAGGGCGACGACTTCGCCCGCGGTGGCCTTCTGCTGCTTGGTCTGCTGGGCGCCAAAGAGCTTGTTGATGCCGCTGACCCGGTTGCCCGCCAGGGAACTGCCGTCCGCCACCTCGCCGCGCCATACCCGGGAGATGCTCAGCTTGCCCACATGCTGGGCGTGAACCGTCTTGAAGACCTGGACGAGCGTGTCCTTGCCCTCTGGAATGCCCAGCCGGGCGGCGGTGGCAGTCACGTGGGGAGCCTCGTCGCAGAGAGCCTGGAAGAGGCGGCGGACGCCCGCATCCTTTTCGGCGGAGCCGAAGTAGACCGGCACCAGCAGATCGTCCTGAACGTCCTTGGCCAGGTCCTCGGCGATCTCCTCCATGGGAGGGACCACGTCTCCGAGCAGTTCTTCCATGAGGTGATCATCGAAGTCAGCCAGTTTTTCGAGCATCGCCTGACGGGCCTCGTGCTCTTCGGGCAGGACGGATTCAGGCAGCTGCATCAGATCCGCGTCCTTCCCCGCCTCGAACTTGTAGGCATGCTCGCTGATGAGGTCCACGAAGCCGGTGATCTGGTCGCCCTCGCGGATGGGGACCTCCACCAGCACCAGGGGCCGCTCGGAGACCACCTGCAGGGCATTCAGCACATCCTTGAGCCGGCCGGCGGTACCTGGCGCCTCCATCTTGTTGATGAAGACCACGTGGGGCACCTTGTGGTCATCGAGGAACTTCAGGGTGGGCGCCACCATCAGGGCGCGGTTCGGATCCGGATCGCAGACCACCACGGCGATGTCGGCGGCCATGAGGACGTGGGCCGATTCCTGGCTGAACTCGACGGAGCCGGGGCAGTCGATGAGGGTCCAAGCCTCACCTTGGTAGGTGCAGGCTGCGAGGCTGGCCTCAACGCTCATCTGGCGGGCCTTGGCCTCCATGGAGGCATCGCCTACAGTGTTCCCCTCCTTGACGAAGCCCTTGCGCGGCAGGGCGCCTGCCACGAAGAGAAGACTCTCCATCAAGGAGGTCTTTCCGGAGAGGTAGGGACCGACGATGGCCGCTACGCGAGGGGTTGGCTGGGAATTCGCGCTCACAGTACCTCCTGATTGTCTGGTTCAGATGTCGACCAGTCCAAGTGTTCCGATCCTGTCACACCCTGGCAACAGCAAAAAAAAGCCGCCTGGCAAAAGGCGGCTTAAGTCACAAAATGGTGGAGGTTCCAACTTGCGAGGAGGTGGGGCTCGGAACCTGCGGTTCCGAGTCAGGAGAAGGATTCAATTGCGGAGAGGTCTGCCGGATTTCAGGATCGACTCCATGCGGGCCTGGGTCTTTTCGTAGCCACAGAGGCGGGCGAAGGCCTGGCGCTCCAGTTCGAGGATCCGTTCCTCGCTGATCTCCTGGACGAGGCTGACATCCCCGCCGCAGAGGATGTTCGCCAGTTCGCCCATGATGATGCCGTCGTGCTCGCTGGCCAGTCCCTGCAACTGGAAGTCGCGCACGGCCATCTTGAGGGCCTCGCTGCCACCCCGGCCCGGGAGGCGCAGGGTGCGTTCTTTCACGGGCTGGAAGTCGGCGGCCATCTTCAGGACCTCCTGCTTGGCCTCGTGCAGCAGGAAGGCCTTGTTCATCACCCGGCGGTCCGTGCGCCGCAGGTAGCCGTTGCGCTGGGCCTCATCGAAGCTGGTGTGGACCGTGGCCGTGCCGATGCCCTGGAAGCTGGCCTTGACCTTGGGCATGGGGCCCAGTTCGCCCTTGGCAGCCATGGCGTCCTCCATGCGCAGCAGCATCTGGAGGCAGCCCCCGCCGGCGGGAATCACCCCCACGCCCACCTCCACCAGGCCGATGTAGAGCTCGGCGTGGCCCACGACCCGCTGGCAGGCCATGGAGAGTTCACAGCCGCCGCCCAGGGCGAGGTTGAAGGGCGCCGCCACCGTGGGGAACGGTGCGTAGGTGAGCATGCGGGCCGCAAACTGGAGGCGGCGGGCCGCCTCTTCGATGACGTCGAACTGCTTGTCCTTGGCCGCATTCAGCACGAAGACGAGGTTGGCGCCGGCGCTGAAGTGCTGCCCCTGATTGCCCACCACCAGGCCCTTGAAGCGGCCGGGAACGTGCTTCTGGAGGGTCTCCTCCATCAGCATGATGATGCCGTCGTCCAGTGCGTTCATCTTGGAGCGGAAACTAAGGCAGGCCACATCGTCGCCCAGGTCGATGAGCTGGCAGCTGCCGTTCTCGGCCACCACCTTGCCCTTGCCCTCTTCGCGCTTCAGGATGATCACCCGCTTGTCTTCGAGGATGGGGTCGAAGGCCAGGGTCTTGGGATTGAGCTGGGCCACGGGCACGCCGTGCTCCCAGCGGTAGAAGCTGGTGATGCCCTTGGCCAGCATCCGTTCCACCAGCGGGGCGATGGGCAGGTCCTCGAAGCGCATACGCGCCACGACCCGCTCGACGCCCAGGGTATCCCACAACTCGAAGGGCCCCAGCTCGAAGGCGAAGCCGTTCCGGATGGCGCGATCCACGTTCAGGGGCCCGTCCGTCACTTCGCCCAGGCGGTTCACGGCATAGGTAAGGTTGGGGGCGATGCAGCGCCAGGCCAGACGACCGGCCTCGGTATCGCTGGTGAGCAGCGTCTTCACCTTCTCGGCGGGGTCGTCGATGCCCTTCAGCTCCTTCAGGATGGGCCAGTCCTTCTTAACTTGCGGGACGTATTCGCGGGTGGCGGGATCGATGGCCAGGAAGGTCTTCCTCCCCTTCTCGTCCTTGGGGCCCTTCTTGAAGAAGCCCTGCTTGACTTTGTTACCCAGCAGTTTGCTGTCCAGCATCCACTGGAGGAACTCGGGGAACTTGAAGGTGTCGCGCACCTCGTCGTTCGGGCAGAGGTCGTAGACGTTCTTGGCGGTGGCCGCAAGGATGTCCACGCCCGCCAGATCCGCCGTGCGGAAGGCCGCGCTCTTGGCCCGGGCGGCCGCGTCGCCCAGCACCAGGTCCAAGACCTCGAAGGGGATCTGCTCGGCCAGGGCCATGTGCAAGGTGGCCATGATGCCGTGGATGCCGATGCGGTTGCCGATGAAGGTGGGGGAATCAAAGGCGGGCACCACTTCCTTGCCTAGGGTCTCTTCCAGCCAGGTGCGGAAGGCCTCGGCCTCAGCCTCGTCCACTTCGGGGCCCTTCACGAACTCCAGCAGGCGCAGGTAGCGCACGGGGTTGAAGAAGTGGGTGATGACGAAGTGCTGCCGAAAGGCGTCGGCGCGGCCCTCCACCAGGAGCTTCAGGGGGATGCCCGAGGTATTGGAGCTGACCCAGGCGCCAGCCTTGAGCTTGGGCTCCAGGCGGCCGTACAGCTCGCGCTTGATGGCCAGGTCCTCCTTCACCACCTCCACCACCCAATCACAGTCCGACAGGCGGTCGAGGTGATCCCGGAGGTTGCCCGGCCGGATCTTCTTGAGGTACGAGGGATGCATGGCCAGAGCGGGCTTGGACTTCGCCAGGGCCGCCAGGGCGCCCTCCGCCAGCTTGTCCGGCGCCGCCTCATCGATGACGATGTCCAGCAGCTCCACCTGGCACCCCGCCGACGCCACATGTGCCGCGATCCCCGAGCCCATCACACCCGAACCCAGCACGCCGATCTTCTTGATGTTCATGTCCAACCTCCAGGTCAATGTCATGCGGTCGGATCAGATCTTTTCGATGATGGACGCGATGCCCTGGCCGCCGCCGATGCACATGGTGGCGATGCCGTACTTGCCACCATCGGTCTCGAGGCGGTTCAGCAGGGTGGTCAGGATGCGGGCGCCGCTGGCCCCGAGGGGGTGGCCGATGGCGATGGCGCCGCCCCAGGCGTTGATCTTGGCGGGGTCGTAGCCGCCGTGGCGGATCACCGCCAAGCTCTGAGCCGCGAAGGCCTCGTTCAGCTCCATGGCGTCGATCTGGTCTAGTTTCAAGCCGAAGCGGTCCAGCACCTTCTTCACGGCTGGAACGGGGCCGATGCCCATGCGTTCGGGCTCCACCCCCGCCACCGCGCCGCCGATGATTCGGGCTCTGGGTTTGAGACCCAGCGACTTGGCCAAGCCCTCTTCCATCACGAGCATGAAGGCGGCGCCGTCAGTGATGGGAGAGCTGTTGCCGGCGGTGATGGTGCCCTCCGCCAGAAAGGCTGCCTTCAGTTCGCCCAGCTTGTCGAGGTTGGTATCGGCGCGGACGCACTCGTCCTGCTGCAGGGTGACGGGCTTGCCATCCAGCCCCTTGGTCTCGAAGCGCACGATCTCCCGCTCGAACTTCCCGGCCTTCCAGGCGGTTGCGGCCTTCTGATGGCTGGTGAAAGCGAACTCATCCTGGTCGCGGCGGGTGATCTTGAATTCCTTGGCCAGGTTCTCTGCCGTGATGCCCATGTTGCAGTAGGCCTGCGGGTAGTTCTGGGTGAGGTAGGGATCGAGGCTGACGTTGAAGCCCATCATGGGCACCTTGGACATGCTCTCCACGCCACCCGCCAGGAAGATGTCCCCCTGGTTCGTCATGATGGCGCGCGCGGCCATGAGCATGGCCTCCTGGCTGCTGCCGCAGAAGCGGTTGATGGTGGCAGCGCCGGCGGTGATGGGCAGGCCCGCCCGGAAGCTGATGAGGCGGGCCATGTTCATGCCCTGCTCGCCCTCGGGCATGGCGCAGCCCACCAGCACGTCCTCCAGGCCCGACCAGTCCTTCAGCAGGGGCTTGAGAGCTTCGATCACCACCGAGCCCAACTGCTCGGGGCGGGTGGCGGCGTAGCTACCCTTGACGCCCCGGCCGACGGGGGTTCGCTTGGCTTCAACGATGACTGCTGATCGCATGGGTCCTCCAATTGGGAAGCGAGTGTGGTTCTACGATTCCAGGGAGCCTAGCACCCACGGCCATGTGCGTAAGCACTTACCTTAGGTCATACACGCCTACCACGGGTCAACGGGCCCTCATGACCGCTTCTTGAACACTGATTCAGATCCACCCTCAGCACTGGCGTGCCCAGCAAGCATTCAATCCCCGTCGAAAATTCCTGGACCGGAGCCACAACGATCGGGGCCTGATTGGCCAAGGGTGCTTCGTGCAGGAGCAGACTCAGCTGTTCTGGAAACAGCCTTGTCCTATTCATTCTGTTATCGGTGTTCATCGGAGTTCATCGGTGGTTTCCAGGTTCTCTAGCTAGCGCTCAGGACTGGCCGAACTCGTGGATGGCCTGAAACTCACCGTGCATCCAGGTGTTCGATGCTCGTCACACTGAATTTACAAAGGGTCAATATAATGCCTTATAGCCACCGATGAACACCGATGAAAAGCTGAGAAAGACAGGAAGACAGTGAGGTCTGCACCTTTGTAGAAAGGGACTTCCCAGCGATTTGTTGATCCTTTGGACGAAGTCTCGGCATTCCAGTCAAGATGAGAGGACACACCGGACCTCCCCATGGCCGCCACCTCCGCCCACTCCCTGGAACCCTTGCTCGCCGAGTGCCGCAAGGTGATCGTGGGCCAGTCCCAGCTACTGAACCGCCTGCTGGTGGCCCTGCTCTGCCGGGGGCATGTGCTGCTGGAGGGCCTGCCGGGACTGGCGAAGACCCGGACCATCAAGACGCTGGCCGCTGCCAGCCACACTAGCTTCCGGCGCATCCAGTTCACGCCGGACCTGCTGCCCAGTGATGTGGTAGGCACGCTCATCTTCGATCCCAAGCAGCTCACCTTCACCCCCAAGCGCGGGCCCATCTTCACCAACCTGCTGCTCGCCGATGAGATCAACCGGGCCCCCTCCAAGGTGCAGGCGGCGCTGCTGGAGGCCATGGAAGAGCGTCAGGTCACGCTGGGCGAGGAGAGTTTCCGCCTGCCGGATCCCTTTCTGGTGCTCGCCACGCAGAATCCGCTGGAGCAGGAAGGCACTTTCCCCCTGCCCGAGGCACAGATGGACCGCTTCCTCTTCAAGCTCCGGGTGGACTACCCGAAGCAGGACGAGGAAATCGAAGTGCTGCGCCGCGCCAACCTCAGCGGCAACGAGGTGCATCCCGTGGTGGATGGCCCCGGCCTGCTGGCCGCAGGCCACGAAGCAGAGCAAGTGCGGCTCGATGACGCCATCCGCACCTACATCGTGCGGCTCGTGCAGGCCACCCGGCCGGGCCACGGCAAGACCTGGAAGGGCAAGGAACTGCTGCGCTGCGGCGCCAGCCCCCGAGCCTCCCTCGCCCTTCAGTCCTCGTCCCGTGCCCTGGCCTACCTGCAGGGCCGCGATCACGTGCTGCCCCAGGACGTGGTGGACCTAGCGCCGGACGTCCTGCGCCACCGCCTGCTGCTCACCTTCGAGAGCGAGGCCGACGGCACTACCACGGACCAGGCCATCATCCAGCTGCTTCAGGCCGTTCCAAGGCCATGATGAATCGCTTCCTAGGCAGCATGTGGGGCCAGGCCAATGCCCTGTTCTCGCCCCTCCGTCGCCGGCGCTGGGTGGACATCCTCCTCGTCGCGGCAGCCTTCGGCATGCTGTACGGGCTCATCCTCCTGGGTCGCCAGTGGACTGACATCCAGCGGCCCGTCCTGGTGATCGATCTCTCGCCCTGGGCGCTGCCGAAGTACACCTTCTTCTCGATGATGAGAGGCCTCACGGCCTACCTGATCTCCTTCTTCTTCACCCTCGTCTATGCCTATTGGGCCGCCAAGGACGCCCGCTCGGAACGGCTGCTCGTGCCCCTGCTGGACATCCTCCAGAGCATCCCGGTGATGACCTTCATCGTGCCGCTGATGCTGGCACTGGTGGCGGCCTTCCCCCACAGCAACGTGGGCATCGAGCTGACGGCCATCATGGCCATCTTCACGGGCCAGGCCTGGAACATGACCTTCAGCCTCTACCACTCCCTGAAGAGCGTGCCGGCCGAACTGCACGAAGCGGGCACGGTGTACCGGTTCAACTGGTGGCAGCGGTTCAAGTGGGTCGAGCTCCCCTTCGCCACCACGGGCCTGGCCTGGAACAGCATGATGAGCATGGCTGGCGGCTGGTTCTTCCTCATGCTGGTGGAGGCCTTCAAGCTGGGCGACAAGGATTTCCGGGTGCCCGGCCTGGGCTCGTACATGAGCATGGCGGTGGAGCGCGGCGACGTCCGGGCCCAGCTCTGGGCCGTGGCGGCGATGATCCTGATGATCGTGCTGCTCGATCAGGTGCTCTGGCGGCCAATCGTGGTGTGGGCTCAGCGCTTCCGCATCGAGGACACCGTCCAGAACGCCGGTGCCCAGAGCTGGTTCCTCAACCTCATCCGCCGGTCCCGGCTCATCCGGAGATGGGACCGCTGGCGCGCCAGGCGTCGGCGGAACCGGCAGCATCGCCATCCGACCCGGAAGCGGATCCAGGTGGATGCCGGCCTCGACCGCGCGGCCCAGGCCGCACCCTGGCTGGCACTTGGCGCCCTCGTCGTCCTGTCCGGTTTCCTGGCCCTGGGTGGATTCGGCATCTTCCATCTACTTCACCAACTCCCTCCCAAAACCTGGTGGACCCTCCTCCAGGCAGCCGGTCTCACCTTTTCCCGCGTGATGGCCTCCGTCCTCATCGGCCTCTGCTGGACCCTGCCTGCGGGTCTCGCGATCGGGCTCTCCCAGCGCCTCTCTAAGATCTTCCAGCCCATCGTGCAGGTGGCGGCGTCCTTCCCCGCACCCATGCTCTTTCCGGCCGTCGTCGCCGTCCTGGCTTCACTCAAGATCGGCCTGGGCTGGGGCAGCATCGTCCTCATGCTGCTGGGTACCCAGTGGTACATCCTGTTCAATGTGATCGCGGGGGCCAGCGCCATTCCCAGTGATCTCCGGGAGGTGGGCACCGCCTTCGGCTTCAGCCGCTGGCAGCGCTTCCGCAACCTCTACCTGCCCGCGATCTTCCCCTACCTGGTGACCGGCTGCCTGACGGCTGCCGGGGGTGCCTGGAATGCCAGCATCGTGTCCGAGTACTACAACATCAGCGGGCCGACGCTGCAGACCTTCGGCCTGGGCGCCATCGTGAGCCAGGCGGGTGAATCGAGGAACTTCCCCCTGCTCGCGGCCTCCACCCTGGTCCTGGCCGCGACCGTGGTCCTGTTCAACCGCCTGGTCTGGAAGCCGCTCTACAAAATCGCCGAAACCACCTATTCCCTGTCCAAGTGAGAGCGCCATGAAGCACGCCATCAACGCTGATCACACCGTCATCTGCGAGCTGAAGGGCATCCAGAAGTCCTTCGATCGGGAAACCGGCCACCCCCTGCGGGTGCTGGAGGACATCAACCTCGACGTCCGCGCCAACGAAGTCGTCTGCCTCATCGGACCCTCGGGGTGCGGGAAGTCCACCATCCTGCGCATCCTCGCCGGCCTGATCGAACCCACCAAGGGCCGGACCTTCTACCACGGCAAGGAGATGGAGGGTCTCAATCCCGGCGTGGCCATCGTCTTCCAGAACTTTGCCCTCTACCCCTGGATGACCGTGGAGGCCAACGTGAAGACCGTGCTCCAGGCCCAGGGACTGGATGATGCGACCATCAAGGCCAAGGCCCATCGGGCCATCAGCCTGGTGGGTCTGGAAGGCTTCGAAGAGGCCTACCCACGCGAGCTTTCCGGCGGCATGAAGCAGCGCGTGGGCATGGCTCGCGCTCTCAGCGTCGATCCGGAAATCCTCTTCATGGACGAGCCCTTCAGCCACGTGGACGCCCTTACGGCCGAGGGGCTCCGGGCCGAGATCCTGGACATCTGGGACGATGCGGAGCGCAATCCGTCGTCCATCCTGATGGTGAGCCACGACATCAAGGAGGTGGTCTATATGGCGGACCGCATCGTGGTGCTGTCGGCCAATCCCGGCCGCCTGCGGACCATCGTGGAGAACCCCCTGCCCCGGCCCCGGGACATGCGCAGCCCCGAGTTCATCCGGCTGGTGGACCAGCTCCACGACATCATCACCAGCACGGAACTTCCGGACGTGGAAGTCACTGCTCCGGCGCCCAGCCTGCAGCCCGACATCGTGGAGCCCCTGCCGCCAGCGCCCTCCTCGGACATTCTGGGCCTGCTCGAGTACCTGGAGACTCAGGGCGGTACTGCGGACCTCTTCCAGGTGGCCACCGCCACCCACGTGACCTTCGAGAAGATCCTCGCCTCCGTGAAAGGCGCGGAGATGCTCGACTTCGTGGACACCCCCAAACGCCAGGTGGTCCTCACGACCCTGGGCCAGCGGTTCGTGCGCGCCAGCATGGATGAGCGCAAGGACATCTGGAAGGCCCAGCTGCTCGAACTCCGCCTCTTCCGGATGGTGATGGAATTCATCGAGCTGCATCAAGGCGAACTCAAGGCGGACGAACTCCGGTCCGAGCTCCAGCAGCGGCTGCCGATGGAGAACTCCGAACAGACCTTTGACACCCTGGTCACCTGGGGCCGCTTCGGCGAGCTCTTCGCCTACCGGGAGGACCGGGAGATGATCACGCCGGAGTAGGGCCCGGGCATCAGGGATGGAAGGCCTTGATGAACCGGAATGCCAGCAGCAGCATGAGGAACACCAGGTAGAAGCGCAGGAAGTAGAGCGCGAAGCGGGTGCTGCGAGTGAGTTTGACCCTGGGCATGTCTTTCTCCTAAGCCTTGGGCCGTGGGGCCGTGCCCCGCATGATGTCGTTGTAGCGGATAACGCCGAGGATCCGGTCCTCGGGATCCACGACGGGGACCATCCGGAAGTGGTATTTCCCGAAGAGGGCTTCGAGGTCCTCCCGGATGTCGTCCGCCTCGGCAGCCACGGCCGGGGAGGCCATGAGGTCCTCCATGCGGGCGCCGTCGTCAGAAACCAGCAGGATCCTCGCGTCCACGGCCCCTAGCAGGCGGCCGTCCGGACCTTCGGCATAGAGATAGGAGATGCCGCTGTAGCCCAGGCCCGAGGTCCGCACCTTGGCCCGGGCCTCGGCCACGGTGAGGTCCAGGGGCACCGTGAGGTACTCCGAGGACATGAAGTCCCGGGCCGTAGCTTCCCGCTCCGACAGCAGTGCGGTTACCCGTCTCCGCCGCTCATCGGGAAGGAGGTCGAGCATCTCTTCGGCATCCTCGTGGGGCAGGACGCCGAGCAGGTCCACCAACTGGGGCGTGGACAGCCTGGCCAGGATGTTCTGCGCGCGCTCCTGGCGCAGGTTGGCGATGATCTGACGCTGGGCCCTGGGCTCGGCTTCGGTCAACGTCTCCGCGGCCTTCTTGGGTTCCAGGGCGGAGAACAGGGCCTCCTGTTCCTGACCAGTCAATTCTTCGAGGGCGTCCGCCAGGTCCTCCTTCGGCATGTCGTGCAGCTGCTCCTTGGTGACGGAGAGCTGCAGCCGATCCGAGGCGATGGCGTCCTCCAGGGAGAGCGGCTGGACGAACTTCCATGGGATCAGGTCCTCCCGGATCAGGGAAGTGAGCCGCGGGAGTCCCCACTTGCGCAGGAAGCCGTTGAAGGAGGCGTCCACCGCCGCGAGGTAGAACCCGTTGTCGTCGCCGCGGAGCAGCACATCGTTCACCACTTCGGTTTTGCGGTCGTCGATGTCCAGGATCGTGCGGCCCATCAGGTGCTTGTCGGCGAGGATCCAGCCAGCCTGGTCCTGGAAGGGCGGGAACTGGTCGCCGGAGTCCGGGGCGCGCACGATCACGCCCTGATCGGACACGTCCACTACCTTCTCCCACGGCACGAACTCGCTGGGCACCCCCCAGCCATGGTCGATGTAGACGCCCACCGCCCGTGGGAAGGGCTCAGTCAGGGCGAAGACGATGTCCGAGGCCGGTCCCAGCTTGCGGCCATCCCCGGCGAGGCGGACCGGCTTGCGGAAGACCCGCGAGAAGTAGATGCCACGCGGTCCCTGGACCGAATCCTGCAGCGCTTGGACCTGGCTCATGCGGCCCTCCGGAACAAGCCCTCAAGGAAGCCCGGGAAGAGCGTCGAGACTGCGAAGAGGGTGGACATGATGGTGACGAAGATGACGATGGACCAGTTGGCGATGTTCTCCCAGCGCGAGTTCACGTATTTCCCCATGAACTGTTCGTCGTTGAGGATGAGGATGAGGAAGACCAGCGCGGTGGGCAGCAGGGTCACGGCCACCACCTGCACGAACATGGTGATGATCTGCTGCGTCGCAGCGGAGGAGATCATCGCCACGAACCCTGAGGACAACAGCATCAGCAGGTAGACCACGTAGAACCAGGGCGCGTCCTTGACGCTCTTGTTGAGGCTGTGGGCCCAGCCGAAGACCTCACCCACCGCCCAGCTTGACGAGAGGGAGATGCACAGCGCCCCCAGGAAGCCCGCGTCGAAGAGGCCGATGGCGAAGAGCTTGCGGGCGGTTTCCCCGTGGGGAATCAGGGGCGTGAGGGCCGCGGCAGCCTCGTTCACCTTCTCCATGACGATGGGGGGACTGTGGTGATGGAGCGCGGCAGCCGTGGTGATGATGATGAAGACTGCCACGATGCAGGTCAGCAGGGAGCCTACGAAGGTCTCCATCTTCCCGAACTTGATGTCGTGGATGTCCAGGCCCTTGTCCACCACGGCGCTCTGCTGGAAGAAGATCATCCACGGGGCGATGGTGGTCCCGATGTTCGCCAGCAGCACGAAGAGGATGTCCCCGGATAGCCCGCCTCCGCCCAGGTTCGGCACCAGCAGGCCTCGGCCCACCAGCCCCCAGGAGGGTGCCGTGGGTGCCTTCATGGCCCAGAAGGCGGCCGGGATGTAGACCAGGTTGAAGGCGCAGAAGAAAAGGGTCAGCTTCTCGAAGGTCCAGTACTTCCCGGTGAGCACCACCAGAAAGAGGATGAGCGTCACGCCCAGGAAGGTCCAGAGGGGTGGGATGCCGAACATCTGGCCGGCGATGATCATTCCGATGTATTCCGTGATGAGTGTGAGCCAGTTCACGACGGCCAGATCCGCCAGGGAGAACCAGCCCCAGAAAGAGCCGAAACCTTCGAAGATGGCCTCGGCATGGCCCCGCTTGGTGACCGCCCCAAGCCTCACTGTCATCTCCTGCACGTAGTAAGCCATGGGCACGAGGATGATGAAGATCCACAAGAGGCTGAAGCCGTACTTGGAGCCGGTGAAGGCGTAGGTGGCGATGCCGCCAGCATCGTTATCCGCAATCATGACGATGATGCCGGGCCCCAGCACGGCAAAGAAGATCATCAGCTGACGCCGGAAGCGTTCGAGCTGATGGATGGATTTGCTCACCAGGTACAAAAGAACCTCAGACAGGATGCTCGGCGGGAGAAGGGCCTGGAGCCTGGCTCCAGACAAGACTCAGCGGCGGGTTCCCGGCCGCGACGGAGGGTCGTTGGGGGCGGTCCGCTTGCCCATCGCAGCCTCCTTCATCAAGGTCCGTTCCCAGGATGCCCGGGTCCTGGACGTGGGATCAATACGATCGTGGGAATTCACGGGAAGTCTCAGGACCGGGGGTGAACACACAGATGGCGATCCCAGCCAGTACAAGCAGGGCACCCAATCCCTGGAGAGGCCGAACGGATTCCGCCAACAGCAGCCAACCGAGGATGATGGTGGCCACGGGCTGCGTCATGAGCCCGATGGCGCCCAGGTTCATGGGCACATGGCCCAGGCCCCAGGCGATGAACCGCCAGGCCACCACCTGGACCAGGACGGCCAGAGCCAGGAGCGCCCACCAGGCTTTGGCCGGATAGCCGGTGAAGGCTTCGCCCCGGAGCCAACCCAGCACACCGAAGAGCACCATGCCGCAGAGGACCACCCAGAACAGGGCCTCAGGGGCGCTGAGTTCGCGTCGAGCCCGCCCCAGGGCCAGGGTGAAGGCTCCGTAGGCCAAGGAGGCCAGGGCGCCCAGCAATTCTCCCAGGCCGGTGCCCCAGCGGGCTCCCTTGGCCAGGCCCAGCACCAGGGCACCGGCCAGGGCCAGGAGCACACCGGCCCAGAAGCGCTTCCGCAACCGGGCCCCCAGCCAGAACACGGATACCACCGCCACCCAGATGGGCGCCAGCGTGACCAGCAGGGTCGCATTAGCGGCACTGGTGTGATGCAGCGCCGTGTGCCAGCCCCAGAGATCCAGAACGAAGCAGACCCCTGCTGCCAAGGCCCAGAGCCGGGCCCGGCCAGTCACCGGTCGAGCCGTTCCCCGCGCCATCCACGCCACGAAGGGCAGGGCGAACGCCATGCGGTAGAAACCCACGACCAGAGGTCCTGCAGGGGAAGCCCAGCGCACCAGCATGGCGGCGAATCCAAGCAGGGACGCGCCCAGGATCAGGGCGGAGAGCCCTCGCACATCCGCCCCTTGCCTCTCCTGCATGGCATCAGCCCCGTCAACCTCAATCCGCAAGGGCCTCGGCCACCTTGGCCACCAGATTCGAAGCATCCACGGGCTTCAGCAGGAATCCGGAAATCCCCATGAGCTGCATGCGCTGCAGGCTGAGGTCGTCACGGTGGGCGGAGACCACCAGAATGGGCAGGTTTCGCAGGGCGGCATCCTCCCGGCAGGCCCGGACCAGGCTCTCGCCGGGGCACTCCGGCATGAGGAAGTCCGCCACCAGCAGGTCCACGGGTGTTTCCCGCAGCACTTTCAGCACCTCGAACAGTGAGGTTGGTTCCACTTCCACCGTTTCATGGCCCTGGCCACGCAGGGCCCCGGCGACGAAGGCCCGGACCAGGCGGCTGTCATCCACGATGGCGATGCGGGGCATGGCAACTCCTCAGCTTTCATCGTCCACCAGAATCCGATGATCAACAATGGGCAGAAGCTAGTTCGCCCAGCGGCTGACCTGTTCCCACACGTCGTCATCGTGGGCAGGACCATTGAGCACGATGGCAAACACGCGCACCTGCCCGTCCAGGGTCTGGAGGTAGCCGCAGAGACTGGTGACGGCATCCAGGTGGCCGGTCTTCACGCGCACGCGCCGGGTGAGGTTGGCGTCCTTCACCTTCAGCTTCCAGGGTTCGCCCCCGATGATCTTCAAGGACGAGACGAACTCGGGACCCACTTCGAAGTCGTGGTAGGCGCCCCGCAGGATGATGGCCAGCGTGCGCGCGGAGAGGCGGTTGTCCTTGCTGAGTCCCGAACCGTCGGTGATGCGCACGGCTTCCGGCCCCAGGCTGAAGGCCGTCCGGTAGAACTCCTGGATCCGCTTGACGCCCCTGGGCCAGGAGCCGGCGCCGAACCCACGCACCAGCATCTCGATCATGAAGTTGTTCGAAAACTTGTTGATGTCCATCACCAGGGAACGCAGGGGGGGCGAGGCCCAGCCCAGGAGCTTCCGCGGTGTCCCCGACTCGCCCGGCCTGCCTTCGATGGCAATGCCGGCCTCCTGGAGAATCCTCCGGATGATTTCTCGCGACTGGCGTTCGGGATCCTTGACCAGGCGGCCATCCTCGTCCCGGTTGAAGTTCACCGACAGCGCCAGCACGGAAGGAAGCGTATCCCCCGAGGTGTTCTCCCAACCCTGGGGCTCCCGCTGTCCATCGAAGGCACTCTGATCCAGGCTGATGTTTCCCACAACTCGCTGGATCCCCTGCCTCCTGAGGGCCTGGGCGAGCAGCCAGATGCGCTCACTGGTGAACAGTGGATCCCCAGCCCCCTTGAAGACGAGGTCGCCCTGGACCACGCCGTCCTTCAGGTCGCCCCACACTTCCGTTTCCAGGGTGAAATCGGGCTTCAGCGTCTTGAGCAGGGCATAGGTGCTGATGACTTTGGTGGTGCTGGCGGGCACCAAGGCCAGGTCATCATGGTGCCGTTCCAGGACCTTGCCCGTGGCAGCATCCCACAGCCCCGCCGAGACGGCGACGTGCCGCTTCTCGAGGCGCTTTGCCCAGGCCTGGACACCCTGCGCGGAGAGGGCCATGGCCGTAAAAAGGGAAACGGTGAGGGCTTTCCAGGGCAAGCTCACTCCTTGGGCGTGGCGGGTGGGTTCGCAGTACCGCCCGCCTGGGGCAGGCCGGGGACATTGCCGAGGGCGCCGCCGACTGCATCAGGAACGCCGAGCAGATTCTGCACCGCAGTGAATTGCCAATCCCGCACCAATTCTTTGTTCTGGTAGATGTGAATGCCGTTCGCCAGGCTCTTGCTGCGCACGCCGACGATGGGAAGCCCTTCCGTGTTGCCGGAGGCCCCGGGCTGGACCTGGGTGATGAATTCCCATTCACCCTCGGGGGTCATCGGATCCTTGTATTTCTGGCGGAGGATGCGGGGACGGATCTTCATCACGTCCTCGAGGCTGGTGGGGTACCGTCCAGTCTTGGCAGAGTAGGTCCTGAGGGCGGTGGCGAGAGCCTCGCCCCGGAAGATCAGCTCGGCTTCGTTCTCCCGCTGCACTTCGGCCGTCACGACCGGGGCGATCTTCATGAGCATCAGCCCCATCACGACGGCTGTGGCCAGGGCCAAAGCCAGGGTGAATCCACGCTGGGACCCGTCGACGGTCATGGAAGCTCCAGGTAGGCAGATTACTAGCCCCGCCCATCCTTTCGTGTCATGAGCTGGGAAAAAGCTTCGATGATCCTCGGATCGAACTGGGCCCCGGCCTCGTTGTGCAGCTCCTCCAGCACCTGGCGGTAGCCCTTGGAGCGCCGGTAGCCTTTGCCACTGGTCATCACTTCGTAGGCTTCGATCAGGCCGATGATGCGGCTCCCGACCGGGATGGCCGTTTCCCTCAGGCGGTCCGGGTAGCCTTGTCCGTCCCACCGCTCATGGTGGTGCCGGATGATCTTGATCACCTCGAAGGGGAACCGCAAATCCTTCAGGAACACGGCCGCCAGTTCGGGGTGGTTGCGGACTTTCCTCCGCTCTTCGCTGCTCAGGTCCGGCTTGTTCAGGATGGCCGGATCCAGCATCAGCAGCCCGACGTCATGCAGAATGGCGGCGATGCTGACCGCCTCGACCTCCTCAGTGGACAAGTCGAGGCTCAGGGCCAGGTCCCGTGCCATCCGGGCCGTAGCCAGGCTATGGGGCCGGAGGGTCGGCAACCGGGTTTCACTGGACTGGAGGATCCGGTGGCTCACGGACAGGAAGGCGTGGTGGTAGCGCTCATGGAGCCGGGCCTCCTGCAGGTGGAGGGCCAGGACACGCCCAAGTTTCTGGATGACTTCGATCTCCGAGATGGAGAAGGAATGCTCCTCCTGGCGGAACACCATCAGCAGGTCGTGCCCCTGCATTGTCTCATTCAGTAGGAGCGGCATGTAGGTCGAAAAGGCTCCGTTGATCTCCGCCGATTCGACCATGTCGATGTTGGTGATCAGCCGGAGGTCCTGCTCGAGGGTACTCGGCAGATGGAAGGTGGCATGGGCGAGGATCTGCTGCTGCAGGTCGTGCGACAGAGGGAGGGTGCTGTAGGCGAGGATGGGCCTGATCTCCTCTGGATCCTCGATCCAGAGCGCCACCGCCGAGGCGGTGAGGATCTGGCTCAGGAGCCCGGCGATCTCCCAGAAGAAGGCCCTCTGCTCTGGGGGTACCATCCCATGC
>CAIQPH010000069.1 GCA_903873655.1 uncultured Holophagaceae bacterium | reverse complement strand
GTGAGGACGGTAAGCCTCCGCTTCGGGGCCTGAGGCTGCTCAGACGCCCCTAGGCCCCAGCGGCCTGTCCACCTAGGGCCATAGAAGGGGAGGAACCAATGGGAGGCACCATGAAACACCAGAAGGCCATTGCTCTTGTTGCCCACGACAACCGCAAGCGAGACCTGATCGAATGGGTTTCATGGAATCACGCGATTCTCGCCGGGCACAGCCTTATCTGCACCGGAACCACGGGTCGCCTTGTGGAGGAGGCGCTCGCACAAATGGCAGAAGCAGCAGAGGACACACACCCGACCCCCCCCATCCGGAAGCTCAAGTCAGGCCCCCTGGGAGGGGACCAGCAACTTGGTGCACTCATTGCCGAAGGTGAGATCGACGTGGTGATCTTTTTCTGGGATCCCATGGAACCCCACCCGCATGATGTGGATGTGAAAGCCCTCCTGCGCATCGCGGTGGTCTACAACATACCCATCGCCTGCACCCGCAGCACTGCGGACTTCCTGATCTCTTCTCCGCTCATGACCCGGCCCTATGTGCCAGCCAGCACCGATTACTCGGCCTACATTGGACGGAAAGTGAATCAGGTTGCCGATCCAACCGGGCAAGAAGTGTAATCGTCAATGATTCCCGTGAATGAAGTTGCAAGAAAAAGTGCGAGGGGGCAGAACCCCCTCGCACCATTTCCACCTAACCACTCCCCGGTACTACTCCCAACCTTAAGCCTAGATAGAAAACCAACTTGCCGCGGTAAATTCTAGGGAACATCTATGGCTTGTCGACATGAACAGGTTGCCAGCTTCATGCTGGCCACCATTCAGAACTTGTAGCGGAGGCCAAAGCCGTAGGTGGAGTTCTTGGTGGTGTCGTACCCATCGGCCCCGATCCAACCATTCGCCAGATTGATGGCGTCCCCCGAAGCCTTGACGCTCATGAGGCCCAGGTAGGCGTCGAAGGCCTTGGTGACGGCATAGTCCGCGATCAGCGAGGTATAGGCATTTACCTGTGATCCCTTGGCGCTGGTCGGAGCGTTCACAGAGTAGTCATTGATCCCGACATGGTAGTAGCCGGCTGACAGCTTGAACTTCGCTGTGACATCCCAGGCCGCAGTCAGGCTGAGCAGGGTCTGTTCCTTGGCGTTGGGGCCAATGGAATTGACTGTGTAGCTGCCAATCTGCTGGCCATAGGCGAACTGATTGGTGAGTGTGGCCGGAGCCACGGGGTTCAGGCCTAAGTAGTAGGCAGCATCACCGGCAGATGGGTCCTCGAACTGGATCTTCTGATAGCCGACGGCAACCAGCACAGAACCTATTTTGTACTTCGCGCCCAGGTTGGTCGTGGTGGTGTCAAGCACGGTAGCTTTGACTGACCCCGCAACATTGGCACTGAACGTGACACCGTTCCGAAGGCTCTGGTAGCCAGCGTAGACGCCGAATGGCCCCTGGGCATATTCCAAAGTGACCTGGCTGGCGCCGGTGGCCGCAGTGGCATCGGGCCCCTTCGTGCCGGCGATTTTGTACAGGGCAGATACGGTGAGGCCCGAAAACTTGACTCTGTACTTCACTGAGTTGTCGACGCGGGAATTTTCGGTAACGCCGCCGCCGGCAAAACTGCCAGCGAAGCCGACGGGGGTGAAGAGCTGGGCAAAGCCGTTGGCATCGTAGCCAGGCATGATATCCAGCAACAGGGCCTGCTGGCGGCCGAAGGTCAGCGTGCCATAAGTCTCATGGGATATGCCCGCAAAGGCTCCGCGTGCAAAGAGTTGGCCGCTGACGGCAGATCCAGCGGAGGTGCTCTTACCACCATTCTGAGCAAGGCTCTCCGTAGCGTCGTTGATGCGTCCGGTACCAAGGTGAATGGCTGATTCGAGAGTAAAGATGGCCTTCCAGCCATCAACCAGATCCGCGCTGCCCTTGAGGCCAACCCGGGTCCCGGAAAGGCCGCCATTGAACAGGCCAGTGGTGCCTGTCCTTACTCCTTTGGCCAGCTGAGGATTGGTACCAACCACGAAGTCATCGCTGAAGTTCAGCGCATGGTCCACATGGGCAACGCCGGTATCCAGGATACCGTAGACGCTCACGCCGGGTGCCTGGGCCAGCAGGGGGGCGCCAACGCACAGCGCCAGCAGGAGATTAGAGGTTTTCTTCATGTTGCTGCTCCGGATTGGAGGCCCCTGGTAGGGGTGATGGTGGATGGGGGCGAAAGATTTGTGTCTTTGGCTTCAAGCCACAAATGTCACTGCATGTGGGGGCACATGGCAGGTTCTTCCGTGATTCCCATTCCATCTTTTTCTTGGTACGGGGTCATGACGCAGCTGTAACAGGGCTGGAATTTTTCCAAAGAGAATGCGCACCCTTCCTAGCTGGATATTTTCTTCATCCAGATAACTGCCGAGCCTCCTGGCGCCTTGTAATGCTCAAGGGAGACGAGTGAAGGTCCTTGCGGTCGCAACTCTGGAGCCAGGGCTCAGAAGAAGGGCGTGACCAGCTTGAGAAAGCCCGCCGCCAGAAGCGCGCTGACGGGGATGGTCAGGATCCAGGCCACGAGGATGTTTCCGGCCACACCCCAGCGCACTGCTGAGACGTTCATGCTGGCGCCCACGCCCATGATGGCCCCCGAAATGACGTGGGTGGTGCTCACCGGTATACCCAGATGGGCTGTCGTGAACAGCACGATGGCCGCGGCGGTCTCGGCGGCGAACCCGTGGATGGGCCTCAGCTTGACGATCTTGGTCCCCATGGTGCGGATGATCTTCCAGCCGCCGGACATGGTGCCGAAGCCCATGGCGATGGCGCAGGCCAGCTTCACCCAGACAGGGACGTTCACGACGGTGCCATGGGTAGTGAGCTTGCCGTAGGTGATGAGGGCCAGGGCGATGACGCCCATGGCCTTTTGCGCGTCGTTCGTCCCGTGGGTGAAGGCCATGGCCCCGGCTGACACCAGTTGCAGCTTCCTGAAGGCGAAGTTCACCCGATGTCCGGCCATCCGCCGCACGATCCAGAGTATGCCGATGATGAGGAGCATGGCGATGAAGAAGCCCACCACGGGAGAGACCACCAGAAAGGTAGCCACTTCCTCTAGCTTGGTCGTATGGAGGGCGCGGCGTCCGGCCTGGGCTACGACCGCACCGGCGAGGCCCCCCACTAAGGCATGGCTTGAACTGGAAGGGATGCCGAGCCACCAGGTGATGAGGTTCCACACGATGGCCGCCATGAGGGCCGCGACAATGACCGCTGGCACCACGTACTGGCTGTCCGCGATGCCCTTGGCGATGGTGGTGGCGACCTGGGTGCCCAGGAGGGCGCCGCCGAAGTTGAGCACGGCGGCCATGAGGATGGCGTTCCGGGCACTCAGGACGCCCGTGGAGACCACGGTGGCGATGGCATTGGCCGTGTCGTGGAATCCGTTGATGTAGTCGAAGACCAGTGCGAGGAGGACGATGAACACCAGGGCCGGAATGAAGCCTGCATACATGAGAGGGCTCCGGCCTACGCGTTCTTCATGACGGTGGAGCCGATCACCTTGGCCACCAGTTCGATCTTGTCGGAGGCGTCCTCGATCTGTTCGAGCAACTCCTTCCACTTGATGAGCTCGATGGCATCCTTGGGATCTTCGAAGATCTGCGCCAGGGCAGCGTGGTAGATGGAGTCGGCCTTGTTCTCCAAGGTATGGACACGTCGGATGCGATCCCGGATCTCCTTCTGGTTGGACATGTTCCGAAGCGAACGGATGAGGTGGACGATCTCTCCCGAGCCCTCGACGATGAGCGAACTCATCTCAGTGACGGCGGGCATCACATGCCCGATCCGGTACAGAATCAGGCGCTCGCAAATCGCGTGGATCTTGTCCACCACGTCATCGATGGCATGGGCGAGCTGCATGATGTCCTCCCGATCGATGGGAGTGACAAAGGTGTGGTTCAGGCGGTCCATGATTTCACGCGTGAGATCGTCGCCGATGTGTTCCAAGTCCTTCATCTGCCGCCGCAGCTCCGCGAACCGGACCGGGTCTCCGCTGCGGATCTCCAGATCGAACAGCTGGGAGGCCTGGTAGATGTTGGCGGCCGCGGACTCCAGAAGATCGAAGAAGATCATCTCCCTGGGCTTGAGCCAGCGCATCAGAGCATTCAAAGACATTGGGAGCTCCCGTGATCAGCCTTCAACTGTACCGGGTCCAGGGGCGTTACCGGAGCGTAAATTCGTCAGCCCCCGCTGGGCGCAGGACCTCCGGCGGTGTATGCTCACCGAACATGGACCAGCCGGAATTCCAGCGTGGTGGTGGATCGGGGGTGCCGGTCTTCCTGGGCCGTGCGCTGATCAGTCTGGTCTCGATGCTCTTTCTCGGCTTCGGGCTGGGCATGAGTGTCAGTCACGGGACCTCCTTCCTCTGGACCCTTGGGTTGCTGGCCACCCTGGCCCTGGTGCTGATCCTCCTGGCCCGCTGGCAGGTTTGGCCCGTCGCAGAACCCCTGGGCCAGCTGCTGGGAGGCACCCGTCCCCACTCCATCGAGGATCTTCCCCTCGCGTGGTCAGCGCTGGAACAGGAGAATGTCGATCTGAAGGAGAGGGCCGCCCGCGAAGATCGCCTGCTGCCGGGGATCATGGCCCGGCTGGAGGAAGGGGTCATCCTCTTCGGCACTGGCGGGAACCTCGAACAATTCAATCCCGCAGCCCAGCGCCACCTGGGCCTTGGCGCGCCGCTGGCGAAGGGGATGGCGGTCAAAGACATCTTCCGGGACCAGGAAGGCCCCGAGGCCGTCCAGAAGGCCTACCGGGGCACCTCCTGTGAATGGCGGATGACCCGGGCCGGGCGGACCCTGCGTGTGCGGGTCATCCCCTTCGCACCCATGGGCTCCGTCAGCGGCGTCCTGCTCACCCTGGATGACGTCACCAGCCAGGAGGCTCTGGAGACCACCCGGCAGAAGTTCATCTCCAACGTCAGCCACGAGCTGAAGACCCCTGTGACGGCCATCCGGATCGCTGCGGAAAACCTCCACGAGGAGGATCTGCCTGAGCCGGCGCGAGCCACGGCCGAGTCCATCATGCGGTCCGTGGATCGGCTCGCCATGCTGCTTGGGGATCTCTCGGAGCTCAGCCGGATCGAAAGCGGGGCTCTGCATCTGGCGCCGGTGCGAGTGGACCTCTACGCATTCCTCGATACGTTGGTGCGGGACCTGGGACCGCGCGGCGTCGAATCCGGCGTCGAGCTGGCCTTGAAGGCGGACGCGCCCCCGGGACCGGAGATCCTGGCCGATCCCCTGCGGCTTCATCAGGTCCTTGAGAACCTGGTTTCGAACGCCCTGAAATTCAGTCCCTCAGGAGGCCAGGTCGAGCTCTCGGTGCGTATCACCGGCCAGGGTCAGATCTGGGAAGTGAGGGACCAGGGGCCGGGCATTCCCGAGGCCGAACAGGGCCGCATCTTCGAACGCTTCTACCGGGTCCAGGCCGCCAAGGCCAAGCCGGGCACGGGCCTGGGCCTCGCCATCGTCAAGCATCTCTGCCGCCTGATGGGCGGGGAAGTCTCCGTGGAAAGCAGGCCTGGCGAGGGAGCCCTGTTCCGGGTGATCCTGCCGCTTCCTCAGGAGTCGGCGGACCCGCCCAGCCGGTAGCCGACGCCGACCACGGTCTCGATCAGCTCGGCGGCGGCCTCGCCGAGCTTGGCGCGGACGCGGCGGACATGGGCATCGATGGTGCGGCTCTCGCCCAGGTACTCCAGGCCCCAGACCTGCTGGAGGATCTTCTCGCGGGTGAGGACGCGCCGCGGATTGGCCAGGAAATAGGCCAGGAGCTCGAATTCCCGGCGGGTCAATTCCACGATCTGGCCATCCACCCGGGCCGTGTGCATGTCGAGATCCACTGAAATGGGACCGAAAGTCAGCTGGGGCGCTCGTTCAACTCCCTCGGACGGAGTGGCGCGCCGGAGGATGGCCCGCAGGCGAGCAGACAGTTCCCGGACCGAAAAGGGTTTGGAAATATAATCATCTGCACCCAGTTCGAGGCCCAGCACCCGGTCGATCTCCTCGCTGCGGGCCGTGACCAGCAGCACGGGCAGGGCCCGCAGGATCGGATGAGTGCGGATGGCGCGCAGGACATCCAGGCCGTCCATGTCGGGCAGGCTGAGATCCAGCAGGGCGGCATCGAGCCTGGGCCCCGAGGCGGTGAGGGCCAGCAGGGCATCCCGACCGGTGCCGACGGGAACCAGGCTGAAGCCTTCCCGGAGCAGGTGCTGTTCCAGGCCGAGCCGGATCTCAGTGTCGTCTTCGAGGAGGAGGATGCGGGGCATAGGCGCCTTTGTGTCTAGTCTACGGGGTTGTCCTGGAGGTAGGTGTGCTTGGCACTGCGGCCCTCCAGGATGAACAGCACCTCCTCAGCGATATTCGTAGCCTGGTCGGCGATGCGCTCCCAGTTCTTGATGACCAGGATCAGGTGGCTGGCCCGCTCGATGCAGAGGGGGTCGGACATCATGAGGCGCAGGAGTTCCCGGTAGATCGAGCCGTAGAGGGCGTCCACGGAATCGTCGGCCTGGATCACCGTTCGAGCCAGGCCGGCGTCGCTGCCGATGAAGGAATCCACGGCCATGCGGACCATGCTGCGGGTCTCCTGGGCCAGACGCTCAAGTGATCCGCTCGACAGGATGGGCGGATGCACATAAGTGGCACGGCGGGCGATGTTGCAGCAATGGTCGCCGATGCGCTCCAACTCAGGGACGATCTTCAGGCTGGAGGCGATGAGGCGAAGGTCGGTGGCGGCCGGGGCACGCAGCGCGAGCATGTCCACGCAGAGCCGGTCCAGTTTCAACTCCCACTCGTCCAGACTCCGGTCCAGGCCCACGACTTCCTCGGCCTTCTTCCGAGAGCGTTCGTTCAATGCCTGGCTGGTCAAGTCGATCATGGTCTCCGCCACCCCGGCCATGGCCAGGATGCCGTCCCGCAGATCCCTCAGTTCCTGGTCGAATTGACGCATCAGCCGAACCTCCCCGTGATGTAGTCCTCGGTCATGCGCTGTCCGGGATTGGTGAACATCTTTTCCGTGAGTCCTGTCTCGATCAGCTTGCCCATCCAGAAGAAGGCGGTGTGGTCGCTCACGCGGGCCGCCTGCTGCATATTGTGGGTGACAATCACAATGGTGAAGTCCCGCTTCAGTTCGAGGATGAGTTCCTCGACCCGGGCCGTGGCAATGGGATCCAGGGCCGAACAGGGCTCGTCCATGAGGATGACCTCTGGGCGGACGGCCAGGGCCCGGGCGATGCAGAGGCGCTGCTGCTGGCCCCCCGACAGACCCTGGGCCGAATCCTTGAGGCGGTCCTTCACTTCCTCCCAGAGGCCGGCACCCATCAAGCTGCGTTCCACGGCCTCCTCGAGAACAGCGCGGTTCCCCTCACCCTGGATCCGGAGCCCGTAGGCCACAGTCTCGAATATGGATTTCGGGAATGGATTGGATTTCTGGAAGACCATCCCGGCCCGCTTCCTCAGGGCGATCACATCGGTTTCCGGAGCGTAGAGGTCTGTGTTCCCCAGCAGCGCCCGGCCCTGAATCCGGACATTGTCGATGAGGTCGTTCATGCGGTTGAAGCAGCGCAGCAAGGTGCTCTTCCCGCAACCGGAGGGCCCGATGAAGGACATGACCGAGTTGCGGGCCACCTTGAGGTCGATGTCGAACAGGGCCTGTTTCTCGCCGTAGAATAGGTTCAGCCGCTCCACCCTCACCATGGTGGGTGCGGACAGCACAGAGGGGTCAGTCAGGGGCAGGTCTGACTGTTCGAGGCTGGCTGGACGCAGGCCTGATTCAGGAGGGGGCACCGCCAAGTGCGCAGGCTCCTGTATGGGGCGCGGATCGTCGATTTCCATCTTGGTGGCTCCCGGGTGCGTATTCAAAAAGTGCTCCCTCCCAAGCGCGAGCGCAGCTTCCGCCTGAGGTTCAATGCGAACAGGTTGAGAACGACCACCACCAGCAGGAGGAGGAAGGCCGTCATGAAAACCATGGGCTTGGCGGCCTCGGAGTTGGGGCTCTGGAAGCCCACGTCGTAGATGTGGAAGCCGAGGTGCATGAACTTCCGGTCGAGGTGGAGGAAGGGGAAGGTGCCATCCATCGGCATCGAAGGGGCGAGTTTCACGACGCCCGTCAGCATCAAGGGGGCGACCTCTCCGGCGCCTCGGGCGATGGCGAGAATGAGGCCGGTGAGGATGCCGGGGGTGGCGCTGGGGAGCACCACGTTCCAGAGAGTCTGCCACTTGGTGGCACCCATGGCCAGGCTGGCTTCGCGCTGGGAGCGGGCGACGGCGCCCAGAGCCTCCTCAGTGGCCACCACCACGACAGGTACCGTGAGCAGGGCCAGGGTCAGGGAGGCCCAGAGGATGCCACCGGTGCCATAGGTGGGGGTGGGCAGGCTATCGGCGAAGAAGAGCTTGTCGATGCCGCCGCCGACGCCGTAGACGAAGAATCCGAGGCCGAAGACACCGAACACGATGGAGGGCACGCCAGCCAGGTTGTTGACGGCCACGCGGACGGCCCGGACCAACCAGCCCTGGCGCGCATATTCACGGAGGTAGAGGGCCGTGATGACTCCAAGCGGTACCACGAGGACCGACATCACCAGCACCATCATCACAGTGCCGAAGATGGCCGGGAAAATGCCCCCCTCGGTATTGGACTCGCGGGGGTCATCCGCCACGAACTCCCAGAGGCGGGAGAGGTAGACGCCCAACTTGCCTGGGAAACCCATGGCATTGGCCGGAACGATGCGGACCACGCTGCCGAGGGGCAATTCCTTGATCTGGCCGTCTGCCGTCTGGAGGTTGAGGGTCCAGGCCTTCGCCTCGGCGCGGGACTGTTCCAGGCTGGTCTGAAACTGGTCGTAGCTTGATTGCAACTCGGCGGCCTTGGCATCCAAGGCCTGCAGGCCGACGGCGTCATTCCCCGTTTCCAGCTTCCGGCGGGCCAGGCGGAGCCGCTCGATGCGGCGGTTCAAATCGCCGACCTGACCCTTTTCCACGGACTGGATGTGGCGCCGAATGCGGTTGGTTTCGGCCAAGTGGTCGAGGGCCCCGGACATGGCTGCAGGGCCCGTGGCGACCTGAATGCCCTCATGGCTCAGGGAGATGATCCGGCCCATGAAGGGACCGTATTCCAGCCGTTCGATGAGGAGTGCGTCCTTTGGAAACTCGGGGGTGCCCAGACCGGCGCTGGGAACCCACCGGAAATCCTGGCCGTAGATGTCCCGGTTGCCCACGTGGAACTGAGTCTTTTCGGTTTCCTCGCCGCGCGCAGGTTCATGGCCAGTGATTTCACCAAGGAGAGGACCTTCCGGGCCATGCACCAGGACCAGCGGCCTCGGCCAGAAGTAGCCCATCCCCTTGGCTACGATGAAACCAACGAGGCTGAGGATCATGGCGAGGCAGAAGGCCAGCAGGGTTCCGGAGAACCAGACGAAGACCCCACCCTGCCGGAAGCGCTCAGCCAGGCGGCTCATCAGATGGACTCGTAGCGGCGGCGCAGGCGCTGGCGCACCAGTTCCGCGACGGTGTTGAGGATGAACGTAAGGATGAACAGCAGGAAGGCAGCCAGGAAGAGGACCCGGTAGAGGGTCCCGTGCAGCGGTGCCTCAGGAATTTCCACGGCGATGTTGGCGCTGAGGGTGCGCATGCCGTTGAAGATGCTCCAGTCCATGATGGGCGTGTTGCCCGTGGCCATGAGCACGATCATGGTCTCGCCGATGGCCCGTCCCAGGCCCACCATGGTGGCCGAGAAGATGCCGGGACTCGCCGTGGGCAGCACGATGCGCCAGGCCGTCTGCCACGGGCTGGCCCCGCAGGCAAGGCTGGCCGAGGTGAGCGACTTGGGGACACTCGACAGGGCATCTTCGCTGATGGTGAAGATGATGGGGATGACCGCGAAGCCCATGGCGAAACCGACCACCAGGCTGTTGCGCTGGTCATAAGTCACGCCCAGGGCCGTCTGGAGCCAGGTCCGGTAGCTGCCGCCCAGGAACACCCGCTCGACCCAGGGGCCTGCGAGACCGGTCAGCCAAAGGCCGAGGACCAACAGCGGGACCATCCAAAGCACTTCCCGCCCACTCCCGAAGGTGTTGCGGAAGGTCAGTGGCAGCCTGCCCCAGAAGGGCGCGATGGCCAGGGCTAGAATGAGTACGACCAGGGGAAACAAGAAGACCTCAACGGCCATGTGTTCGAGGAGGGGGGCCAGGACCAGGCCGCCCAGGAAACCAAGGACCACCGAGGGCAGAGCCGCCATGATCTCGATGGCGGGCTTGATGGTGTTCTTCAGCTGCGGCGTGGCGAACTGAGACGTGTAGAGGGCGCCCAGCACGGCCAGGGGAAAGGCGAAGAGCATGGCGTAGAGAGTCCCCTTGAGCGTCCCGAAGACCAGCGGGACCAGACTGAACTTGGGCTCGAAGTCATCTGACCCTCCCGTGCTCTGCCAGACGTATTCGGGCTTCTCATAGCCCTCGTAGTGCGTCTTGCCCCAGAGGAGGCCGAAGCTGACCTCGGGATGGGGGGCGTCGAGAGACCACAGGCTCAGGGCGCCGGTCGCCGCGTTCGCATGCAGGATCAGGTCGCCCCTGGGCGCCAGGGCTGCGAGCCCCTGGCCATCAAGGCGGGTCGAGAACATGCGGCGTTCCGTGGTCAGGTGATCCACCACCGCTTCGCGATCAGTCCAGGCAAGGAAGCGCTTGTCCCGCTGGCTGGCCTGGAATCCAAGCACGGGGCCGCCGAGCCGGGGGAAAGCGTGGAAAGCCTGGAGCTTGAACACCTCATTGACGCGGACTCGCTGGTAGGCGCCCAGTTTCCCGTTGGCACCGCCCACGAGGAGACTCGACTGGCCGAGCGCGAATCCAAGCGACTGGATGGGTTCTTCAAATTCGCTGGACGAGCGGATGTTCGCTGTTTCGGGATCCAGGTCAAGCAGGCGGCCTTCGGCAGTGCCGACATAGAGGTCCTGCCCATCCAGGCTCCAGGCGCCAACCATGGGATGAAGCGACGAATCCAGCCCCAGGGTTTTCCAGGCAGGTGCTGTGGCAGCCTCCAGGGTCGTCTCGGCCCAGGCAAGCCCAACCTTGAAGCGGGCCAAGACCTTCAGGGAGGCTCCCCCGCCCAAGCCACCACCCTCGAGGAGCCTGAAGTGCAGGATCTCCTCCGGGACCGTGGTCATGGGAAGACCACCTTGCCAGTGGGGTTCGAGAGTCCACTTGCTGGGATCGTTTTCCCCGGCGGGCTTGGACCAGGCCAGTCGGGCGAGGGACAACCGGTCATCGGCCCCAATGACCAGGGACTCGCCCCGCGAGTTGAGAGTCGTGAAAGTCCGCCAGGGCAGGGCCGGTCCATCGCTGGGAACCGGCAGAGAACTACCCTCAGGAAGCCGCAGGGCCTTGAGCCCCTCAGTCCCAGACAGGAGGACGACGGCTCTCCCGGATTCATCCAGCCAGGCGCCGCCTGATCGTGGGGCCTGGACGGTCCCGAGGGACCTGGACTGCGGCGGGATGAAGAGCGGCAGGGACTCCTTCAGGATGAACAGGAGCATGGCCAACACTGCACCGATGATCAGGAGGCCGCCACCGGAGATGGTGAAGGCCATGATCCGGTCGACGCGTCTGGCGCGGGCCTGGTGTGAGGAAATGCTCGGCATGGCGACTCGTCAAAGACGGAACGGAAGGCATTCATCAACACAGGCGTGTCGGGGGACGACCCCGGCACGCCTGCCACGAACACGACTACTTCAGGATGGCGACCTGCTCGGCTTCCATCTTGGCGGTGAGAGGCAGGAAGCCATCTTTCACCACGATCTCCTGGCCTTCCTTGCTGAGCACGAACTTCAGGAACTCGCGGGTGAGGGGGTCGATGGGCTTCTTGGGATCCTTGTTGATGTAGACGTAGAGGTAGCGGGACAGGGGGTACTTGCCGCTCAAGGCGTTCTCGTAGGTGGCTGCGAAGACGGTGCCGCCGTTCTTCTACTCGTCGGACATGGGCACGGCCCGGACACCGGACGTGAGGTAGCCGATGCCGCTGTAGCCGATGGCGAACTTGTCAGACCCGACACTCTGGACCACGGAGGAAGAGCCAGGCTGTTCCTTCACGGTGTCCTTGTAGTCGCCCTTGAAGAGCGCGTGCTCCTTGAAGTAGCCGTAGGTGCCGCTGGCGCTGTTACGGCCATAAAGGCTGACAGGCCGGTTGGCGAACTCACCCGTCAGGCCCAGGTCGCCCCAGGTCTTGATCTCCTTGGCGTAACCGCCCTTGCGGCCCTTCGAGAAGATGGCATCCACCTGCTGCATGCTCAGGGACTTGATGGGGTTGCCCTTGTTCACGAACACCGCCAGGGTGTCGATGGCGACAGCCACCTTGGTGGGCTTGTAGCCGAACTTCTGCTCGAACTTGTCGCTCTCCTCGGACTTCATCTCCCGGCTCATGGGGCCCAGCTGGCTGGTGCTCTCGATGAGGGCCGGGGGGGCGGTGGTCGAACCCTTGCCTTCCACCTGGATCTTCACGTTCGGGTATTTCTTGTTGAAACCCTCGACCCAGTAGGCCATGAGGTTGTTCAGGGTGTCGGAACCGATGGAATTGAGGTTGCCGCTGATGCCAGATACCTTTTTGTAGGTGGAGACCTTGGGGTCCACCTTGACGGTCTGTGCGGTCGCAGACAGCCCAACCAGAGCTGCCAGGACGGTTTGAGCCAGGATTCGGATCCTCATGGATGCCTCCTTCTATGGCTCTGATGGTGATTCCTCAGGGTGAAGGACCTTGTTACGAGCTGTGACATCCCTGTAACTTCAGCTCTCAATCCGCTTGCCAGGAATGAAATAAGTGGATTTAATGCTTGAAGATCCTGCGGGTTGAAGGAGGCGCTGCCCCTTCCCGAGGATCGCGACCATCCTGAAATTTCCCACACGGGTGGCCGAAGTCAGGGCAGGGCCCCCTTCGGTTTCCCGATCCACCATCCCAAGCCAATACCCCACCCAGGGCCGCTGAGCCTGCTGGGCGTAAGCCTCAGCCAGTAGCCTGGGCCCCCAGAGGAGCCTCCTTGAGTCCCAAGAAAACCATGATGATCAATGCCACGGATCCAGAAGAGATCCGCGTAGCCACGCTGATCGACGGCGTGCTGTTCGACTACGACGTCGAGTTCCTGCACAACGAGAAGATCAAGGGCAACCTCTACAAAGCCCGCGTGGTCCGGGTGGATACCAGCCTTCAGGCCGCCTTCGTCCACTTCGGGGGCCAGAAGAACGGATTCCTGCCCCTGGGCGAGCTGCCCCGGGAGCTGAGCGGCGAGGGCCGCCGGGGCCGCATCCAGGATGTCCTGCAGCGGGACCAGGAGATCCTCGTACAGGCCGTGCGCGAGGAACTCGGCGGCAAGGGCGCGATGATGACTGGACAGGTCAGCCTGGCCGGCCGCTACCTGGTGATCACACCGGGCAATCCCATGAACGGCATCAGTCGGAAAATCGAGGCCACTGAGGAACGGCGGCACTTCAAGCAGCTCATCGACACGCTGGACATCCCCGCGGACATCGGCGTCATCGTCCGCACCGCCAGCCTGGGGGTGACCAAGGAGGATTTCCAGCGCGACCTGGAGTACTTGCTGGACACCTACAAAGAGGTGCTGAACCGGTACAAGCACCGCCATGGCGTGGGGCTGGTGTGGCAGGAGGACGATGTCGTCACCCGCACCCTGCGTGACACCTTCAGTGCCGATGTGGAGGAGGTACAGATCGACGATCTGGACACTTTCCAGGCTGCCCAGTCCTTCTTCAAGCGCACCATGCCCCAGCACCTCGACGTGCTGAAGCACTACACGGGCAAGAAGCCCCTGTTCTCCCGGAACCAGCTGGAGGAACAGATCGACCGCGTCTTCGGACGGAAGGTGGGCCTGCCCAGCGGGGGCGCCCTGGTGCTGGACCAGACCGATGCCCTGGTGGCCATCGACGTGAACAGCTGCAAGACCTCCGGTGATGGCGTGGAGGACTTGG
>CAIQPH010000068.1 GCA_903873655.1 uncultured Holophagaceae bacterium | reverse complement strand
GCGACCTCCACCGTGGACAGCTTCTTATGCACGGTGCGCGACTCCCGCAGGCTCAGGTACTCCTCCACCTCCTTGGCGGAGGGCGCGGGCCGGACGGTCGCCTCCCGCCCGAACCGCTTTGCCGGGCTCTGGCCGGTCATGGAGTGGACCTCGTTGTGATAGCGCTCGGAGAGCCATGCCTGGAACCAGGCGTTCAATTCGTCCAGGGTCGGCAGGGTCTCCCGGGCCCGGACTTCGATCTCAAAGCCTTCCTTGAGGGTCCGGTTGAACCGCTCGATCACGCCACGGCTCTCGGCCACGTAGGGCTTGGAATGCATCAGGCGGATGCCCAGGGCATCGCAGGCGGCGTGGAAACGCAGGGCGTGAAAGGCCGGGCCGTTGTCCAGGTAGAGCTTTTCCGGCAGGCCGTGGACGGCCAGCATCTGCCGGAAACCGAAGCGCAGGGCGGCGAAGTCCTCGGTGAGGTAATAGCGGCCCTCGACGATGACGCGGCTGTAGTGATCGATGAACCCGCCGAACAGGGCCCGCTTCACCTCGTCATCGGGGCCAACCCGGACATAGGGTCCGTGGTGGAAGTCGCCGACGACCAGTTCGAACGGCGCCATGGTCTCGATGAGCCGGAAGGTGGCCATGGCTGCGGTGCCCTGGCGCCTCCGGGAGAAACCGGCCCGGTCGAAATGCCGATCCAGGGTGGAGCGGATCACCTGCCCCGGCTGGATCAGCCCCATGCGGGCCAGGATGTCGAGAATGGTCCGGGTGGAGCGCTTGGGATTCTCCCGGCGCAGGCGGATGGCGGCGTCCAGGATGGCCTTGGGAAAGGCTCGGAGCGCGCCCCGGTCCTGGCGTGGCTTGGGCCGCAGGGCCAGCAGGCCGCCCTTGCGGCAGGCGGCCAGCCATTTCCAGAGGGTGGACAGGGAGACCCGGACCTCCTCGCCCTCGGGATTTCGGTGGGGGCGCTCGGCGGCCTCCCTCAGGGCAGCGGCGACACCTTCACCTTCCGACTCCAGGGCGGCGGCGATCAAACGGTGCCGGAAGGCGGCGATGGCGAGCGGACGATCCTCATGGGCGGTCATGCTCCCGGTTTAGACCCCGGCCATGGCCCCTTCAACCTGCAACGGCGGGGAGGCCCGGGTCAGCCAGGAGACGGCCCGGAACCGGTCGAACTGCTGACGCAGGATCGCCGCCAGCCCAGGGCCCGGCGCCAGGGGCACGCCCTGGTCCCGGAGCAGCCGGGCGAGGTGCTCCAGCAGCAGGCCCAGCCACCCGGCCAGGAGCATGCCGCCCGGCCGGGGCGGCGGGAACCCTTCGGGCTCGAGCCGACTGCATAGCCGGCTGAGGGCCGCTGGATCGCAGAGCCCGCTAGCCCAGCACTTCCACCGCCCAACGGTCCGGGGGTCGCATTGGCAACGCCGGGCCACGGACGCGAGGGTCGCATTTGGGGCGACCGCCAGCTCCATGACCGCCGCAACGGCCACGGCCAGGGTGAAGGTCCGGTGCGGATAGCCCTGGGCTTCGTAGAGCGTCCAACTGCCACCTTTGCAGGCAGGATCCGCGCAACGTGCCCGAAGGCGGATCAGATCCACCACTCGCCTGACCCCGGTGGTTTCGACCTGAACCATTTGCGCCACCGTGCGGAGCCCGTTCCACCAGGAGGGGCCTCCGCAGACCGGGCACCGGGGCGGACGTCCTGCATGCTTGCACTCAGGCCCTGGGGCCCGAATATCCATGGGGAGCCTCGACTATTCTGGAACAGCTTGGCACCAGCGGACCGTTCGCTTTGGCGCGGGGGGAATCACCCATTTCTACTCCAAACCAGGGCCGTCCACTGCATCTATCGCGACAAACGGGCACCCTGAAAGGACGATGCGATGAAATACAAACCCCGATCCCAGGATGGACACGTGGAAACCAGGACCCTGGTCCAGGGCCCGCTGGCGGGTCGAACCTTCAATCTATCGCTGACGATGTGCGCCAACCCCTTGTGTGCCTGCCGGGATATCTTTTTGACGGCAAAGGAACAAATCCAGGAGGGCCGGGCCCCTGCGAAACCCTCCGGAAAGGCTGAATTCCTCCTGGATCTCGGGCGACGCGCCCTCGGCGCTGATGACAACAAGGACGTAGCATCCTTGGCGTTCGGCAAGGACTTCACGGCGAGCATGGGCGATGAGGACTGGGCCTGGTTCGACGCCTGGTGGATGGATTGCAGGGAAGCCCAGATGAGCCTGGCGGACCTCGACAAGTTGCAGGCAATCTTCCCTGACCGCGTCTTTGAGGACCTGAGTTGCCTTGTTGGCTACGACGAAATCGTCACCAGTACGGCAGGCCTGAGCTTTTCTTTCCAGGGCAAACCCTGGGTGGCCTTTGATTCCTACTGCCTGAACCCGGAATGTTCCTGCACCAGCGCGTTCCTTATCCTGGTGCCCCTGGAAGGCATGGGGCCTGAGGCCGGAAAGCCGGGGACCTGTGTGGATGGATTTTATTCATACGATTCCAATGAATTCCAACCGGAAACAGAACCGGCCACTGGCCCGAAATCCGAGGAACTGATTTCGGCCTTGCGCACCATTCACCCGAACCTCGTGACAGAGTTGCAGGAACACCACCGCCGCCTTCGGGCTCTCCTCCTGGCGGAACTCACCCGGCGAACCCATGTATCTCCTCACGGGCCGATCCGAAACGAACCTTCGGTAGGACGAAACGCACCTTGCCCATGTGGAAGCGGGAAAAAGTTCAAAAGGTGCTGCGGCGCATAGCGGGAAGGCCTGGGGCCGGGAAACGCGCCGCCCTTGCCCAGCACGCCCCGACGCTCCGGCCTACGGCCTCCGCTCCGGAGCGTGCTGGGCAAGGGCAGTCTGGTTGCGTTATCGAAAGGATGCGCTTTCGCCTGGTCCCGCTTAATTTGGGCAAATCGCTCCGAAGGAGCGTGAGCCCAAACAGCTATGATTCGCAGGGACAATTGAATGTCTTGACTGGAGTAATCCAAGGCCTGTGACCACTGATACTCGT
>CAIQPH010000067.1 GCA_903873655.1 uncultured Holophagaceae bacterium | reverse complement strand
GGCGAAGGCGTCGCGGGATTCCAGGTCGGAAGCCTCCTCTACGCTCTTGCCCGACAAAGCCCCCACCACGATGGACTGGATCAGGCTCTTTTCCGGCGATGGTTTCTCCCCGGAGACCAGCTTGCCGAGTTCCTGGTCGCAGAACAGGATGTTCAGCTCGCAGCGCAGGAAGGCGTTGCGCCGGGGACCAGTCAGGTTCAGGGTCCGGGTCAGAACCATGACCGGGGCGGCCTCGGGCCCGCCATGCCCCCCGCTCTCCTTCTTCTCCCCGGTATCGCCGCAGTCTTCGGAGTCCTCTTCACCGTGCGCCGAGCCTTCTGCGCCGCCCTTCTCAGTGGCCTGGGCCTCCAGCTTGGCCTTTTCCTCGGCAGCGACTTTGGCGGCCGCCCGTTTCTTCAGGAAGAGCATGGTGCCGAAGCCGCCGCCGCCCAGAACCACCAGGGCCGCCACGATGATGACGATCAGCTTCTTGAAGTTTTTCTTGGGTGCGGCTTCTGCATCGGACATGGGAACCTCGACGGATGCCCTTTCATCGGGAGGCATGGCTCGGATCCTGAATTGCGGATCAATGGCCAGCGGCAGGCCCCCGGGCCAGCATCGCTGGGATTTAGCAGCAGCCCTGGGACGGGGACCCGCTGATACGTTGGTTCTAGGATTTCAATGAACCTGCCTGGGTTAAAGGACGAAAAAAGTGTGTTGATAAAAATGGGGCCTGTCGAAACAGGCCCCATTTCCCCTGGGATCCGGCTGAGTGCCGGCCCGGTAAATCCTACTTCCGCTTCTTGCCGCCCTTGCCATTGACCTCGTCAGCCAGCTTCTTGCCGGGCTTGAACTTGGCAACCTTCTTGGCAGCGATCTTGATGGGCTTGTTGTCGCGGGGGTTGCGGCCAGTGCGGGCGCCACGGTTGGCGACCGAGAAGGTGCCGAAGCCGACGAGGGTGACCTTGTCGCCGGAACGCAGGGCGGCGCCGATGCCACCGAGAACCTGATCCAGGGCAGCAGCAGCCTGGGCCTTGGTGATGCCGGCCTTGTCGGCGACGGCGCTGACCAGTTCAGCCTTGTTCATGAGAACCTCCGAAATTGGGGAACTGTGTCCCCGGGTTGAGAGAAACGAAATCACCCCTGATGTGGGATGACCGTCTTTACTGGGTTTGCAATCATCAAGGACCCCAAGAGGCCGATGAATCCTGTATTTCCTAAACTGCCAAGAAGCTACGCCGCAGATGCAGTGTGGTCAAGGTTTTTCTTTCAATAAAAATCGCAGATTGGCGCCATTGGGGGATCCGTGAGGTCATGGAACAACGGAATGCGCGGAATTGCTTGAATGTAAGTCCCATGGATCTCGCAGATCCCCGTAGAACGGGCGATCCTGCGCCTATCTGGCCGCTCAGGCCAGTCCCAGGCCTATCATGGGACATGTCTCATTCCTTCTTTCTCACCGTGGCCTACGTTGGTACCGGCTTCCACGGCTGGCAGATCCAGACCGCTCTGAGGAGCGGCCAAGGGGACCTCTGGACAGCCTTGCGGGCTTTTGACGCAGACGCTCCCATGCCCCAGGGCACGGGGCGGACGGATGCGGGGGTGCACGCGCGGGCCCAGGGTGCGCTCATCCATATGCAACGCGACTGGGAGCCCTACCGCCTGCTGGCGGCCCTGAACGCCCACCTGCCGATGGATATCCGAGTGATGGCGGTCCAGCCGGCGCCGGAGGGGTTCTTCCCGCGCCAGCACGCCGTGGCCAAGCGCTACGTCTACCGCCTAGGTCTGGGCCCGGCGGCGGATCCACTCCAGGCAGCTTTCCGCTGGCATGTCCATCACGCCCTGCCACTGGATCTGGCTGCCATGGCCGCAGCGGCGCAGCCCCTGCTCGGCACGCACGACTACTCCAGCTTTCGCTGCGCCGAGTGCGTCGCGAAGACGCCCGTGCGAACCATCCACGACCTGCGCATCAATGCCGTGGAGGGCGGTGCGGAGCTCGTCTTCGAGGGCACCAGCTTCCTCATGCATCAGGTGCGCATCATGGCGGGCACCCTCGTGGAGGTTGGGCGGGGGCGCCGCTCGGTGGATTCGCTAGCCGGTGTGCTGCAGGCGAGGGACCGCACCAGGGCGGGCCTCACGGCGCCGCCCCAAGGGCTCTGTCTGGAGCGCGTCTGGTACGAGTCCAAATGGGGCGTCGGGGATCCCAGCCCCTGGGGCGAGCGAACTCAGTCGAGGTAGAAACCGACGCCCTGCCAGACCTTGAACTTGGTCTTACCGTCCTTCGAGGTGGCCGGATCGAAGACCAGGTGCTTCGCCGCTTCCACGCAGGCCTCTTCGGTCACCCTGGCATCGTTGGCATCACCCGGGAGTCCTTGGAGGAGGCGGGTGGAGAGCACGTCCCCCTTCTCGCTGATCAGCACCTGGACCACCACAGTGCCCTTGGGCCGGGCCTTGAAGATGCCCGAGGATTTGAGACGGGGGGTGGCGCGGTTGAGGTTGATGGGCCGCGCGGGCTGGATCTCTTCGCTGAGGGGCACGAGGTCCCCCTCGCTCAGGACAGGATGGGCCTTGGACTGAAGGGATTCGTTCTGGGCCCGCAGGCGCTCGCTCTCCGCCTTGGCCATCTCGGCAGACTGCTTGGCCTCTTTGAGCTCTTTCAGGATGGCATCACTGCCGCCCTGGTTCTCCTTGAGGGCGGCCCGGAGCTGCTCAGCCTCCTTGCGGGCTCCGTCGGCTTCGGAGCGGGCCAGGTCCCGGGCTTTCTTGGCGCTGGTGACCGCCTGCTGGAGGTCCTCGGCGGCCGCCAGGCGCTGTTTCAAGTCGTCCCGTTCCTCGGTGAGGTGCTTCACCTGGGCCTGGAGCTGGGCGGTCGTTGGCTTCTTCGCCGCGGTGAGGGGCAGGGCAATCAGGAGCAGGGAGAGGGCAAGGCGCATGAATCCTCCGGCTAAGAGTGACTAACGATACCCCACGTTGGCGCGCGGGTGGCGCCGGGCAAGCGAGGCGAGGAAGGCGAGTCAAAGCGTAGCAGGCACTACGCGCGACGAGCGTGACGCAGTATCGCGAAGCCCGCCACCACCCGCCCGAAGGGATGAAGCCAGCCGGGCGCCCCGCGGCGTCAGGTCCCTTGAACAACGAACCACGTTGACCTGCGGGCCCTTCCTTGCGGTGTATCCCGGCTGGCTTCATCGCGGCATCGTCGGGTATCGCTAGGCACTCTTTGGAGAGGCTCTCAGCGCTGGACTCCCCGCTGGTCGCCGCCCTGGGCGGGTTTGGTGGCCTTGAGAATCCCACGCTTCAGGAGCTTGGAGAAGATGCGGAGGCACTCGTCAGGCTCGAAGGGGGCGATGGAGAGGATGTCCCGGATGGTCCACAGGCCATTCACACGGCTGGCCAGAAAGGCTTCGTTGGGGCCCAGGTTGGTGTTCATCAGCTCGTCCAGGCTCACGATGAGTTCGGGGATGAGGTCCTGATCCAGCTGCTTCTCCTCGAGGAGATCCTGCACCACGGCCATCATCTTGTTCGCATCCAGGTGCCTAGGCTGCTCCTGCAGGATGCGCCGCAGTTCCTCCTGCGCCTCCTGGAGTTTCTGCTTCTCCACCAGAGCCCGGGCCCGCTGGAGCTGGAGGCTGGGATTCTCTCCCAGGTTGCCGCCGGGGTTCTGGAGACGGACGAGGCCTTTCTCGTGCAGGTCGAAGAGCAGTTTGTTGATCTTGAACTCGGGCATGCGCATGTCCAGCACGAGCTGGTCCACCCGCTTGAATCCGTCCAGGCGCGTCAGGATGTCCGCGTCTTCGGGCGAGAGGGGCAGGCGCTCGGCGATGACTTCGGAAATGGGCGCCAGCACGGCGTCCCCGCCCTTGATGACCCGCCGGATGCGTTTCCAGTCGTCCAGGCGCCGCGCGCCTTCAAGGACGATGCCCGTCACGTCCAGGCTCAGCAGCATGGATTTCTGGTGGGATGGCGCGCCCTCATGGAACTCGAAGCTGCCGACGCTCCAGAGGAAGGTGTCGTAGATGCTCTCCTCGACCTTCATCTGCACAATGCGGCGGATCTCCGCCTCGGTGACGAGCTGCCGGTTGATCAGGATCCGACCCAGCAGCTGCTGCTCGTCCTCCTGGGTGGCGAGGGCTTCCCGGAGCTGGTCCTCCGTGATGCGGTTGAAGGCGAGCAGGTACTGGCCGAGGTACTCGCGCGGATCCGAGGACCAGATGCTGGTGATGCGGCCCTCATGAAAGGCGACCCGCTTGGTGTGCAGGGCGCCCTTGAGTTCCAGCACGCCGGTTTTCTTGCCCACGGCCAGCCACTGGAAGATATCCTCCAGGCCCATGGTCGCCAGATCGCCATTCAGCGCCACTTGCTGCCTCCCACCCCGACCAGCCTACTAAATTTTCCGTCATAAAAACTGGATTCAATAACAAATACGATGACCATGCCGGTCCTCGACCATCCTATCGGCACCGGCAGGGGTTCCTATAGATCGTCATAAATAGGAAAGCACCTCGCGGATGGCTCGGTTCAGCAGGTCAGGATGATGCCGGGCCATGGGGGCCTCGGGATCAAGGAGGGGAAACCGGTAGACCGGGATGTCCAGGATCCGGTCGGCCTCGGTCTGGAGCGGTTCGCCGCCCTCCACCTGGTATCTGGCCAGCATGTCGGCGCCCAGGGGGGCTGCGTTGGCGATGATGGCTGAAATCCGCGTTCGCCCGAAGGCCGAGATGGCGGCTACGTGGGTCTCCAGATCCAGCCCGGCGGTTTCGCCCGGCTCGGTCATGAGGTTGGCCACGTAGATCACCGGTGAATGCGAGGCTTCCACGGCCTCCTGCAGTTCCTCGAGCAGGAGGTTCGAGATGGTGGACGTGTAGAGGCTCCCGGGCGAGAGGATCACCAAGTCGGAGCGCAGCAGAGCCAGTACGGCCTCGGGCAGGGTTTCGGCCTCAGGGGGCTCCAGCCAGAGGCGGGCGAGAGGTGGCTGGCAGGAGCCTACGGCGGTCTCCCCGATGTAGCGCTTGCCGGCCATGTCCTCGGCGCAGAGGGTGACCGGAACCACGGTCGAGGGGAACAGGCGCCCCAAGGTCACCAGCACGCCCGAAAGCTGGCGGATGGCCCGCACCCAGTCCCCCGTGATGTCGGCGAGGGCCCAGAGCATGAGATTCCCGAGCGAATGGCCTGAGAGGCTCCCCGCGCCCCGGAACCGGTAGTTCAGCAGGTCGGAGAGGGCGGAGTCCTCAAGCGTGAGGGCCGCCAGGCAGTTGCGCAGGTCCCCGGGGGGAATCCCGCCCAGTTCGTCCCGCAGGCGGCCGGAGGAACCGCCGTTATCGGAGACGGTGACGATCCCGGTCAGTTTCCACGGGTCGCGACTGCGGCCAGCCTCGCGTTTGAGGGCCCGCAGGAGCGCCGCGAGACCGGTACCACCCCCCAACGCGACCACCCGCAGCGGCTGGTCAGGATCGAGGAGGTGCTCGCCACCCATGGCGTCTCCGACCTGTGGTTCAGTGGCCCTCGGTGAAGGCGAACAACGGGGACTTGCGAATGGGGTTGAAGTCAGGTTCCATGTGCCACTGGAAGACCAGATCGCCATCCAGTTCCATGGCCTTCTTCAGGCTTTCCGCGGAAGCCTCGGTATTCTCGGCCTGAGCGAAGGCGACCGCCCGGAGATAGTGCAGCGAGCCCTTGGTCGGGTGGCTCTTCAGGGCCTTCTCGCTGAGCTTGATGGCCTGCTCCGCCTGCCGGTGGTTGAGACAGGCCTGGATCTCGGTGATGGCGTCGGCCGCGACGCTCTTGGCCGGATGCAGGTTGGATTCGCACAGCGCCAGGTAGACGTTGGCCCGGCGCTTCATGGGCCAGTCACCGGCGGCCTGGGCCTCTGTCGCAAGGCTTTCCAAGGCCTTCGCCGCCTCGGCATGCTTGCCGGCATCGACGAGTTCCAGGGCCTTGGTGAAGGCGGCGGCCAGTGGGGAGTGCGAGGTCTGAACGGGTGCCGTTGCGGGCTTGGATACGGGTGCGGTCTTGGCCTTCGTTGCCATGCGGGATCCCCTGGATGCTTGAGAAACTATAGAATGACAGGGTTTCTCCAGCAAATCCGGCAGGGATTCCAAAACACGCGCTCACATCTTGAACAGCGCCTTCTCCCGGTTGAGGAGCCGCGCCGAAACGAAGGTCATGAGCCCGGCCAATCCCACGGTCATGCCGAAGGCGATCAGGTATTCCACCCAGCTGAACTGCTGGCTGAAGAGTTTCCGGAGCGACATGCAGACGTTCACCACGGGGACATAGGACAGGAATGCCATCTTGTCCACGCCGGGAGCCATGGAAAAGACGCCCAGGAAGATCACCACGAACATGCCTGGCACGATGGCGCTCCCGGCCTCGATGGTGGTTCTGGCCTGGATGCCCAACAGGAGAATGAAGTTCGCGAAGAAGAGGCCCAGGGGCACCATGATCAGGAACGTGAGGCCCAGGGTCATGGGATTGGCGATGGCCGACATGGCCTGCAGTGAACTGGCGGACCCACCGCCCATGATGGGGATCGAGATGCCCAGGCTGAGCAGGTTCAGCAGGGCCGAGATCACGCCGATGCTAAAGATGTACAGCAGCTTGCCCAGGATGATCTGGATCCGGGGCAGCCGCGTGGCCATGAGGCTCAGCAGGGTGTGGCGCTCCTTCTCGCCCGCCGTGGCATAGATGCCGTGCTGCATGGACCCGGTGTACATCATGATCATGAGCATGTAGGGCAGCATCATGCCGACGGCCTTCCCGACTGCCAGGGTGACGTCCCCTGCATTCTTGACCTCCAGCAGCAGGGGCTCGGCGAGCTGCGGAGAGGCACTGAGGCTTTGCAGCCTGCCCTGCACCCAGGCCTTCTCCCGGGGCGCGAGGGTTTCCTTCAGGCGATCGAGCGCCAGTTTCGAGGCGTCTTCACTTTTGTCGAAGGTGACCGTGACCTGGAAGGTCTCCTGCTTGTTCAAGGCGGTGGCAGCTTCCGGAGGCACCTCCACGGCCAGTTCGAGCTTCTGGTCCCGGAGGGCCTGCTTGAGGTCCCCGTCTGGTCTGGCCACCAGCTCGAACTGCTTGGCATCAGCCTTCAGGATGGGTGCCAGGGTGCTGGAGGAATCCACGAGGTAGACCCGGCTGGCCTTGTTGCGTTTCTTGGCCTCGTCGCGCTTACCGAGATTGGCCATCATGCCGAAGATGGCGGGGTAGAGGAGGAAGGGCATCACGAAGACCATGAACAGGGTCTTCCGG
>CAIQPH010000066.1 GCA_903873655.1 uncultured Holophagaceae bacterium | reverse complement strand
GTGGCTGCCGAGTTGGCCGTGATGCGGCATCTCTCGGTGGGAGCTTTCCCCGACTATGACGAGGTGATGGTGCGGGTGAGCCAGGAGAGCGCCATCCGCATCAAGCGGAACAGCTACTCAGTGCCGACGCGCCTGATCGGGGAGCAGGTCCGGGTGAGGGTATTCGAGTTGCACCTGGAGGTCTGGCATGGGCAGCAGCAGGTGCTGAGGCTGGATCGCCTTCTAGGTGAGTACCGGCACCACATCGACTACCGGCACGTGATTCATTCCATGCTGCGCAAGCCCGGAGCTTTCGCCCGCTACCGCCATCGGGAGGAGCTATTCCTGAGCCTCACCTGGCGGAAAACCTATGAAGTGCTGGTGGAGCACGAGGGGAATCGCCGGGGTGAGGTCTCCTACCTCCGGCTTCTCCATCGGGCCGCCATGGGCATGGAGATCGAGGTGGAGGCTGCCCTGGCCCTGCTGTTGGAGGCAGGCGAGGTGCCCACGCCGGAGCGGGTGAAGGTTCTGCTAGGGGACATGGAGCCGACCAAGGCGCCAGAGATGGATGCACCGGAAGTGGATCTGCATGAATACGACGCCCTGATGGGGGCAGGACTACGGGAGGCCATATGAGCCGGAAACTGATCGAGCTTCTGCGGGAGTTGAAGCTCCCGGGCTTTGCGGCCAGGCATGGTGAGCTTGCCGCGAAAGCCGAGAAGGCAGGTTGGGGCTTCGAGCGGTACCTTCAGGCCTTGGCGGAGGCCGAGCTCGACCAGCGTCATCAGAAGCGTCTGGAGCGCCTGCTCAGGGCCTCGAAGCTGCCCATGGAAAAGACCCTGGCCACCCTCGATACGGCCCGCCTGCCCACGCCTGTGCGGCGGATGCTCCCCACCCTCTGTGAGGGCGGCTTCGTCGAACGCGCCGAGAACCTGTTGGCTTTCGGCCTGCCAGGACGGGGTAAGACCCACCTAGTCTGTGCCATCGGCTTGGAACTGATCCAGCGGGGGCACACCGTCCATTTCACTCCTACTTACGCCCTTGTCCAGCGGTTGCTGGCGGCACGGAGGGACCTCGCCCTGGAGAAAGAACTGCACCGGCTGGATGCCTTCGATGTCCTGATCCTCGATGACATCGGCTACATCCAGCAGGACCGGGACGAGATGGAGGTGCTGTTCACCCTGCTAGCCGAACGCTACGAGCGGCGCAGCGTCATCGTCACCTCGAACCTCGTGTTCTCCCAGTGGGACCGCATATTCAAGGACCCCATGACCACGGCGGCGGCCATCGACCGCATTGTCCACCACGCCGTGATTCTCGAATTGACCGGCCCCAGCTACCGAGCCGAGGCAGCCAAAGCCCGCCTGCCAAGAGAAACCAGAGCCGAAAACTGAGGCAACCCCAAAGGCTTCATATGCGACCGTATCATCTTGTAGATCCCCGAAGATCACCTTGTTAGACTCAGCACCACGGGGATGGAGTCCCCCAGAACCGCCAGAAATGGCTGATGACTCCTACTGCATGGGACGACTGCGGTAGGAGCGATTTGAACCTGCCGCTTTGCAGGTCCCGTTAGGGCACATCCATCCTTCACAGTCCCAAAGGAGCGTCCCATGAAGCCCACCCTTTCTTCCGTGCGAGCCATCGAGATTCTCGATTCAAGGGGCAATCCGACCGTCAGGGTTTACGCCGAATTGGAGGATGGGACCAGGGGCGTGGCATCAGTTCCTTCGGGTGCCTCAACAGGTGAGAACGAAGCAGTCGAACTTCGGGATGGGGATGCCAAGCGCTACGGTGGCAAAGGGGTCCTCAAGGCGGTCGGGTTCGTCAACCAATCCATCGCCCCGAAGCTCATCGGCATGGACCCCAGCCGACAGGCCGAGATCGACCACACTCTCATCGCCCTCGATGGCACCCCGACCAAGGCCAAGTTCGGGGCGAACGCGATTCTGGGCGTTTCGATGGCTGTGGCGCGGGCAGCAGCGAAATCCGCCCACCTTCCGCTCTACACGTACTTGGGTGGGCCTGGGGCGACGCGCCTTCCAGTGCCCATGATGAACATTCTGAATGGCGGTAAGCACGCCGACAACAGCATGGATTTCCAGGAATTCATGGTCATGCCCATCGGGGCTCCATCCTTCGCGGAAGCCCTCCGGTATGGCGTCGAGACCTTCCATGCGCTGAAGGTCATCCTGAAGAAGATGGGGCTCGCTACGAGCGTGGGCGACGAGGGCGGGTTCGCGCCGAACCTGAAGAGCAACGATGAAGCCTGCGAAGTGATCGTGCAGGCCATCAAGGCTGCTGGATTCGTTCCTGGCAAGGACATCGCCATCGCCTTGGATCCGGCTGCCAGTTCCTTCTATGCCAAGGGTGCCTATCACCTGGACAAGTCCGGTCAGGGCCAGAAGAGCAGTGAGGAATTGGTCGCGCTCTTCGCCGATTGGATCAAGAAATACCCAATCGTCTCCATCGAGGATGGGCTCGACGAGAACGACTGGAGCGGCTTCCAGGCCCAGACCAAGGCCATGGGCGACACCATTCAGATCGTAGGCGACGACCTTTTCGTGACCAACACCCAG
>CAIQPH010000065.1 GCA_903873655.1 uncultured Holophagaceae bacterium | reverse complement strand
CGTAGCCCAGGGAGCGGTCCCAGGTGATGTTGGCCAGCACACCGATGGCGCGGCCCACACCGAAGAGCACGGTGTAGAAGTCGTACTCGGTGAGGCCGTAGTACCACTGGATGACGCCACTCTGGGCATCGACATTGGGGAAGGGATTCTTGGTCTTGCCGTGCTCGGTAAGCACGCCGGGGGCGACCTGGTAGATCATGTTGACCAGCTTGAAGAGGGGATCCTTGGGCAGGTGCTTGAGGCAGAACTCCATCTGCGCGGTGTAGCGCGGGTCGGTCTTGCGCAGCACGGCGTGGCCGTATCCGGGGATGACGTGGCCGCTGTTCAGGGTGTCCCACAGGGCCTTCTTGACGTTCTCCTCAGTGGGCTCGGCGCCGCCGAGCTTTTCCTTGAATTCCTTGATCCAGTCCAGCACTTCCTGGTTGGCCAGCCCGTGGAGGGGGCCCGCCAGGCCGTTGAGGCCGGCGCTGAAGCTGTAGTAGGCGTCCGACAGGGCGGAGGCCACCAGGTGGGTGGCGTGGGCGCTGACGTTGCCGCTCTCATGGTCGCTGTGAAGGATGAAGTACATCCGGGCCACATCGTCGTAGGGCTTGGCGATGCCCATCATGTGGGCGAAGTTGGCGCCCATGTCGAGGCTGGGATCCGAGGCGATGATGTTGCCGTTCTTGTACTTCAGGCGGTAGATGTAGGCCGCGATGTGGGGCAGGCAGGCGACGATGTTGCTGGCATCCTCGTACATCGGATCCCAGTAGTCGTTCTTCTTCATGTCGTGGTATTTCGCAGCGAACTGGCTCTCCTTCTGCATGGCCAGCATGGCGGTGGACAGCATTGCCATGGGATGGCTGTCCTTGGGCATGGCCTTCATCACGTCGTAGACGTAGGACGGGACCTTGGCGCGGGTCTTGAATTCGGCCACCACCTCATCCACTTCAGCCTGGTTGGGGATCTCGCCGGTGAGCAGGAAGTACCAGAAGGATTCCACCGTGGGGTATTCGCTGCCAGGAGCCTTGGGCAGGGCGGCGAAGGTCTCGGGGATATTCAGCCCGCGGAAGCGGATGCCTTCGATGGGGTCCAGGTAGGAGATGTCGGTCACCAGCGTGCGCACGTCCCGCGCGCCACCGATGCACTGGTCAATGGACACGTCGTCAATGATGACCTTGCCGTGTTCCTTGATGAGAGCGGTGGTGCGAGGACGATGTTCCTGGATTTTTTCCAGAAGACGGGATTTCAGGCGGGTCATGGTGAACTCCATGAAAGAGATGGTTGAGGGGTGGTGCTCGGAATGATCAGGGCTGGATCATCATACGAGTATCATCTATGAATTAAATGAATTTCTTTGATGACCAACAGAGCAGCTAGTGGAGACAAGCCCAATCATGAGAGCAAAGTATGGCTTTACCGATCTGGAGGTGCCGTGACTTCCGTCAATCTATGGATGCTGGGAGCGGCTATGGCCACCGCCGGGTTGGTGGCCCAGGAGACGCCCCGGCCCAACCGGGTGGCCTGGTTCGAGGGATTTCCCGAGCCCTTGCCTGAGGGAGTCAACGAGGTCGCCCTGGAGGTCACGAGCCAGATGCTCCGGCCGGACCTGGAACGCAGCTCGGATGGCCGGGCCTTCGCCCGGCTGGACGGCGAGGAATGGCAGCTGGTGGGCGATTGGGCCACGAAAGTCGGGTCGTCGCGCATCAATGTCCGGGCACGACTGGCGTCGCGGTCCGGCGGCATCCTCGACCAGACCATCTTTAACTGGCACGTGCTGCTCAACGTGCCCCAGGGGGGGCGCCAGGATGCCCCGAAGAACCGGCTCGCCTATCACCTCGAACGGGATGGACGGGTGATCGGGGATTTGTCCCGTCCCGGCCTGGCGCTCATGGACCTGGATGTGGCCTGGGTCCGGCCTTTCGGGACCGCCGACGAAGGTGGGCGGTTCGGCGGGTCGATCCAGCTGCCCACCGGCAAGCAGTCCGACTTCTCTGGCAGCGGCAGCACCGATGGCATGGTGGGGGCGGCCCTGTGGCGGACCTTCGGCCGGTGGCGGCTATTCGGACAGGCCGAGCGGGTCTGGCTGGGCCTGCCGGAGCACAGTCCCCTCCGGCTGGTCATGGACAGGACTTCCTTTAGCCGCACCTGGGCCAGCCTGGGATGGTTGGGGGATGGGCCAGGGCTGGTCTCCGGCCTGGGCATCGAGGTCAGTCTGGCCTATGCCGGAAGCCCTTATCACACAGGCCTCAACCGCCTCGATCGGGCCGGCTGGCAGCAGCACTGGACCCTCCGGCACGCGCGGCTCCCCCACTGGCGCTTCGGTTTCAGCGAGGAAGCCGGGACGTTCACGGCACCGGACCTGACAGCCTTCGTGGCCTACCGCTTAGGGGCCGTCACGAAATAACCAGCGCCATTCTGGTTGTTTTGTTACGGCCCCTTATGCCGCTCCCCCGCTGGAGACGAAAAGACTGGTTTGCGTCAGCGGCTTCGAGGAACGATGAGGCTCCGGTAAACTCCAAGGTTCGTGCCGGAGTCCTCATGCAACCCAACCAGTACCGCGACGTGCGCCTCGAGAAGCTCGAGAAGCTGAAGGCCCTGGGCCTGGATGCCTGGCCGCGGAAGGCGAAGCGGACTCACGGCATCGCCCAGCTAACGGCGGCCTACGCCGACCCCGAGGGCTGGCCCAACGAGAAGCTGGAAGCCCTGGGACTCTCGGTGTCGGCCATGGGTCGGGTGCTCGCCATCCGCGAGATGGGCAAGAGCGTCTTCGCGCACCTCACGGAGAACGGGGAGAAGGTCCAGGCCTTCTTTCGCATGAACGATCTGGCCGAGCCTGGCTGGGAGGTTCTCAAGCTCCTAGACATGGGGGATTTCATCAGCGTCACGGGTCCCCTCATGCGCACCAAGACCGGCGAACTGAGCATCCGGGTGAAGGAGATTCAGTTCCTCAGCAAGGCCCTGCTGCCCCTGCCCGAGAAATGGCACGGCCTACAGGACAAGGAACAGCGCTACCGCCAGCGGTACCTTGACCTCATCTCCAACGGCGAGGTGCTGAAGACCTTCCAGAGCCGTTCGCGCATCGTGAGCGCGGTGCGGCGCTTCATGGAGCAGCAGGGCTATCTCGAGGTCGAGACGCCCATGATGCAGCCCATCCCCGGTGGCGCCACCGCCCGGCCTTTCACGACGCACCACAACGCCCTGGACCTGGACCTCTATCTCCGCATCGCACCGGAGCTCTACCTTAAGCGCCTCATCGTGGGGGGCTTCGAAAAGGTCTTCGAGATCAACCGGAACTTCCGCAACGAGGGGCTCAGCGTCCGCCACAACCCTGAATTCACGATGATGGAGTTCTACGCCGCCGGTCAGGACCTGCGGGACATGATGACCCTGACCGAGGGCCTGATCTCCACCGTGGCCAGGGAAGTGGTTGGTGACGAAATCCTGCCCTGGGGCGGACAGAAGATCTCCTACGCCGCGCCCTTCCGGCGCCTCACCATGAAGGACGCGATCGCCGAGCATGGCGCCATCGACCGCCATCAGCTGGAGGATGGGGCCAGTGTCCGCAGCCTGGCCCGGGCGATTCACATTGAGGACGTGGACAAGAAGACCCTGGGCATCCTGCTGGGCGACCTCTTCGAGCACCACGTCGAGAAGCAACTCATCCAGCCCACCTTCATCACGGACTACCCCATCGAGCTGTCCCCCCTGACCAAGACCTTGGCGGGCGATGACCGCTTCGTGGACCGCTTCGAGTTGTTCATCGGCGGCATGGAGATCGCCAACGCCTACTCCGAACTCAACGACCCCATCGACCAGATGGGCCGGTTCCAGGCCCAGATGGACGAGCGGGAAGCCGGCAACGATGAGGCCATGCTCCTCGACCAGGACTTCATTACCAGTCTCGAGCACGGACTGCCCCCCACCGGAGGCGAAGGCATCGGCATTGACCGCCTCGTCATGCTCCTCACCAACAGCCAGAGCATCCGCGACGTCATCCTGTTCCCGCTCATGCGCCCGATGAAGCCGCTCGAGAGCGAAGAAAAGGAATAGCTGGTCGCGGAAGGCGCGGAGGATTCACAGAAACCACGGAAAGGTGAGAAGTGGCTACTTTCTTCTGCGCCTTCCGTGCTGATTCCGTGTTTTCCGCGACCAGCCCATCTTGATGAGTCCGATGTGACGGCAGCTGGCTTGACCCGCTGGCATACTTGAAAACCGAATTTGGAGGCCCCATGTCTGTCCCGATGCTTGAACTCGCGCCGCAGAACGAAGCCGTGAAGGCGAAAGTGCTGGAGGGTCTCTCGGGTCTGATCGATCGGTCCGCCTTCATCCTGGGCGAGAACGTCAAAGGCCTGGAGGCGGAGATCTCCTCCTATGTCGGCGCGGCCCATGCCGTCGCCATGTCCAGCGGCACGGACGCGCTGCTGGCGGCCCTCATGGCCTTGGGCATCGGCCATGGCGACGAAGTGATCGTGCCCTCCTTCACTTTCTTCGCCTCGGCAGGCGTCGTCTCCCGGCTTGGCGCGAAGCCCGTCTTCATCGACCTGGAGCCAGCCACGTTCAATGCTTCCGGCGCCCTGGTGGAAGCGGCCATCACACCGCGAACGAGGGCCATCATGCCCGTGCACCTCTTCGGGCAGCTGGCGGACATGCCCGGCATCATGGCCGTGGCGAGGAAGCACGGCATTCCGGTGATCGAGGACGCTTGCCAGAGCCTGGGCGCCAAGGGCTGGGGCAAGTCCGCGGGCGAGTTCGGCGACCTGACCGCCTACAGCTTCTATCCCACCAAGAATCTCGGCGCCTTCGGCGACGCCGGCATGACTGCCATCCGGGACGATGCGACGCTAGCCGCCCGGGTGCGCCGCATCCGGGTCCATGGCATGGAGCCGGTCTACATGCACCACGAGGTGGGCATGAACGGGCGCATGGACGAGTTCCAGGCGCTGGTGCTGCGGGCCAAGCTGCCCATGCTCGACAGTTGGCACGAGGGCCGGCGGAAGCATGCGGCCTGGTACCTGGAGCGCATGAAAACGCTCACTCCCGACGAGGCGATCCTGCCCCGGGAAGTGGTGCCCGATGGCCGCCACATCTACAACCAGTTCACTCTCCGCGTGAAGGGCGGCCGGCGCGATGCGCTGCAGGCCCACCTGAAGCAGCTGGGTATCGGCAGCGCCATCTACTATCCGATCTGCCTCCACGAGCAGCCCTGCTTCCAGGATCTCGGCTACCGGGCTGGGCAGCTCCCCGAATCCGAGCGGGCCGCCAAGGAGGTGCTCAGCCTGCCTGTCTATCCCGAGATGACAGAGGCCATGCGCGAGGAAGTGGCTGGAACGATCCTGGGATTTTTCGGAAAAAAGTAGAGCCAGCCCTATTCCCTCGGGGCCACGCTGGCGGCGGTGACCCAGACGTCCAAGGCCCTCTGGGTATCGTCATCCACGCTCAGGAACTGGATGCCGATCCCCACCATCTCAAGGGGATCCGCACTCGGGCGCCCGCCCAGGACGTAGGACACGGCGGCAATGATGGGGGCCTTGGGCAGTTCCGGGTGCATCAGCACCATGTTCTCCAGCACTGCCCCCCGCTCGAAAAGCCGGGCATCCCTGGCCCCGACCAGGGCAAAGCAACCCCCGACGCTCAGGTTGGTGATGCGCACGTCCTGGTAGCCATGACCCTTCAGTGTGAAGGAGATGCCGAACTCTGGCCCCACGATGATGCGTCGGGTGTCGCGTCGATCAGAGTAAGTGCTCATTCAGGCTCCGGGTGGAAATCCATACTTGGGTATCGGCCGATCCTGGGCTAGACTGGACTTTCTGATCGGCCTGAACCCACCGGGGGACAGGGTGGGCTTTCAAGGCCCGGCCCTGACGGCGCAGGACGCCGTCTCACCCACGCGGGGACAACGCGAGCACCATGGCGCTGGCCGGACCTATCCACCACCCCATGCTGGGAGTCTCCATGGAAATCCTCTTGATCGAAAACGTGCCTCATCTGGGCGTCCGCGGCGATGTCGTGAACGTCAAGGATGGCTACGCCAGGAACTTCCTGCTGCCGCGCAAGATGGCCCTGCCCGTCACTGCCGGCAATAAGCGGCAGATCGAGCTTGAGAAAGTGCGCGCCGAGAAACTCCGCGCCAAGGAGCTGTCCGACGCCAAGAGCCTGGCCGAGAAGCTGGAAGCCATCAGCCTCGCCGTGACGAAGAAGGCCGGCGAGAACGGCCACCTCTTCGGGTCCGTCACCAATGCCGACGTGGCCGAACTCTTCAAGGGCAAGGGCTTCACCCTCGACCGCCGCGACATCACCGTGCCCCACATCAAGGACGCGGGCGCCTACATCGTGGACGTGCGGCTCTACAGCGGTGTCCATGCCAAGGTCAGCCTGGAAGTCAGCGCCACGGCGGCTGCCGAGTAGTCTCCATTCCGTTCCCAATGGGCCGGCCCCCTGAAGGGAATAGCCGGTCTTGCCGGGATTCGCGTGCCACGGGAATCCCGCCCATCTCATCTCAAGGAGTTCAATCATGGTCAAGTCCGCTTCCAAACCTGACACCCTCGGCATCGCTGAACTCGCTGCCAACCTCGCCGAAGCGCAGGATCTGTCCAAGGCCCGCGCCAAGGCCATCCTGGATGGCGTCCGCGACCACATCGTCGAGACGCTCCTCGCTGGCAATCGCGTCAACCTCTACGGTCTCGGCACGTTCGAAGTGCGCGCCACCAAGGAGAAGATGGGGCGCAACCCCAAGACCGGCGAGAGCATCAAGATCCCCGCCGGCCGCAAAGTTGTGTTTAAGACCGCGAAGGGGTTGAAGGACCAAATGTAACCGACCGCCGGGTGATGAAGGACGCGCCAGTGGCGCGTTCTGAGTCGGGACCCGGCGAAGAGGTTATGCCACCGTTTCTCCTGCAAACCTCCGGTTTGCAGATAACAAAAGGCCGCCCAAGGGTGGCCTTTTGAATTCAGAATAGTCTTCATGCTGCCAGCGAAGCTGACAGTTCACGCCAAACCGCGCAGCGGTTCGGCGCTTGGCGCAGCAACCGGGAGATTCCCCATGCATCCCTTGGCCGGCCAACCCGCTCCCCGCTCGATCCTCGCCGACATTCCGGCCCTCGTCAGCGCCTACTACACGGTCCATCCCGATCCCCGGGACCCGGCCACTCTGGTCAGCTTCGGGACCTCCGGCCATCGGGGCATTGCTGCAGGCGGCACCTTCAACGAGGACCACATCCTGGCCGTGGTACAGGCCATCTGCCGCTACCGGGGGCAGGCGGGCATCACGGGACCTCTCTACCTGGGCAAGGACACCCATGCCCTCTCGGAGCCCGCCCAGCGGACCGCGCTGGAAGTGCTTGCGGCCAACGGGATCGAGGTTATGGTGGCCGAGGGAGGGGCCTATACGCCCACGCCTTCCGTCTCGCGGGCGATCCTTGCCTGGAACCGCGACCGGACCGTGGACCTAGCAGACGGCATCATCATCACGCCCTCCCACAATCCGCCGGACAACGGGGGCATCAAGTACAACCCGCCCAGTGGCGGCCCGGCCGACACCGACATCACCGACTGGGTGGCCAGCGAAGCCAACGGGCTGCTGGAGAACGGGAATCGCGACGTGAAGCGCATCCCCTATGCTCGCGCCCTCCAGTCCGCCTGCGTCCATCCCTTCGACTTCATCACGCCCTATGTGGAGGACCTGGGGGAGGTCATCGACATGGAGGCCATTCGCCGGGCGGGCATCCGACTGGGGGCCGACGCCCTTGGCGGTGCCGGACTGGGCTACTGGGAGCCCATCGCGCAGCACTACGGCCTCCAGATCGACCTCCTCAACGGCCACTGCGATCCCACCTTCGGGTTCATGTGCGTGGACCGGGATGGCAAGATCCGCATGGACTGCTCCTCGCCCCAGGCCATGGCCGGTCTCGTGGCGCTCAAGGACCGCTACGACATCGCCTTCGGCAATGATCCCGACTTCGACCGCCACGGCATCGTCTGCCCCAGCACCGGCTTGATGAATCCGAACCACTACCTGGCGGTGGCCATCCAGTACCTGTTCCGGACCCGCACTGGATGGCGCAGCGATGCGGCCATCGGCAAGACGCTGGTGAGCAGCTCCATGATCGACCGGGTGGGCGCCGCCCTGGGGCGCCGGGTCGCCGAGGTTCCGGTCGGTTTCAAGTGGTTCGTGCCCGGGCTGGTGGACGGCTCCTTCGGGTTCGGGGGCGAGGAGAGCGCCGGAGCCTCCTTCCTGCGCAAGGACGGTTCCGTCTGGACCACGGACAAGGACGGCATCATCCTCAGCCTCCTCGCCGCCGAGATCACCGCCGCCACCGGAAAGGACCCTGGCCTGCACTACCGCGAACTGACCGAACGCTTCGGCGCGCCGCTCTACGAGCGCATGGATGCTCCGGCCAGTGCGCCCCAGCGCAAGGTCCTCGCCCGGCTCTCGCCCGAGCAGGTGGAGGCCGCCACCCTCGCGGGGGAGCCGGTCCTCGCCAAGCTCACCCGGGCTCCAGGCAATGGCGCCGCCATCGGTGGGCTGAAGGTCATCACCGAAAACGGCTGGTTCGCCGCGCGTCCGTCCGGTACGGAGGACGTGTACAAGATCTATGCCGAGAGCTTCAAGGGCCAGGCGCACCTGGACGCCCTCAAGCAGGAGGCCAGGGAGATCGTCGCGGCCGCCTTCGTTGCCGCCGGTGTGTGAGGCTCTAGGACCCAAACTCCGCCAGGCTGAGCGACTGCAGGTACCGCGTCAGCAGCCTCTGCTTCTCATGGCTGGCCTTCACCTTCTTCTGATAGATGGAGAAGCGGTCCTCGGCGGGGCGGATGGTCGGGAACAGGACCACAAGTTCCTCGCGCCGGAGCTCCTCCAGCACGCTGTACTGCGGCACCAGCAGGACACCCATGCCGTCGATGGCGGCGTGGATCATGGCCCGAATGTGGTTCACCTCGATGACCCGGTCCAGCAGGGGCTGGTCCCGATCCGGCACGGCCAGGATGAAGCGGTTCCACCAGACCCCGGCCTTGTCCATGGAAAGGACGGGCACGCCCGAGAGCTCCGCCGGGGCCCTCAAGCTGTGGGTCTTCCGGAAGGCCGGGGCACAGGCCACGACGTAGATTTCGCGGAATAGCGTCACTTTCTTTAGCGTGGGCAGGGGATGGTCCAGACAGTCGATGATCAAGTCCAGGTCGTTCCGGAGCAGGGGTGCGAGCAGATCGGGTCGGAGGGTGAAGTCGATCTCCAGATCCGGGTGAGTGGCCAGGAAGGGCTGCATGTGCCGCATCAGGATGCTGCTGCCGAATTCGACCGTGGCTCCAATGCGGAGCCGACCCCTCGCCAGTGTCTGGTGCCGCCGCAGATCCTCCGCCGCGGCATCGAGCGCGCTGAAGGCCTGCTCGCAGGCCCGGTAGAGCCGTCGCCCCTCTTCGGTGAGGCTCAGCTCCCGGTTGCGGCGGTCCAGGAGGGGTGCACCGGCGAGGTCCTCCAGCTTGGTCATGGCATGGCTGACGGCGGACTGGGTCCGGTTCAGCCGATGGGCGCAGGCGGTGAAACTGCCGACCTGGGCGAGGGTATAGAAAGTTCGGAGCTGGGCCAGATCAAGCAGGGCGTCCATGGGCATGAATGATATACATGCCGAACCACGATCGAATGAATTTCGTGGATTCCCGCGGCTGCCAGGTAAACTCCTAGCCACTTCACTCATGAGGCCCCCTTGCCCGGGCCAGACGCATCCCCGCAGCACTTCGACCCTCTGATGGCCTGGGAACCGAGGCCCGACGGCGCTGTCTTGCGTGCCAGGCCATGGCAGCTTTCGATGGCGATCCTGATGGGGGCCTGGACGCTGGTGGCCTCCATCCACCTGTTATTGCGGCCAGACCAACGGATCCAGGTCTGGCCCTATGGTTACTTGCTCCTTGGAGTCCTGTCTTGTGGAAGCCTGGGCTTTCGGGCGCGGGTGGCCTCCAGCGAAGAACGCCTGGCCTGGTGGTTGCTGGCGGCCTCGGCTCTTCTGGACATTGCCAGCCTGCCACTGGAAATGCTCAGGCCACTCGGACCTCTCCCCCCATGGACCTCCGTGATTCCCAGCTATCTGTCCGCGGCAACAGGAATCCTGGTATTGGCTGGGATCCTGAGCTTCCCCAGGGGCAAGGAGCGGGGAGGCCGGTTTCGGCGCCGGATCCTGGACGCCCTGATTTTCGCAATATCGCTGTTGTTTCTCCTCTGGGTGATGGGAATCGAGAGTTCACTGCAGTCAGCAGCGCAGGGCGTGGGCCTGCGGCTCTACCTGTCCTATCTGAAGGGGGCCCTGCTTGGGGGCAGCCTGGTGTTCATGACCTCCTACCATCCCGGCCGCATCCAGGGCCCGTTGGGTTGGCTAGCCGGCTCAGTAGTCGCCTGGCTGGCGGTGATTTCCTGCTGGACGCTGGCAGGCCTGCCGGCCGTGGTTGCGGCCAGGCCATGGGTCATCCTGGCCGGCGCGATCCCCCTGTTCCAGGGCTTGGCGGCCTGGTCCCCCAGGCTGGTGGAGGAGCCCGCCGAGGCGGTCCGCCCGGATAACTGGATCGCGGGAATGCTGCCCTACCTGCCGGTGGTGCTGGCCGTCCTGGCGCTGGCCGCGCTGCTGGCGTGGGCTCCCAGGCACGTCACCCGGGAGACCTATGCCATCTTCCTGGTCGTGGTGGTCCTCCTCCTGATCCGGCAGGTGCTGGCCATCGAGGACCTCGAGGCGAACCGGAGGACCCTGGAGGAACGGGTCCGCAAGAGGACCCTGGCCCTGGAGCAGGCTCAGGAGACCCTGTTGCGGACCGACCGGATGAACGCCATGGCCCTCATGGGAGCGGGCCTGGCCCATGATCTCAACAACCTCCTGAGCGTCATCAAGAGCTCGGCTGAACTGGCGGTCATGGATCTCGAGGACAGAGGCCAGCCGGTCACGCGCGATCTCACCCGGATCGCCACGACCGCGGACCGGGCAGCCAGGCTCACGGGCCGGCTCATGGGATTCGTCCGCCGCGAATCAGAGGAGCTGTCCCCCATGAATGTGGTGCGGGAGATCCGGGAGATGGAGTCGACGCTGCGCCTCCTCCTGCCCCGCTCGGTGAGCCTCCACATGGATTTCCCTGCTGGCGGGGAGCCGTTGGTGCGGAGCTCCAAACTACGGCTGGAGCAGATACTCGTCAACCTCGTGGCTAACGCCGGGAACGCCATGGCCGAAGGCGGGAAGCTCACCATCCATGCGGGCCCCGGAGGCACCGGCGCGGAGGAAGTCCTGATCGAAGTGGCCGATTCCGGCATCGGCATGACGGTGGAGGTCCTGGAGCGCATCTTCGACCCCTTCTTCACCACCAAGCCATCGGGCAAGGGCATCGGACTTGGCCTGCCCTCCGTGAAGGCCATGGTCGAGGCGGGCGGCGGGCGCCTGGAAGTCTCCAGCGAACCGGGCCGGGGATCCCGGTTCCGGATCTTTCTACCACAGGTGCGCCCGGGCGGTCTCGGAGAGCATGAATGAAATTCATAGTAATTATGAAATAAATGAATGCAATTTAAAATGCGAAAGACGGTACAAAGAAGGCCTGGAGGTAAGGCCATGCAGGAGGTCTTGAGCGCGCTGGGAATTTCGGATGTGAACGCGGGCGGGTTCTCCGGCAGCTGGAGCGGGAGCGGTAGGCCCCAGGCCGTCGTGTCCCCCATCAACGGTGACAGGCTGGCCTCGGTTACGAACGTCACGGCCCAGGAGTTCGAGGCCGCTCTGGCCAAGTGTCACCAGGCCTTTGCAACCTGGAAGCTGGTGCCTGCCCCCAGGCGCGGGGAGGTGGTGAAGGAACTCGGCGACGAACTCCGCCGGAACAAGGAGGCCCTGGCGGAGCTGGTCACCCTGGAGATGGGCAAGACCCTGCGCGAGAGCCTGGGCGAGGTCCAGGAAATGATCGACATCTGCGATCTGGCCGTGGGCCTCTCGCGGCAGCTTTACGGACTCACCATGCCCAGCGAGCGCCGGATGCACCGCCTGCAGGAGCAGTGGCATCCTCTCGGCGTGGTGGGCGTGATCACCGCCTTCAACTTCCCCGTGGCTGTATGGAGCTGGAACACCGCCATCGCGCTGGTCTGTGGCGATACCGTCCTGTGGAAGCCATCCTCCAAGACCCCGCTCACGGCCATCGCCTGCACCCGGATCGCCGAGAAGGCGCTCCGCAAGTTCGGCCATGACCCGGCCATCTGCAGCCTGGTCATCGGCAGGGGCAGTGACATCGGCGACCTGATCAACACGGACCCGCGGGTGGCGCTGGTGTCCTACACGGGCTCGGTGCCCGGCGGCAGGCACGTGGGCCGACTCGTGCAGGAGCGCTTCGGCAAGCACATCCTGGAACTGGGCGGCAACGGGGCGGTGATCGTAAGCGAGAAGGGCGATCTGGAGATCGCGCTCCAGTCCGTCTACTTCGGGGCCACCGGGACCTCGGGTCAGCGCTGCACCTCCACTCGCCGCGTCATCGTCCAGGAGTCCATTCTCGGGACCTTCCGGGAGCGTCTGTTGGACCTCTACCGCAAGACCCCCATCGGTGATCCGAGGGACGGGGAGAACCTCATGGGTCCCCTGGTGGATACCGCGGCCGTGGAGACCATGCTGGCCGCCATCGGGACCGTGAAGGCCCAGGGCGGCAGGATCCTCATTGGCGGCGAGAAGCTGCCCCAGCCTGGCGGCTGCTACATTACGCCCTGCATCGCGGAAGTGAGCGGGAACCTCCCCATCGTGCAGGAGGAGACCTTTGCGCCGGTGCTCTACATCATGGGCTACCGCACCATCGAGGAGGCCATCGAACTCCAGAATGGTGTGTCCCAGGGCCTCTCCAGCGCCATCATCACCAACGACCAGCGGGAGAGCGAGCTGTTCCTCTCCGCCGCGGGTAGCGACTGCGGCATCGCCAACGTGAACACAGGTACCAGCGGCGCGGAAATCGGCGGGGCCTTCGGCGGCGAAAAGGAGACCGGCGGCGGCCGCGAAAGTGGCTCCGATGCCTGGAAGGCCTACATGCGCCGGCAAACCAATGCCATCAACTTCAGCGGGAAGGTCGAGCTGGCCCAGGGGATCAACCTGGAAATGTGAAGGGTTGTTTGGCCTTCAACCGCCACTGATGAGGTGGATGACCTTCACCACGGCCCCATCAGGAATGATGGTCGTGTCGTAGCCCTTCTTCGGCACCAGCACGTCGCCGATATGGATGACCAGCATGGGAAAGCGGTAGTTCCGCGCGCGCAGCACGTCCCGGACCGTCATGCCCTCGTGCCATTCAAGCGGTTCCTCATTCACCATGATCATAAATGCGCCTATGCAGTTCTAAACTCAGGCCGCGACGCGGCCTGAGCGGGTCAACCGAGATGCTGCTTCACGACCTCGACCACCTCGGGGAAGGCATCCAGGCCCAGTTCCTTCAGGCGCTCCAGGGTGGGCACGCCGTCCAGGGTCCAGCCCCGGCGGGTGTAGACGGCATCCATGAGCATGGAGAAGCGCTTGGTGCGCCATTCCCGGTGGAGGGCCAGCTTCTCCTCGGTGGTCTTGCCAGCGGGGTCGAGACCCATCTCGGTGACGATCTGCTGGTCGTAGCGTTCGGCGCGGGACTCGTACTCTTCCCTGGTGACGGGACCCAGGGAACGGTAGGGCGCGGCATCATGCAAACGCAGGCCTTTGCCCATCCGGATGTTGAACACCCGCTGGAAGTTATAGACCTTCGCGGACTGCACGATCAGGTCTTCCTTGGTGATCTTGATGCCGGTGGTGGCCGAAAACAGATCCACATAGTTCTGCACGTGCTCGGGCACCTTGTGGGCTTCCGGCTGGGAGCTGTTGTCCGCAGGCACCACGTCGTTCCAGGGCAGTTTGCAGAAGCCGTTGAGGCCGAACCAGGTGCGGAAGAGGGGGAAGTAGTAAAGCGCCTCGGCCTTGTCCTCGAAGGTGGGCAACTGCTTGTTCACCATGTCCATGAAGATCAGCCAGGCCTCGTCGTGCTGGGGGCCCTTGTTGGTGAGGGCGTAGCCGCCCTGCTGCGCCAGGGATTCCTTGGACATGTACTGGGAGTATTCGAGGCCCTTGTTCTCCATGCCGATGTCGTTGATCAGCTGAGGGTCGCACCAGCCGTTCGCAATGAAGTGCTCCTTCATCTTCTTCACCCCCCGGCCT
>CAIQPH010000064.1 GCA_903873655.1 uncultured Holophagaceae bacterium | reverse complement strand
TCCGTGGCGATGGCGTCCACCGTGCCGTCCGCGATGCCCTCCAGCAGGGCCTGGATGTCGGCCTCGCAGCGCAGCGGCGGATTCATCTTGTAGTCGCTGTCGAACTTCATCAGCTCCTTGTCCGACAGCGCGAAGTGGTGGGGGGTTACCTCGCAGGTGACGTTCAGACCCCGGGCCTTGGCCTCGCGCACCATGCGCAGCGACCCCTTGGTGCTGAGGTGGGCCAGGTGCAGGTGGCCACCCGTATGCTCTGCCAGCACGATGTCCCGCGCCACCATGGCCTCTTCGGCCGCTGCGGGAATGCCCAGGCAGCCCAGGGCAGCGCTCACCGCGCCTTCGTTCATGTAGCCCTTCCCGACCAGGTCCTTGTCCTCCTCATGGGCCACCACGGGGACCTCGAGCCAGCGCGTGTACTCCAGCGCCCGGCGCATGAGCGAGGCGTTGGTGATGGGCAGGCCGTCGTCGGAGAAGGCCACGCACCCCGCAGCCTTCAGCGTGCCCATGTCCGCCAGTTCCTCGCCCTTCATCTCGCGACTCACGGTGCCAATGGGGAAGTAGCGGCTCAGGTCCACCTTGGCGGCCCGCGCCAGCATCATCTCCGTGATGGCCACGTTGTCATTCACGGGCTTGGTGTTGGCCATGGCACAGACGGAGGTGAAGCCGCCCGCCACTGCGGCCCTGCTGCCGGTCTCGATGCTCTCCTTGCGCGTCTGCCCGGGATCGCGGAAGTGCACATGCAGGTCCACCAGCCCCGGCGCCAGCACCGCGCCCCCGCCGTCCAGGACCACCGCACTCGCCGCCTGGGGGTGGGAGGCGGCCTCTGAACCGATGGCCACCACCTTGCCCTCAGCGACCAGCAAGCCACCATATCCGTCCATGCCCTGCGCCGGATCGACCACACGGACATTCTTTACGAGGAGAAACATAGGAGGCTCCGGGGATGGAGATAGTCTAGCGGGGGAAGGAGCCCGGACTCAGGACTGCACTATTCCGTCCGATAGTTCGGCGCTTCCTTGGTGATCATGACGTCGTGGGCGTGGCTCTCACGGAGCCCGGCGCCGCTGATCTGCACGAAGGTGGCCTTCTGGTGGAAGTCGGCGATGCTGTTCCCGCCGCTAAGGCCCATGCCGGCGCGCAGGCCGCCCATGAGCTGGGTGACCAGGTCGCCCATCTTGCCTTTGTAGGGCACCTGACCCTCGATGCCCTCGGGCACAAGCTTGGTGTCCTCCTTGCCTTCCTGGAAGTAGCGGTCCCGGCTGCCCTGCTTCATGGCCCCGATGCTGCCCATGCCCCGGTAGGCTTTGTAGGTGCGGCCACCGTAGAAGATGGTTTCGCCTGGGGCCTCGTCGGTGCCCGCGAAGAGGCTGCCGATCATCACAGCGTTGGCGCCCGCCGCGATGGCCTTGGCCACGTCGCCGCTGAACTTGATGCCGCCATCGGCGATGCAGGGTACGCCGGCCTCGCGACAGGCCCGGCTGGCCTCGGCCACGGCGGTGATCTGGGGCATACCGGCCCCGGTGACGATGCGGGTAGTGCAGATGGAACCGGGTCCGATGCCGATCTTCACGGCGTCGGCACCGGCCTCGCAGAGGTCCTTGGCCCCCTTGTAGGTGGCCACGTTGCCGGCGATGAGGGACACGGCCGGGTAGGCCTGTTTCAGGGCCTTCACGGCATCCAGCACGCCCTGGCTGTGACCGTGGGAGCTGTCCAGGCAGAGCACATCCACCTTGGCCTCCACTAGCGCGGCGGCGCGCTCCAGCAGGTCCTTGCCCACGCCCACGGCGGCGCCCACCCGCAGGCGGCCAAAAGTGTCCTTGCAGGCATTGGGGTATTCGATGGACTTCTCGATGTCCTTGACGGTGATGAGGCCCTTGAGCTGGCCCTGGCCGTCGACTACCAACAGCTTCTCGATGCGGTGC
>CAIQPH010000063.1 GCA_903873655.1 uncultured Holophagaceae bacterium | reverse complement strand
CTTCTTGTTCAGCTCGGGGATGACCGTGCCCACGGCCTGGGCCGCGCCAGTGCTGCTGGGGATGATGTTCTCCAGGATGCCGCGCCCTCCTCGCCAGTCCTTGTTGCTGGGACCGTCGACGGTCTTTTGGGTGGCCGTGGCGGCGTGCACCGTGGTCATCAGGCCGCGCTTGATCCCGAAGGTGTCGTGGAGCACCTTGGCCACCGGCGCCAGGCAGTTGGTGGTGCACGACGCATTCGAAATGATGGCCTGCCCGGCATAGGTCTTGTCGTTCACGCCGAAGACGAACATGGGCGTGTCGTCCTTGCTGGGCGCCGAAAGGATGACCTTCCTGGCCCCGGCAGCGAGGTGCTTCTCGGCGGTGTCCTTGCTGAGGAAGAGACCGGTGGATTCGATGACGACATCCGCGCCCGCCTCGTTCCACTTCAGCTCGGCGGGATCCTTCACCGCCGTCAGGCGGATGCGCTTGCCGTTGACGATGAGCGTCGTGCCGTCCACGGCGACGGTTCCCTTGAAGCGGCCGTGGACCGAATCGTACTGCAGCATGTAGGCCAGGTAGGCCGGTTCCAGCAGGTCATTGATGCCGACGATCTCGATGTCCGGGAAATTCTGCACCGCGGCGCGGAACACCATGCGTCCGATGCGGCCAAAGCCATTGATGCCTACCTTGATTGCCATGGGTGTTCTCCTGAGTGGGAAGGGCCGCCTGACCGCCGGACGCCGGGGAGCGCGGGAGCCGGATGGGCCGCTTCCATGATGGCGCTTCGGGCGCCCGAGTCCAAGGGGGCATTGGCGCCCGTCTTGAGATTGGGTTCATGGATGGGATAGGGCCCAGCTGATCGAAAAAAGGGCAAAACCGGCGAACACCTTTCCTGTGAACTTGAACCTTGAAGACAGTTCCGGGTGGCTGGTCTCAAGCATCTGACCGATGCCCGTGGTTGCCACGAAAACGGAGACCAGAAAGATGAAACTGCGCTGAATGGGCGGCTGCTGGCTCTTCATGAAAACCACAGCCCCAATCACAAAACCAAGACTCCCTCCAATCGCCAGAGCCCAATCGAGAGCTCGGGAACCGGGGGTAGGGGTGTTGAGTGACATGGTGGGTGCCTGACCTAGGACCGGGGTTTCACGATCGCCAAGGTGACGGTAGCCTTCGACACAAGGCGAGAGGCTTCGGCCGATCCGCAAAACACCTCCGACTCCACCACCGTCAAGGTGGACCCAGCCTTCAGGACTTTGGCCGTACACGTCAGCTGACTGCCTGTTGCAGGCCGGAGCAGGTTGATCTTGAACTCGGCAGACAGCACATACTGCCCGGGCTCGATCAGAGTGGCCCCGGCAGCCCCGGCGGTGGTGTCGGCAAGGGTGGCCTGCACCCCGGCATGAACGAAACCGTCCTGTTGCAAGTGTCGTTCCGTCAACAGCAAGGACGTGTGGCATTCACCGGGTGCAACTGATTCCAGCCGGATCCCGAGGTCTCTGGTGAAGGGAGCCGCCGAGAATATTCGCTGGGCTTCAGTGGTGTTCAAGTTATTCATGCTTCGCTCCACCTGCAGTGTGGGATGAACCAAGCAATACGCCAAACCAGCCGGCGAGGAATAGAAGGAGGGGTACCAGCACGGAGCGGAGGCCGAAGTGTGAATGGAAGGAGACCCCGATGATCACTGGAATCACCGCCGAGGAGAGCCCGACGAGCACACCAAGGGCGGGGGCCTTTCGGGGCGCATTCCTGACGAGATGCCGAGATAAAATAAGCGTAAGACAAATGCCGGAAATTTGAGTGATCCAAGGTGCGTAGGATGCGGCAACGTGATTGATGAGGAGTTGGTCCGGTCGTCCGAGCACCTGAAGGGCCAGGTAGGTCGCATAGACAGTGATCACCAAAATCGAAGCCAGGAAGGCCAGGGCTTGGGCGAGAAAGCCGAACAGGATGGCTCGCGGCCACGGGTATTGGGAGGATCCAGTGGTCACGGAAAGGACTCCTTCCTGGGTAAGCCAAGGAAACAAGGAGAAGGGACGGAGTGGAAGGACATGTAGGCGGGGCCCGGGTTGGGCCCGGGGCTGAGTGGCCCACCGAGGTCAATTGGTTTCATGAGGGTACAAGACTAGACATGCACGACAGAAAGGACTGCGGCCATAGAGCCGAGCACCCGACTGCGATGCCCGGGACCAGCCGTGTCTTCGAGGAGCAAAGTGCTGCCTGCGGTGATTTGCTGCTTCGAGCCATCACCAGCTTCAAATTCCATTTCCCCAGAGACCACAATGATCCACATTCGGATTGGCGAAGGATGAAGGTCCCCAACCCACCCATTTGGAAGGTACAAGAACCCATGATGTGAAGCTGACTTAAACTCCGAGACACTGAAGGGCGCTGCCGGAGGAGCGAACTCGCGGGAATACACTTCGATGTCAATGGGCTCGAAATGTGAGAGGCCAGTTGAATCCGGATAGAGGCGAAGGAAGGAAAGCGTGTTGGACATGAGCCGCCTGGTTGGATGCCTAACGGATAAAGCATACCGGACCCGCCTGCACCGAGACGATGAGCCTAGCCGAGGAAGCGGGAAGTTGACGAGCGCGGAAGGCAATGCAGGCGGGGTCCGACTTAGGCGGAGGGTTAGGTGCTTGGTGGGACAGGACGCATCATGATGATGTCGCGCTGAGGGTCTGTGCCCAAGGGAAAGACATGGCTACCGACCTCGGCGAATCCGATTTTTTTGTAAAAGGCGATGGCTCTTGGATTTCGTTCCCAAACGCCAAGCCAAGCCACATCGGATTTTCGCTTAACCATTTCATTGAGGCAAGTTTCCATCAAATCCTGAGCAATCCCCTTTCCATGCCAAGCCTTAGCAACATAAATTCTCTGAATTTCACCTGGATTTGTCGCAGACACACAACCAGGTGCTTCGGACCAGCGAAGCTGAGCAAATGCAATCAGATTGCCGCCGTTCTCACTAACCAACGTGGTCATTCTTGGGGCTGCAATCTCGCCTAGTTGGATGGCTTCGCTATAACTCGTTTGGCAATGAAGATTCATATCTTCAACGGTGTTCATACTGCCGAAAGTCTCGCGGAAAGTTTCCTCGGCCAACGCGGCTAGGTTCTTCGCATCAGAAGGAGTCGCGTGCCGAATGGGTTGCATGGGTGACTCCGAAAGCGGCTAAGACGAAATAAGAAGATTGGTATTGGAAACAGGGATCATGCGGCAGGGGTGATGTTGACATCGTAACCGAGGGCACGGAGCCTGCGGACGAGGTTCACGGTGGCCTTGGTGGTGTCGAGGCAGTCGAAGAAGGCAGCGCCCAGATCCCGGTAGGGGGTGTTGCGGGTAAGGATGAAGAAGACGGCTCGGAGGATATCGGCGGCGATGGCGACGATGCCCTTCTTGACGCCCCGGCGGGCCTTCAGACGGAGGAACCGGGCTCGGAGGTAGCTTTCCTTTACGGAGATGGCAGGCCAGGCGTCAGCCCAGGCTGCCGGTCGTTCTGACCCAGGGCGAAGTGCGCAAATTGTTCGACCAGATGGACGGCGTAATGGCCCTGGTTGCCCAGGTCCTGTACGGGACCGGGTCACGGTGCTACCTGATTCCCTGCTGAAGCTCCTCCAGGCGCACATGGATAAGGTGCGGACCCTGCATGAAAGGGACCTTCTGGAAGGCTTTGGTGAAGTCTGGCTTCCGGATGCGCTGGCAGTGAAATACAAGTCAGCGCCCAAGGCCTGGGGGTGGCAGTGGGTGTTCCCCTCTGGACTGCGTTCAGCGGATCCTCGTTCCGGAGTGATTCGGCGCCACCACCTTCATCCGGAGAGAGTGCAGAAGGCGATCCGCTTGGCGGCCCGAGCCGGGGAGATCACCAAGCCAGCGGCACCCCATGTGCTGCGACATTCTCTCGCCACGCACCTGCTGGCAGTAGGGCACGACATCCGCACCATCCAGGAGCTGTTGGGCCACAAGGATGTGGCCACGACCATAATTTATACCCATGTGCTGAACAGGCGGCCGCGGTGTGGCGAGCCCCCTGGACGGCCTGTGACGTGCAAATGGCCTGGCCACCGAAGGGCCCTTGAATGGCAACAAGCCCTACCACCGATGAACACAGATAAAAGCCGATGAACACCGATCAAGCAAACAGCTGGTTGGTTCAAGGGCGCCGGGGTTCCACTGGGGTTCAACTCACGGGTCGATCCTTTGGCTTCATTTCAAAGTGCCGGTGTGCGCCCCAGCTCGAACTGCACGGCTCCCAAAAGGGCCACGGGGGCGGTGACGGCGCGGAGGATGCTGCGGCCCAGGCTGACGGGTTGCCAGTCGGCGGCGGTGAGGGCGGCGAACTCCCCGTCGGTGATGCCTCCTTCGGGACCGGTGGTGAAGGCCAGCCCTTCGGGGCGCAGGGCTGGGTTCGCCTGGCCCGCGGCCAGCTCGTAGGCCACCCACTTCTGCGGCGTCTCCCAGGTGAGCAGGGCCGCGAAGGGCATGGGGGGCCTAAGTTCAGGCAGCCGGTTGCGGTGGCTCTGCTCGCAGGCAGACTGGATGATTCGCCCCCAACGCTCCAGGCGGGCGGCGGTCTTGGCGCCGTTGAACTCGCTGCGCTGGTAGACCACGGGCTGGATGAGGGTGGCGCCCAGTTCCACCAGAGGCGGCAGCCATTCATCAAACAGACTGAGCTGGGCCAGAAGCGGCAGGCAGGCCTGCAGCGGGATGGGCGGCTCGCGGTCCTCGCGGAGCGGTGCAACTAGCCGGGCCGAAGCGCGATCCCGGTCCAGCTCGGCAAGATCCGCGGTCCAGGGCTGATCCCCAAGCACCACCTCCAGAGCGGCGCCGGTTTTCAGGCGCAGGGCCTTCAGGTGCCGGGCGGCCTCAAGACCGAGGGGAACCAGTTGGCCCTCCAGGGTCGGCCGGGCAGTCAGGAACAGGCGGGGCAGGCTCATGGGGACATGATGCGGGATTTTGCCTTAATCGGAACAAGCGATGCCGTCTGGCACGGGAAATGAGTAGGGATGCAGGGACCGATGCCCCCGGCCTGATGAGGAAACCCATGAACACGCGTCGAATTAGCGCCATCTACCTCGGCTTCCTGCTGGTCGGCCCCGCCCTTTTTGCCCAGACGCCCCATCCCGGGCTGCCTTCCGCCCCCCTGTGGCGGGTGCAGCCCCAGGAGAACCCTGCCCAGCGTCAGGTCCCGAAGCTCAACGGGAACTTCGCCAATCCCCAGGCCAAGGGCATGGCGATGAAAAGGGGAACCGCCCCGATCCAGCTGCAGCCGAACCGGACGCGCCCGAAGATCTACCGGCCGAGGCGCGGCGTCAGGAGCATCAAGTAAGCGCTAGGCGGCGAGCGGGTTCCCTCCGGGTTGTGTGACAGGCGCCTATCCATTGCCGATAAGCTGTTGGGTCTGGAGGACCCTTGGTCGATGCCCTGCTCCAAGCCGCTCCCTGGTGGGCTTGGGCCGGATTCCATGCTTTCGTGTTCCTGATGCTGGCTCTGGATCTGGGCGTCTTCAACCGGCGAGTCCACGCGCCGACCATGCGCGAGGCGGGCATCTGGAGTGCGGTGTGGATCGGCCTCGCGCTCATCTTCAATGGCCTGATCTTTCAGGCGGAAGGGCCGCAGAAGGGCCTGGAGTGGCTCACGGGCTACGTGCTGGAGAAGTCTCTCAGCGTCGACAACCTGTTCGTGTTCGTCCTGGTCTTCCAGAGCTTTCGGGTGGACCTGCGCCACCAGCACCGGATGCTCTTCTGGGGGGTGCTGGGGGCGCTGATCATGCGGGCGGCGATGATTCTGGCGGGCACGGCCCTGTTGAACCGTTTCGAATGGATGATGTACGTGTTTGGCGGTTTCCTGATCTACACCGGCCTGAAGATGCTGCTGGTCAAGGAGGAGGCGGTCGATCCCTCGCAAAATGCCCTCGCCAAGGCTTTCCAGCGCTGGCTTCCCTTCGACGAGGCCGGCGGCCATGAGCGGTTCTGGGTGAAGCGCGCGGGACGCCGGTTCGCCACACCCATGCTCCTGGTACTGCTGACCATCGAGCTGACCGATCTGGTGTTCGCGGTGGATTCCATCCCCGCGGTACTGGCCGTCAGCCGCGATCCGTTCGTGGTCTACACCTCCAACATCTTCGCGATTCTCGGCCTGCGGAGCCTCTACTTCGTGCTGGCCAAGATGATGGACCGCTTCCACCGCCTGAAGACCGGGCTGGCCGTGGTGCTGGCCTTCGTGGGCGTCAAGATGTGCATCGCCCACTGGCTGCCCATTCCCGTGCAGTACAGCCTGCTGGTCATCGCCGCGGTGCTGGCTGGCAGCGTCATTGCCAGCCTGGCCTGGCCCGCAGAGCAGGAATCCCCGTGATGGAGGTCTGGCGCCACAGCCTTGAAGCCGCCCCGATCTCCGGCCCCTTCGTGGTGACCCTCGGAACCTTTGACGGCGTCCATGCGGGTCATCGGGAGCTGCTCCGGGTCGCTGCGAACCGGGCGAAGGCGCTGGGACATCGGGCCGCGGTGGTGACCTTCGATCCGCATCCCACCCTAGTGGTCGCGCCCCAGCGCAAGCCGAAACTACTCATGACTCTGGAGCAGCGACTGGCCGCCTTCGAGGCCGAGGCCATGGACCTGGCCTGGGTGATTCCCTTCAGCCGGGCCTTCTCCGAACTGAGTCCCGGACTGTTCCTTGACCGGATCCAGCATGTCCTGGCGCCCGTGGAAATCCATGTGGGCCGGGCCTTCTGTTTCGGGCGGGACCGGAGTGGCACGGTCAAGACCTTGGAAGATTGGGGGATGGCCCACAGCTGCCAGGTGCATACGCTGGCTCTGCGGGCAATCGACGGGGGTCGCTTGTCCAGCACGCGGATCAGGGAGGCCTTGGATCAGGGCGAGGTGGGGGCCGCGGCGAGCCTGCTGGGCCATCCCTACACCCTGACTGGCGTGGTGGTGGAGGGCGATCGCCGGGGCCGCCACCTGGGGTTCCCCACGGCTAACCTGGCCTGGGAACAGGAGCAGCTGCCGGCCTTCGGCGTCTATGTGACTGAGGCGGTGCTGCCCCACCACGGGGGCGCCCGGATGGGCATGACAAATGTGGGGGAGAAGCCCACCTTCGAGGGCCATCGCCTCACCGTGGAAACCCACCTGCCGGGGTTCGAGGAGGACCTCTACGGTGCCCGCATGGAAGTGCGCTTCCTCCACCGCCTGCGCGGCGAGGCGAAGTTTGCTTCAGTAGACGAACTCAGGAATCAGATTGCCAAGGACGTGGCCGAAGGCATGGCCTGGTGGAGAACCAATAGAGCGTCATTCGTCAGCACAGGGTATCCACCCGCCAGCGGGTGAGTGGGCGCTCGGCCAGGTCCCAGATCCGAACGCCAGCGGGCAGGCGGCTGACGCCCAGTCGCTTACGGATCTGCGCCTTGGCGGCAGCCAAGCTGTCGGCCTCGATGGGGCCGTATTCAAGAAAGAAGCCGCCGAGCTTGTATCCGAAGGTGCGACGTTGGGTTCGCATGGGGGCTCCAGAAGTCCCGTTCACCCAATATTCGTCTAAAATTCGTCTTTGTCAAGCCCCTGAAACGAAAATAATTAGGCAGTTGCCTACTTCCTTAGCTTCAGCAGGTCCATGACGATCACTAGGGCCATCAGGGAGGCCAGCAGCACGAAGCCCCCGGTGAGGATCTTTTCCTTGAGTTCGATGGTGAGGTCCCTGCGACGCAGCTTTTCGTAGGTGAGCAGGGCCATGTGGCCCCCGTCGAGGGCCGGGATGGGCAGGGCATTGAGCAGGGCCAGCTGCAGGCTGATGGCGCCGCACATGAAGAGGAAGACGTCCAGGCCGGTCTTGGCGGCGCGGCTGCCCTGGCGAATGATGCCGATGGGACCGGATACTTCTGAGCTCTTGGCCTGGAAGCTGATGAGGCGACCGAGGAACCCGAACACCTGGCCGCTCATGCGCCAGGAGGTGGAGATGGCGTAACGTCCCCCCGTCAGGAAGTCGCCGGGCCGGTAGGCGCGCCGTTCCAGAGGCGTGGAAAGGGGCGCGGGCATGAAGCCCAGGCGGCCCTTGCCGCCGTCGAGCCGGGGGGTGAGCGGAAACGTCAGGGGCGTGCCGTCCCGCGTGATCCGGAAGGGCACGGGCTGGCCGGGATGGGCCTGGATGTAGGCCACCGCCGTTTCCCACTCGGTGGCGGGAAAGCCCATGTCGCCGATGCCCCGCAGCTCGTCGCCGACTTTGAGGCCACCCTGTTCGGCGGCGCTGCCGGGCACCACCTCAATGACCGTCCAGGACTCCTGGACCTTGGTCACCCGGGCCTGGTCGGCGCCGATGCAGGTGAACAGGATCAGGGTGGTGGCCAGGTTCGCCAGGATGCCGCCGCTGTAGAAGAGCATGCGCTTGCCGTAGGGCTGCTGAAGGAAACCGTAGGGGTCGTCCGCTCCGGGCTCCTCCGGGTTGAAGCCGGCGAGCTTGACGTAGCCGCCCAGGGGCAGGAGGGAAAGCCGGACGTCGGTCTCCCGCCACTTGAACCCGAGGAGGCGGGTCCCGAAACCGAGGGAGAACACCTCCACGGGCATGCCCATGTACTTGGCCGCGAGGAAGTGGCCGCCTTCATGCAGGAAGATCAGGCCACCGAGCATGAGCACGGGCCCCCAGAAGCCCACGCCGGGCCACTTCAGGGCCACCACGGCGACGAGGGCAAAGGAAAGGACGAGGGGGAGGCGCTTCATGTCAATCCAGAAAGATCAGGTCCGGGCTTGGACCCACCCTTCAGCATGACGCCTTGCGGTCAGGTCCGCATCCAGCACTTGGGCCAGGGACCCCTGGGGCGTGGCTGGGATCCGGGCCAGGACTTCCTGGTTGCAGGCCTGGATGTCCCAGAAACCGAGCCGGCCCTGGAGGAAGGCGGCGACGGCCACCTCGTTGGCGGCGTTCAGCAAGGCCGGGGCCGTGCCCCCTTCTCTCAGCGCCTGGAAGGCCAAGCCCAGGCAGGGAAAGCGTTCCAGGTCGGGGGCTTCGAAGGTCCAGTGCCGGGCGTCCTCCCAGGAATAGGAGGCCACGGGACCCGGGCACTGGTCTGGAAAGAGCAGGCAGTACTGAATGGGCAGCTTCATGTCGTTGGCGCAGACCTGCAGCTGGTAGCTGCCATCGTGGAAGCCCACCATGGCGTGGACCTGGCTCTGGGGGTGGACGGTCACGGCCACCTGGTCCGGCCTGAGGCCGAACAGCACGGAGGCCTCGATGACCTCCAGCCCCTTGTTCATGAGGGTAGCGCTGTCGATGGTGATCTTCGGCCCCATCTTCCAGGTGGGATGATTCAGGGCCTCCTCGATGGTCGCTGCCTGGATCCGCGCCAGGGACCAGTCCCGGAAGGGCCCGCCGCTGGCGGTGATGCGGACCTCGCGGATGGTGGCGGGAGCGCGGCCTGCCAGCAGCTGGTGCAGGGCTGCGTGTTCGCTGTCCACGGGCAGCAACTCGCCACCGCCGGCCAGGGCCGCCTCGTGCATGAGGGCGCCGCCGACCACGAGCGACTCCTTGTTGGCCACGCAGACCCGGCGGCCGGCCCGGAGAGCGGCTTCGGTGCTGGCCAAGCCTGCGCTGCCGACGATGGCGGCAACCACCGTGTCGGCTTCCGGATGGAGGGCGCAGGCCAACAGACCTTCCGGGCCCCAGTGCAGTTCAGGTTGGTAGGAAAGGCTGGCGCGGAGCCATTCCGCATCCTCCTGAGTGCCCACGGACACGCAGCGGGGACGGAAGGCCTCGCACTGGACCAGCAGCAGGTCCCGGTTCCGTCCTGCCGCCAGAGCCTGCACCGAGAGCCTCGATGGGTGGGCCTGCACCACTTCCAGCGTGGAGACGCCGATGCTCCCGGTGGAGCCAAGGATGGCCAGGGCCCTCAATTAGTTGAACCCGTGCACGAAGTGGACGTAGGCGTAGAGGACCGGGGCAGCGAAGACGAGGCTGTCGATGCGGTCCAGCATGCCTCCGTGCCCTGGAATGGACACACCGCCCGCATTGGAATCCTTCACGCCCGCGCTGCGCTTCCAGGTGCTTTCCACGAGGTCCCCCAGCTGACCGACGGTGCCCAGGATCAATGCCAGGGCCACCACATCCACCAGGGTCCACTCGATGCAGACGGTGGCCTTCATGAGGAAGGCGCCGAGCAGGTTGCCGCCCAGGTTCCCGAAAGCCCCCTCCCAGCTCTTCTTCGGGCTGACGCGGGGCGCGAGCCTGTGCTTGCCGAGGAACGTGCCCACGAAGTAGGCGGCGCTATCGCCGAACCAGATGATGATGAACAGGGCCAGAAGGAGGCGACTGCCGGTTTTGGGCAAGGTGCCCTGGAGCATGAAGAGCTTCTGCTGGAAGCCGAGGCCCAACCCTATGTAGAGGGCGCCCAGCCAGGTGATGGCCTGGCTCGGCAGGGCTTCTTCCAGCTTCGAGTCGAAGAACAGGGCGCCGAAGTGAATCAAGAGGCCCCCGCCGCTGAGCACCAACCAGAGGGGAAGCGGGTCCTGGTTCCCTGTGGCCAGGAAGAAGTGGGCGAGGATGCCCCAGGCCACGAGGATGCCAGCCGCCTGAGACGGATTGAATCCCCGAACCCGGGCCATGAGGGTCATCTCCCGGACGCCCATGACGGCCGCAGAGGCCATGATCAGAAGGTAGGTCCAGGGTGCCCACGGCCTGTCCCCGAACCAGAGGAGGCTGAAGAAGAACAGGCCGAAAACCAGGGCCGAGGTGATCCGCACGGCCATGTTCCTGGTATCCACCTTGGGTGTGGTCCGTTCCATCAGATCCCCCCGAAGCGTCGTTCTCGCTGGGTATAGTCCTCCAGGGCAGCCCGCAAGTCCGCAGGGCTGAAATCCGGCCAAAGGAGATCGGTCATGTAGAGTTCCGCGTAGGCGGATTGCCAAAGCAGGAAGTTGGAGATGCGGTGCTCCCCGCTGGTGCGGATGAGCAGATCCACATCGGGAATGCCGGCAGTCCAGAGGCGGGCCCCCAGCGAAGTCTCGTTGATCTCCTCGGCACTCAGGCCATCCTCCACGCAGCGACGGGCCGCCTGGGCCAGTTCCAACCTCGAACCGTAGTTCACGGCAAGGTGGAAGGTCATTCCCGTGTTTTTGGCCGTGGCTTCTTCCAGGGCCCTCATGTCTGCCTGGACACCCGTCGGCATTCCCTGCAGGGCCCCCAGGTGATGAAAGCGGATGCCCTTTCGGGCGAGTTGGTGGACTAACATCCGCAGGTACATGCGCAGAAGGGCCATGAGGGCGCCCACTTCAAGGGGCGGGCGCTTCCAGTTCTCCGTGGAGAAGGCATAGAGGCTCAGGTGCCGGACCCCCGCATCCGAGGCCGCCTCCAGGATGCGTTCCACCACCTGCACGCCCGCCTTGTGGCCTTTGATGCGGGGCCACCCCTTCTGGGCCGCCCAGCGCCCATTGCCATCCATGATGATGGCCACGTGGGTCGGCACGGTCATCGCGTGCTCCAGGGATGGGCAATACCCAGCCATCTTGCGTGGCCGGCCTCGCGTATGCCCAGAGGGCATGCCGAGAAGATGATGGCCACTTGGGTCGGCACGGTCATCGCGTGCT
>CAIQPH010000062.1 GCA_903873655.1 uncultured Holophagaceae bacterium | reverse complement strand
GTATCCACCGGGTCGCGAGTGGTTCCAGGTTTGTCATAGACCAGGGAGAGATCCGTGCCTGCAAGCTTGTTGAGGATGGACGATTTCCCTACATTCGGTTTTCCAACGATACAGATCTTTATCTCTGGCAATTCTTCTTCGGTCATTTTGACGAGCAACTGCAACCCATTCGCTGTCCTCTAGATTTTGCTCGATCAGAGAACACTCTTTCGCGCCCGGATAAGGCGTAAACATTGGGGTATTCCAATGAACTTCTTTCCTTTGCCAGTTGGCATGGGGCTTCTAGTCATCGCCACGGCCACGACCCCAAGTCTTCCTCTCCAGGGAAAAGGCGAACACCCGATTTCCGAAAAGGTATAGTGGACCCACGGGGCTGGACAAGAAGTTAAGCTTGTCAGCCTGATGTTGTGAAGGGGAAAGAAGTTGGGAGACCGCACGAGGAACCACTACACCAAGGATTTCAAGTTCAAGGTCGCCATCGCGGCGATCAAGGGCGAGAAACAGCTCTCCGAACTCGCCGCCGAGTTCAAAGTCCACCAGACGCTGATCAGCGGCTGGAAGCGCCAGCTCATGGAACAGGGAGCCGGGGTTTTTGACTCCAAGGGCCAGAAGGCCGAACAGGACCCCGCGGCGGTCAGCGAGGAGTTGGTGAAAACCATCGGCCATCAGACGATCCAGATCGATTGGCTAAAAAAAAAGCTCGGGATCTCCGAACCGTGGAGAGGCGGGCAATGATCGAGCCCGAAGAAAATCTGACCATTCAGGAACAATGCGGACTGCTTGCTCTCTCCCGGTCCGGGTACTACTACCTCCCCGAACAGGAGACGGAACTCAACCTCAGGCTCCTGCGGCGGATCGACGAGATCCACGTCGCCGAGCCGACCTGGGGTAGCCGGATGCTTCGCGACAAACTGGCCCTGGAAGGGGACGTGGTCAACCGAAAGCGCATCAAGCGCCTTATGGCTATCCTGCGGATCAAGGTGATCTACCCGGGCAAGAACCTATCCAAGCGCAACCAGGAACACAAGGTCTATCCGTATCTGCTCAGAGGACTTGCCATCACCCGCCCCAACCAGGTGTGGAGCACCGACATCACCTACATCCGGTTGCGCCGGGGGTGGGTGTATCTGGTGGCGATTCTGGACTGGGCCACCCGGGCGGTCCTGAGCTGGAGGTTGTCGAACACCTGTGACCGGTTCTTCTGCATCGAAGCCCTGGAGGAGGCTTTGAGGATCTACGGCTCGCCGGAAATCTTCAACACCGACCAGGGAGCCACCTTCACGAGTCCGGACTTCACCAAGCCGCTCCTGGAGCGTGACGTCAAAATCAGTATGGACGGCAAAGGCCGAGCCCTGGACAACATCATCACCGAACGCTTCTGGCGGACGGTCAAGTACGACGAGGTCTATCTCAAGGACTACGGGACCATGCTCGAAGCCAAGGACTCCCTCGGCAAGTTCATCCAGAAGTACAACACCCAGCGGCCTCACTCGGCCTGCGCCGGACAACCGCCACTGACGACCTACACCTCAAGTCTTGAGGTCAAAGTCCCCGCCTAAGCAAGCTTAGAAAGGGCCAGATTTATGTGTTGACAATGGGGTCCGCTATACTCCGGTGTGACCAGTCCCTACCTAATGACAGGACTCACCAACGGGACTCCCTATTACTGGATCATTTCGGCGGTCAACGCCGGCGGCGAGGTG
>CAIQPH010000061.1 GCA_903873655.1 uncultured Holophagaceae bacterium | reverse complement strand
GTTAGAGGATCAGTTCGACCAAGGGAACCTTGACGGCCTGTCTGCCACGACAGTCGAGGGCCTTACAGAAGAGGAATACAAAGCCCTCTTGGATGCCGGCGGGCACCCCATCAGACAGCAAATTGATCCTGACCACCTCCCATCCTTCACCACGCAACCATTTGGGACAGATCTGGACTCAGACCTACTAGGAGATCTCTGGACTTGGTTCGAATTCGAAGCGTTCAAACCCGGACAGGAACACATCATCCGAGCTGTGCTTTCCGGGAAGGACACGCTCGGCATACTGCCGACCGGCGGTGGGAAAAGCCTGATTTACCAGTTCCTCACCAGGAAGCTAAAGCGGACCACCCTGGTCATCTCGCCACTGGTGGCCCTGATGGATGACCAGATTCAGGAAGCGAAGGATCTTCGCCTCAAAGCCGCTAGCATTAACGGGTCCATGGACCAGGAAGCCAGAGACCAGGTCAAAATCCTCCTAGAGACAGGTGCGCTGGATCTTCTTTTCCTGTCACCCGAATCCCTTTTCACCCTTCATCCACTCCTTCTCCGAAGTCGAGAAAAGATCGGATTGATCGTGGTAGATGAAGCCCATTGCATCAGCGCCTGGGGCTTCAGCTTCAGGACCTCTTTCCACGAATTGCATAACCTCCGGGCGGTATTTGGCGAAAAGTTACATGTACTTGCCCTGACTGCCACCGCCCGGGAAACCACTCGGGATGACATCATCTATTACCTCCAACTTCAAAACCCATACCTCCACCTGGAGTCCGTCTCTCGAAGGAACCTACGACTTGAATCCAGAACGGTCCCGTGGCCCCTCACAAGCAAACTCAAACCTCTGAGGGCATTCCTTGCCAAACGAAATGACCAGCAAGGGATTGTCTACTGCCTCACCAGGTCTGCCACAGAGGAAGTAGCCAAGTTTCTGAGGACTGAGCTTCATCTCCCTGCAGAGCCCTACCACGCAGGTATGGATGCGATCAGGCGCCGTGAGACCGCTCTAGCCTTCAAACAAGGCCAACTGCAAATCGTGGTTGCCACCATCGCCTTTGGCATGGGGATTAACAAGGACAACATCCGGTTCGTCGCTCACATGAACCTTCCGGCAAGCCTGGAGGGCTATGTCCAGGAAATCGGAAGAGCCGGCCGCGACCAGGCCCCTTCCGATTGCATCCTCTTCCACCACCCAGGGGATGCCGGGTTTCACCGCGGGATGGCACGGAAACTCCATCCGGATCATCTGGCACGCAGAGAGGGGGAGATTGATGTGATGCAGCAATTTGTTAAAAGGAAGAAGCAGTGCCGACACCAAGCGATCACCCAATATTTCGGCGAGCGCGATGAGCCTCGATGTGAAAGTCAGTGCGACGTTTGCCTTGATAAAGACTGAATGGGTTTCCTCTGAACCTCCCTACTTATTCCACAGTCTCGAGACCTTGGCGGAACTTCATCTTGTCACCACTCGCGCGGCCTTCAGGGCGCTTCCTTGAAGGGAACCTTCCCTGCCTCAATGATCGCACGGACAGCAAGATTCGCAGACCAAGTGGATTCATCCTGCTGGGAACGATTAATTGGCCAGGTAGTCGGATCCTGATCCCGGAAAAGATCTAGCACCGCCACTTCGCTGTCGAACAATTCCCTTGCGGAATCCGGGCTGAACTTGAGGTTACCCATGTCTGCACTTCGACCATGGCGCACGACGAACGATGCGAGTTGGGGAAGCATAATGAGAGGATTCTGTCTTGCCGCTTCGAGGATGGTGTTTCGGAATTCCTGCCAACCATCAAAAGGAATTCCTGTCTTCTGTTCCTCCTCGACTCGCCGGGCCCCCCAACAAAGGTATTGTAACGTCCAATGATTGGAACCCTCCAGTTGCCGGGCTAGTAACTGAGGTTCATTCGAATAGGTAGCTACGAACTGGCTCAGCGATATAGTTCGCACTTCGGCTTCTTGTTCTAGTTCAAATCCAAAAGGGTTCGTGCCTCGCTTCGAACCCACTAGGAACCAGTATTCAAGATCGCTCGTCAGCTCTAGGTTGTAGGGTATGGCCGCTTCAATGGCTCGCCTCACAGTGTCCAAGGCTAATTTGCGATCCCAATTACCCCTACTCATCTGGTCCTTCCAAGCATCCCATAGAGCCAAAAACCCTGGTGGTGACTTCGGGATAGACATAAAGACAGTGGGTTTGCTCGGCCAAATATTGGGCTTTTCACCCTTCCTACGATCAACGATCAGAAGCAGTAAATTAATGAGGCGATCGAGAGGCAGCAGGTAGGGCATGAAGTAGGAAGCATCTGCTGATCGAGTTGGGTCCTCAAGAAACGAGACCAATGTTTTCTCATCGTTGGTTGCAAGCTGAATAGCCTTTAAAATGGTCTGGTCCCTTTCTGCACCTGCCACTTCTGGTTCTGAAAGGAAGCGATTCCAGTATTTGGTTCCGCGGCCCCTTGCAGCAGAAAATCCTTGTGGGGCATTGTCTTTCGTATCCGAAAATATGAATTGGACGATTCGTACGAGGGATTTTTTGACGTCACCATTGAATTCAAGGGCTTCCATCTGTGCCTGAAACGGAAGGTCGTCCGGGCGAAGGAAGGTGGAAGATGTGATGTTTTGAAGAGATTTGATGTGCGAAGCCACCACCCTAAATGCAGATGGTGAGGATTCTCGAACTATATTCATGATCAGGAGATGATCAAAATCAATCTCACCAGGGAACCTCTCCCAGAAGTCCAGAGTTCTCCGAAGGGCTTGTTTGAGTGTCCTTGGAGTGCGCACAAAGAGCGTCACCGCCTTCGCCAAGTGGGTGATATCTCCGCCAAAAATAGCCATTGCCTGGCCAATGGCTTCATCGTTGTTGAATTGGTCAAATTCTCCACGATCCCAAGGACCGCCAGGATCAATTAGATTTGGGAATAGATCGCGGCAACCCTCGCGGAACCGATGGATAACTTGGGCGATTTGTATGACATCAAGTTCTGGAATTACCTCAATGAACTGCGCTACCTTTTCTAGATCGAACCCACCAATGCCTAAGTCTGTCGTGGCCGTGATTACCTTAATTGATTGACACTGATTTAGGCCGAACAATAGTGCACGAATGGGCGCCAAGCGTCGTGCCTGTTTTGAGGTCTCGGGTTGTAAAGAATTGGCCACTCTCGAAGCGTACCGTTCTAGGTCCTCTACCCAGATGACGTAGCGCACATCGATCGCAGTTGCTACTTGATCGACACGCTTGAGAATCTCCTGGGGATCACTCCCTGTGGTTCCTAGCAGGCCAGCGATGGTCGACCAAATTCCACCGGCGGCCTTGATGGCATCTACATAGTCGGTCTGCAGGCCTCTTAGCCCTGTGACATCAGCATCCTCTGAAACCGCACTGATCAACGCACTCAGGATGCCCTTGGCAGCAGCAGAAGGGGTTTCATAGGCCCAAAGCTCGATCCGAACCAATCGAACGGTTGGCCCACTGGTTTTTCTTTCAAGATAGATTTGGACCATTTTCCCGATTGTCGATTTCCCTGACCCATAGGGACCAACTATTACCTGGGAAGGTGGTGTAAATGGTGCAGAAGTGCGTAGGCGATTCGCAATTCTGCGAGCGATAGGAGCATGGTCGAACGCGTCATCTTCAGGTAATTCAGGTGGGATATCGTTTCGAATCCATTGAAGAAATTCATCAAAGGAGCAATTGCTGAAGGAAAGAGCCCGGCTTTCAGACCCCTCAAGAGCGGTACCTGGAGGAACCTCTCGAGTGTTTCCGTCCTTCCAGGACGACAACAACCGGAATAGCCAGACAATTCCTAGAAGGGAACCTGAAGACCACCCCGCCAATACAAACAGCCAAGCAGTCCAATCCGGAATCCGCAATTCGGACCGAATCACAGATGAGTAGGCAATCCAAATACTTACAACTACAAATCCAATCAGTGAACCTTCCCACAGTGGTGCCCAATTTTTGAAGTTGGGGATACCGAGGAAAGCATAGAACCGCGTTCGGGTCCTCATGGTTGATCGAAAAATCATCATCAATATCAACGAAGTGAGAAATACCCACACCCACCATGGCCCGGGAATGAAGGAGTCAACAATGCTTCGAAACGATTCGGTTCCCGACCAGCGGATGAAACTGAAGGTGATCGGGATCGAGAGCAGACCGTAAGCCAACACAATGAACCACCGCTGAACGATGAGGCGACGACGATCATCATGAAGGGTGCGCATTAGCTGAATGATCCGTTCGTGGCCATCCTTGATAGTCATTGGTATATCCCTAGTTTGGTGGCTTCCGCAGGGGTTACCAACCCCGCGAAAGCTGTTCCTTCACAGCCTGCGGATCCAGGACCAGCGAACAGGTTTCCCAATTGGCATCCTCGACCTTGCTGTACTTGGCATCGAAGGGATTGCGGGTGGCGGTGGTGCGATCGATGAGCTGGCGGGCTTCTTGTTCATCCTCCAGCGCGATGGTCACCCACACATCTTCCAGGGTGTCCGGGATCTGGCCGAAGAGCTGATGAATGGATTCGAGGCGGTCGGCCAGCACCTGATGAACCCGGTCTTCCACTGAATCCCGATACCGGAGGTTGGCGATCCAGATCTCACTGCGGACCTGGCCAATACGCTGGATGCGCCCCTTTCGCTGCTCCAGGCGGGTGGGATTCCAGGGCAAATCGATATTGATCAGCGTGCCCAGCCGCTGGAGGTTGAGACCTTCTGATGCGGCATCTGTGCCCAGAAGGATCTTGAGCTCACCGGCCTGAACCCGGGCTTTGATGATCTCTCGCCTGCAGCGCTGGAATTTCCCGTCTCGCCATAACCCGGACCGATTGCTCCCTGCGTACAGCCCGATTTCCATCCCGGCGAACTCGGATCGCCTGGCCAGTTCGTCGCCCACCCACCGGACAGTGTCGTAATACTGGGAAAACAGGATGCACCCCAGGTCGAGCCAACGTTTCTCCAGGCCAGCCAGGGTGCCCAGTAGGTAGCTGACCAGGGCCTCCAGCTTCGGATCGTTGTTCCCGCCCTGACGAAGCAGCTCAAGGCACCTCTTCAGGGAAGCGACTTCCTTAGCCGTGAAGTCCTTGAAATCCGATGAGGCATGGCCATTACGGCCTTGCTGACCGCTATCCTCGTCGTCCGTATCGTCATCATCTTCATCATTCAGGTCATCTGGTTCATACCCAAGAAGCTTTTCGACGGTCTTCCGGCCGGCCTCCATGGAGCTGCCTAGGCGGCGGAGCAGCAGGGTCTTGAAGAACCCAGCCCCTTTTACACGCTTCTGCAGCAGCCGGCAGAACTCTTCAGCCTCGACATAGGCGTCCCGGAGGTACCCGCCAAGGCCCAAGGAGTTGCTTGGGTCTTCACCGAACAGCCGAACCGCGACCCTGGGAAGGAAATAGCCCCCGGTCGCCGGGTTAATGGTGGCTTCAAGATAGCTCCGGGTACGGCGAACGATGCACCGAAGGAGCGGATTGAATTTCTCCCCGTAGCCCGGCAGCACGTTGTTCTGAAGCTGAACCTTGCGCAAGGCTGGTGGAATCCGGTCAAGGACCTCGTGCCGGAACTGCCATTCCTGATCGTCCAGGTCCAGGTTCCGCCTGATGCTGTCGAAGGCAGAGCCTTCAAACCGCGATGGGAGTGGGTCACGGACGAACTGCCAACCCGCCACGATTTCGGTCGGAACCTGCTCCTCGCCATTCGCGATGGCTAGGCATTCACTGGCATGGAACCAGGGACTGGTCCGGGTCCACCCTCCAAGAACGCCATCATTGCCCTGCGAAAGGATGTCCAGCAGGTCCCATGCTTCTACGGGGTGGAGCTGTACCGGAGTTGCTGTCGCCAGCAGCATGCTCTTTGTCTGGGGGCCAAGCTCCTTTAGAAATGCCATGAGCTTGTTGGGTTCAGCCCGCTCATCAACTTCTTCCGGGCTGGCATCCACTTTGGGGACCTTGCGACGGCGGGCCCGGTGGGCTTCATCCACGATCACGCAGGTGTAGCGGAGGCTCCGCAACTGTTGAAGGGCTTCCGGCATTCCACGAACGACCAATCCCTGGGAGACAAGGCCAATCCGGCGGGGGCACTTGCCCAGGGATTTAATGCCATCGGATGGGTATTCTAGGTCGTTTTCATCAATCCAGGCCTTTCCATTCCACCTGGCGGAAGGAAGCTGCAACAACTCCATCATTTCGTCCTGCCACTGCTGCAACAGGGGTTTGGGTGCGAGCACCAGGATCGGCCCGCCTTCGGGGTCCTCCAGGGCCATCAGCAACGCCGCCATCGCCAACTGAATGGTTTTCCCGAGGCCCACCTGATCCGCCAAAACGAGCCGCGCACCGCCGAGTCGATGGCGCTCGAGCGCGAGCCGGGCGAAGTATTTCTGGTGCGGCCAAAGACCCTGTTCACGTCGATAGACCGGTGTTTCGATGGCGGCTGCCGCAGCGGCCGAAATTGGATCCACCGTTGCCTTCCACTCTGCTGGTTCGATCACCCGGCGCGTCAGGATGCGTTTCACGTCCTGCACGATGAAAGGGCAGACAGCGAGATCCATGGCGCGCCTGTCGTTCCACAGCGCGTCGAATTCCTCCTGTACCCAGGCGATGGTTTCCGGAGAGTCGTCTTCCCATAGCAGCTCGTAGTTCACCTTCCAGGCAGAAGCACTCTCATTGACGCTTCCCAGAAAGGCTGTTGCAGCCCCGTCCGCATGCCGAATCACCCCAGCCTTGCCGTGAATCAGGCCAAAGGCCGAATCAGGTAAGACACGGACCTCCAGCTTGCCGGTCGTCAATGCCTCGTAGAGGGCGCGGTAGCGGGGCATGGCACTTGGCGGGGCGTCCTCGGGCTGCCCTGCGCACCAGCATCGGCGAAGCGCGATTTGCGCAGCGGCGGCCGTAACCAGGTCCTGCGGATCGAGGTCTGAATTGCAGATGATTCGCACCGGCCCTTCGACTTTGCTGAGGGCTTCCCCGGCCACTTCGAACAGGCTGGAGCGGAAATATCCAGCAATTCGGTCATAGGACACCGCCCCCTCCAGCCGCTGGTTTAGAACGGCGTGGTCGAGGCGGTTGCGACGGCTGGAATGGCGTTGAATCATTTGACCCCTGATCAGGCGTGGTCGTTGCGCAGGCGACCGGCCAAGATGCGGGCAGCCTCGGAATCTTCAAGCCACTCTTCCATCCCTGCCGTGTTGCCCAACTGTGACAGCCACTCAAGCAAGCCAATAAATCGCTCGCGCTGGGTCCAATAGCCCTGGCCATAGGTGTCGCGCAAGTATTGTCGGCCAGGTTCCGGGCTGTTGTCGGCGGTGCTGGTTTCGTGGATGGCGAACATGAGGTGGCGCAAGGGTGATGCGGCAAAGGGATGTGTCACGCCAGCCCCCGCCCGGCCACGGCGTGGGGGCAGTGAATCGCTCCCAGATTGAACACCGTTGATCGGCCCGAGCAAACCACCCGCCAGGCCTGTTGGCGTATGCATCCGCGCACCGTTGGCTTTGTCGTTCTTCAAGAGCGGTTTGATGTCCGTGACACCGAAGCCCCGCGCAAGTTCTTCATACATCCCTTGGCGGCGTTCACCCCGGCTCTCAATATCAAGCGCCCGTAGGAAATACCGCTCCACGAGCGATAGATCGCGCCACGAGTGGTCCAAACCACGGGGCACAAGCGTGTCACAGGCGATGCCCAGCGCCCGCTCGATGACGATCTGGAAGTCGCTCTTCACATTCTTCGCTCGCACCGCGAAGACTTCATGCTCTACATCCTTGCCATCTAGATTGCCGTATTGAGTCAGAACCTTGAGGGCAGCAGCGTAAGCCGCGAGCTGGTAGTCGGCGTCATTGAAATTTGGTTCATCTCCTTCATCGAGCGCCTGCATGGAATCGATCTGGCGTTTCACTTCGTCTTCGACCAGTGGATACACCTCGTCAAGGAAGCCGGGTTCGTTGGCGGTGCGTTTTCGTAAAACGAGGCAGACGGTGCCTTGAACGTAGTTGCCCTTTTTTATGCCGGCCGCCTCGGTTTCTGTGCTGATGGTCCAGGCGGCGGTGGCTTTCAATCCTGCGGCCCAAAGAATCATGCCGAGATCGGCCCACACAGCCGGATCTTGGTGAGTGAACATGACCATCTGCATACCGTTGCTGGGCATGTGCTCGGCGAGATTCTTGTAGATCTCCACCATGGAGCGACGGAAGTCCTCACCATCGCCGCGAACCGCGAGTTCTGCGCGGGCATCGGGGATCCATTCGGGGAAGTCCTTTGCAAGTTGCTTTTCATACCAAGCGAGAAAAAAATCGCCAAGTTCGTGGTAGTTGACCGCATCAGCGTAGGGCGGGTCGGTAATCCAAATGTCGCACTTTTCTTTAATTTCACGCGCATCATCTAGGCGAATGGTTGAAGTAGATTTAATGGGATTTACATTGTCACCAATAACACTGAATCTCAGCTCTGTGATCGCACGGCATCCAAAATTAAATTGAGTATTGAAAGCCTGATTCATAGACATGTTGCTTGTGCTTCCTGGCCCCTTAGAAGGATGTGCATTCCACACACCGATTTTGCAATTATGGTCACTGGCTTTTCCTATAAATAACAATAAAAAAGCACGATAATGAACATTGGTTTTTTTTGACCCTATTTCAAGTATTGTTCCATGCGTTAACAACTGCCTTGGCGTAAACAACTGATGCCAATGGGTCCATCCACGTTCGCGAATCGGCTGCTCGGTGTTGTAACCGCTCACGATTACCTTCGACGGAATAAAACCCTCGCGCTGCCATTCCGCAAAGCGTTCGCGCAGCAGCTCCAAAACCTTGGTTTCCCGAGCTAGGTCGGCAGCGTCTGGTGCGGCGTATCGGCGTTCACCCTTGGCATTTACCCAGCGGATGCAGTAAAGCCGTTCCTGGAATACATCGCCGGGGCGGGGTACCACATCGTCACTGCTCCAATGGCGCAAACCTTCCGGCCCGCGCAACGCCTCCACCGACCATGAACGGCTGGAATCGAAGGGATCAATGGCCCTGCTGTCGACCACCGTTGCACCTTTCTTTTCCTTATAGAGTTTCAGTTCGCTCTCGGAAACCACGATCACAGTCGGCTGTAAGCGGTCTGAATTCTGCACTTTCTTCCATGTGGCGACAATGCGATATTTCTCCGAAATTACCCAGCTTGGCGCCAACGGAATGTAATAGTCACACCCCTCGGGTTTCACTTCCACGCAGTAGAGAAATGCCTCGGCGCGCTCGCCTCGATGGTTGTGTTCGATGCCCCATTCCGTGATCTGTTTATCCGCAGCAGAGAAGACGGCTTCCTGCACCTTGCGCACTTCTTCCTGCACCGCTGTGCCCCCGCCGAGCAGATTCAAACTCGCCCAAGTCAGCAAACCCGCCACGGGATTGAGATCGGAACCAAAGGCTTCGCAACCCATCCGGGCGGCTTCAAAGGGAATCGAGCCGCCCCCGCAAAAACTATCCCCCACCCGAG
>CAIQPH010000060.1 GCA_903873655.1 uncultured Holophagaceae bacterium | reverse complement strand
GGCCTGGCCCCTCATCACCATGGACGCGGCCAACCACCCGCTCATCCCAGACTACCTCAAGGCCGTGGGCCTGGCCGCGGTGGCCTCCGCGGCGCCACTCCAGGCGAAGGCCGGTCATGCCTATGCCCGCTACAGCGTGGGCGGTCCGCCGCCGGACGAAGAAATCCGCCCTTCGACGCCAGAAGTTGATGACGGCCGCAACGGCCTGGGTACCCTGGGCGCCCTGTCCTTCATCATCGAGTCCGGCGTCCGCCACCACGCCGCGGAGCCCCAGGCGGACCTGGGGGAGCGGGTGGACGGCTACCGCATCCTCTACCGTCACCTGCTGGGCGACAAGGGCTGGCGCGACCGCGTGCGGCAGCTCTCGGAGCGGGCCCGCCGCGAGCCGCTGCCCCCCTTCATCGCCACCAATGTGTTCTGGGCGAACCTGGGCGGCAAGGTGAGATCCGTCAAGGTCCGGGAGCTTGCCACGGGCCGCACGCTTGAGATTCCCACCGCCAATGTCATGACCGATCTGATGGTGAAGGGCAGCGTGGCCACGCCCCATGCCTACGCCATCGAACCCTCCGCCGTGGCGCGGTTCCTCCCGGTGCTGGAGGCCCAGGGCCTGCGCTGGGAGACCCTGGCGGGCCCACGCCGCGCGAAGGTCGAGCGCGTCAAGCTGGTCCGCCTGGAAGAACCCTACGACGAGCTGTACCAGCGCTACGAGGATCGCCAGATCGTGGCGCGCCAACCCCAGGCCGAGGTGGACCTGCCCGCCGGGACCCTCCTCGTGCCCCTGGATCAGGAGCTAGCCCGCCGTGCCATCCAGGTGCTCGAGCCCTGCCTTCTCTACGGCCTCTATGGCTACCCGGGCTTCCGCGAACTGGCCAGGCCCGGCGCCGACCTGCCCGTCTCCCGAGTCTTCTGAAACCCTTCCGGGCCGCACGGTCCGGCCGGAGTCCCCATGCTGCTCCTGATCAAGAACGCCGATGTCTACGCCCCCGAACCCGGGGGCCGCTGCGATCTGCTCCTCGGGGGTGGCAAGATCCTCCGCATGGAGCCCGATATCCGCATTCCCCGCAAGTACTGCGAGGTGCTGGATGCCCGGAATTTCAAGGCCGTGCCGGGCTTCATCGACGGCCACGTGCACATCATGGGTGGCGGGGGCGAAGGCGGCTTCGCCACGCGCACGCCTGGGCTGCCGCTGACGGACGCCATCATGGGTGGCGTCACCACCGTGGTGGGTTGCCTCGGCACCGACGGCTACACCCGGAACATGGCCGGACTGCTCGCCAAGGCCAAGGGTCTGGAGGAAGAGGGCCTCAGCACCTATGTCTACTCGGGCTCCTACGGACTGCCCCTGCGCACCTTCATGCCCAGCCTCGAGGAGGATCTGCTCTTCATCGACAAGGTGATCGGCGCCGGAGAAGTGGCCCTCTCTGACCACCGTTCCAGCCAGCCCACCTTCGAGGCGTTCACGCAGGTGGTGGCCATGGCCCGGCGGGGTGGCCTGCTGTCGGGCAAGGCGGGCATCGTGAATGTGCATCTGGGGGACGGGCCCCGGGGCCTCGACTACCTGCGCCGGATCCTGGCCGAGACCGAGCTGTCCGCCACCCAGATGTGGCCCACCCACATCAACCGCAATCCACGCCTCTTCGAGGAGGGGATCGCCTACGCTAAAGGCGGCGGGTTCGTGGACTTCACCACCTCGACCCTGGCCTCGTATCTCAGGGACGGCGAGATCCCCTGTTCCAAGGCCCTGCGCCGCATGCTCGAAGCCGGGGTGGACCCGGGCCACATCACCTTCACCTCCGACGGCCAGGGCAGCCTGCCGGACTGGGATCCCAAGGGCCGCCTGCAGGACATCTCCGTGGGCCGGGTCACCTCGCTGTTCCCGGCGGTGCGCCAGGCGGTGCAGGAGGAGGGCATCGCCCTGGAGACGGCCTTGCGGGTCATCACGGCCAACCCGGCCCGCATCCTGAAACTGAAGACCAAGGGGCGGCTGGCCCCGGGCATGGATGCGGACGTGGTGCTGCTCGATCCCCGTGATCTGCAGGTCCGCAGCGTCATTGCCAAGGGGAGGCTCCTCATGAAACATGGAAAGGCACTCACCAAGGGGATGTTCGAGTAGCCGCGAAGGAGTTCGTCATGTTCCGCAGAGCCATCGTCCTTGCCCTTCTGGTGGGCGCTTCCGCGCTCGGCCTGACGGCCCAGGGGGCGGAGCAGTGCACCAGCGCCGTGATCAGCCCGACCGCCAGCGCCAGCGGACGGCCCATGCTGTGGAAGAACCGCGACACGGATGAGCTTTCCAACAAGGTGATCCTCGTCCGCGAGCAGCCCTTCGCCTACCTCGCCCTGGTGGACGCCAACGATGCCAGCGGCCGGCGGGCCTGGGCGGGCCTCAATTCCGCAGGCTTCGCCATCATGAACACGGTGGCCTACAACCTGCCCGGGGCTCAGGGTGGGGACATGAAGGACCTGGAAGGCGGCGTGATGGCCGATGCCCTGCGGACCTGCCGGACTGTGGCCGACTTCGAGGCCTACCTCAAGGCCAACCAGGGTCCGGGGCTGGGCTGCCAGACCAACTTCGGCGTGCTCGACGCCACGGGGAAGGCCGTCCTCTTCGAGGTCCACAGCCGGGGCTACAGCGTCCTCGATGCTGCGGCGGACCCCGGGAAGTTCCTGATCAACACCAACTGGGCCCGGTCGGGACGCCCGGGCAAAGGGGCCGGCTACCTCCGGTTCGAGCGGGCCACGGAGCTGTTCCACACCCTGGCTCCCGGGCAGCTCACCCCCCATGAGATCTTCCGTCGACTGGCCCGGGACACCGGCCACGTCCTGCTGAAAACGCCCACCGTCCCAGAATTGAAGTCCCTCCCGGCCAGGCCCCAATGGATCCTGACCAAGGACTGCATCAACAAGTCCTACACCTCCTGCGCCGTGGTGCTGGTGGGCAAGGATCCGAAGAACCCTGGTTCCCGGGCCACCTTCTGGATCCTGCCCGGTGAACCGGTCACGGCCGTGGCCCTGCCCCTGTGGGTGGAAGCCGGCTCGGTGCCGGAGGCCTTCTGGAAGGGGACCGACGCGCCCCTCTGGGCAGAGTCCGCGCGGATCAAGAAGCGGATCCGTCCCTACCAGGAATCCGAGAAGCAGGAGTACCTCGACCTCTCCGGCCTCGACAACCGCGAGGGCACAGGTTATCTCCCCGGCCTCCTGAAGGCCGAAGACTCGATCTTCCAGGCCGTGGACGCCATGGGCCCTGGGCCGAAACGGGCGGAGGACCTGGCGGCGCTCCAGGAGCGGCTCGCCCAGGTGGCCCTCAAAGCCATGCAGGACATCCAACCCTGAGACCCTCCGCCTGGGCCCCACGTCCCCTGCGCCATTCAGCCCCTTCCTGAAGGAAGTCCATGTGCCCTGAACCCATCCAAGCGCCAGCCTCACCCGGCCCCCGCCTCCGCATGCCCCACACGCTGGTCATCGTGGCCGCGCTGATCGGGTTGGTGCTGCTCCTCTCCTGGTTCGTCCCTTCCGGCGAGTTCCAGCGCGTCGAGAAGATCCTGCCGGATGGCGGCCATTTGAAGGTGCCCGTCGCGGGCACCTTCCACCAGCTGCCCAAGGTCCACCTGGGTCTCCAGACCTTGTTCCTGGCCCCCATCAAGGGCTTCCTGGATGGGGCCGGGCTGATCGCCTTCCTGCTCATCATTGGCGGCAGCTTCGGCGTCTTCCAGGAGACCGGCGCCGTGGAGCAGGGCATCAAGCGGCTCACGGTGCACGTGCGGCGTCATCCGCTGCTGGAGCTGCTCTTCATCCCAGTGCTCATGACCGTGTTTTCTCTCGCCGGTGCCGTGTTCGGCATGGCCGAGGAGCTGATCCCGCTCGTCATGATCTTCGTCGCCCTGTCCCGCGCCCTGGGCTACGACTCCATCGTGGGGCTGGCCATCCCCTTCCTCGGCGCGGCGGCGGGGTTCGCCTGCGCCTTCTTCAACCCCTTCACCGTGGGTGTGGCCCAGGGCATCGCCGGAGTCCCCATCTATTCCGGTCTGGGCTACCGCGTGGCGGCCTGGGTGGTGGCCACCAGTGTGGTGGTCGCCTACGTGATGATCTATGCTGCCAAGGTCAAGCGGAATCCCGAGCTGAGCCCGGTCCGCGGCCTCGACCTGGCGCGTGAATCCCACACCGGCTCCAACTCTGGCGATGACTGGAACACCTCCCACATCCTTGCGCTCCTGGCCTTCCTGGGGGGCCTGCTGCTGCTGGTCTACGGTGTGCTCAAGTTCCACTGGTACCTGGAGCCCATCGCGGCCCTGTTC
>CAIQPH010000059.1 GCA_903873655.1 uncultured Holophagaceae bacterium | reverse complement strand
GTATCCACTGAACGCCCGCGGTTGTTGCCTCGGCTTTGGATGGTGGAAAATTTTTCACGAATTCATGCTTCCTTCGGCTCTTTCCTAAGCTGATGTCGGCCTCGTCTTCTCCTCCTTCTGTGATCCCTGGGGGCAGGTGGCCGCGCTATATTGGGCGGATTCTGGATCCCGCTGGAAACGGAAATGGAGGTCTCATGCGACTTGCCCACAAGGTGGCCCTTCTTTGTTCGATGGGCCTGGCGCTCGCGGCGCAGGCCCCTCCGGCCCGGCCGGCGGAGGCCACCGTGGAGGTCGTGGGCTACAAGACCCTGAGCGAGGCCGCCGCCTACGCCTCCCCGGCCCTGGCCGGCCAGGCCTCCAGCATCGAAGCCTTCCAGGTCAAGGTGGGCTCGCTCCAGCTGGATTTCCAGAGTGGGACGGCCACGCCCATCCTCATTGGGGGGAGCCCGCGTGGCCTCTACCTCCAGGGCAAGGGCAGCTTCCGCTACCTGGCCAAGGACCCGGTGGTCCAGCCACTGCTTCGCTTCAACCTGAAGGAGAACTCGGAAATCAAGCCCGAAGCCGTGGCCACCGGGGGCCTCGCCGTGGGAGAACCCGTGAAGGAGGCGATCGTCTGGTTCCTGGGCCAGGAACTGCCTCCCCTGGCGCCTCCCTCCCTGGCGGCGCCGACAGCGGCCTTCCAGACCACCTGGGGTTTCTTCCAGGCCCGGGAGGAGATCTTCACCAATGGCCTGGCAAATATGCTCACCCGGATGCCCCTCGGGGAGCTGGCGGCCTACCGGGCCGCCAACGACCCTTCCAAGGCCGTGGTGACGGCCGAGCTGGTGGGCGAAAAGGAACATTGGGTCTATACCCATGACCCGGTGCGGGGCCGCCTGGAGTCCCTGTTCATCCAGCACCCCAAGGAGGTGGAGGCCGGTATTCCCACCGCCGACCTGATCGCGGTGGACTACAGCCCTCTCGGCTGGACCCGCAAGGCGCCCGTGGATCCTGATTTCCGCCTGGCCCACATCGATTTGGATCTGGAAGCCTCCAACAAGACCTACGCGAAGGTGAAGGTCGTGGAGACGATCCAGGTCATCCGCCCCGGGCTCCGGATGCTCTCCTTCCAGCTGCAGGATCGGAAATTCTCCCTGAACTCCATCGGGATGCTGAAGGTGCTGAAAAGCGAGGTGAAGCGGGTGCTGCTCAATGGCCAGCAGGACCTGCCCTTCATCCACCGGGATGGGTTCCTGCTGGTCGACCTGCGCCGGGGCGCCGCCAACGGCGAGACCCTGAAGCTGACCTTCGAGGTGGAAGGCGACCTGCTGGGCCGGGTGATGAGCTACGACTTCTGGCGGCTGACCCCCGGGGAAGGCTGGTTCCCGGAGCCTGACATGGCCGGGCAGAGCTATACCGTGAAGGCCCGTATCGCCGTGGAGAAGCCCTTCGTGGCCATCGCGTCCGCCAAGACCGTCTCCCGGTCAGCCAACGCCACCCACAACCTGCTGGAAGTGAGCAGCGACAAGCCGATCCTCTGGTTCTCAGTCGCCGCAGGTAAGTACGAAGCCAGGGAGATGACGAAGAACGGCCGGGTCGTGCGGGCTTGGGGCTACGCCGGCCTGGGACAGGGGGCTGATCAGCTGCTGAAAACGGCCCACGGCATTCTCGAGTTCTACAGCCAGCTGCTGGGCAGCGCGCCCTTCGAGGAGGTGAATCTGGTGGAGGTTCCCAGCCTCGGCTTCGGCCAGGCGCCGGCCGGCATGATCTGGCTGACCCGGGAGGCGTTCGATGCCATCGGCGATGATCTCAATCGCATCGTCGCCGCCAATGGCGCCGTGGGCGGGTGGGTCAACCGGCTGGTCTCCCACGAACTGGCCCACCAGTACTGGGCTCACCAATTGAAGATGTGGAGCTTCGAGGACCAGTGGCTCACCGAGTCCTTTGCCGAATACACCTCCGCCCTGGCCATGCGCGCCATGAAGAACAAGGGCCAGAACACCTACGAGATCATCGTGCGGGATTGGGAAGCCCATGCCAAGCTGGCGACCAAGGCGGCTTCGATTCCCACCGCCAACTTCCTGCACCCAGGTCCCCGCAGCGATCGGAGAGCCTTCAGCTACCGGCAGAGCTTGGTGTATTCCAAGGGCGCCTTCCTGCTGGCCTGCCTGCACAAGGAATTGGGCGAGCAGAAGTTCATTTCGTTCTTGCGCAACTACCTGCGGAGCTTTGCGTGGTATCCGCCCAGTTTTACGCAGGACGTGGCCGATCTTCTCAAGGCTGAGACAGGCCGGGATTATCAACCCTGGATGGACCGGTACTACTACGGCACCGACATGCCCGAGTGGAAACCCTGAGCTCAAAGCGGCCGACCCAGTCAGCTCAGGCGGGCAGGGCGATCCGCCTCAGATTCCACGCCAGGTATTCCAGCCTGGAGGGACGCTCCAGTAGGAGCCCCTCGGTCAGTTCCCAGGCGGGGTGCCGGTTGCCGCCTTCCTTCACCCAGAGCAGTGGACTCTCCTGGAAGACCCGCTCTCCCGCCTGGACGGGTCGGGTGGCGATGAGCTGCAGGTGCTCAGGCAGCTGCCACTGGATGACCGCGACCCCTTGGTCGAGCATGAAACACCCTGGTTGGTGGCGCGATGGACAGAAGGAAAGAGCGGCGCAGACGGATGTTCTCATCCTAGCCAGGGATGACCGCCGGCAGGCATGAGGTTCTGTCATGCCGAAAATAAAAGGCCCCCCGGGAATTCAGGGACAGAAAAGCGGAACACAGAGGACGCAGAAATCCCACAGAGGGGCACAGAGAAAGGCGCTGGTCACGGAAGCCTCGGAAATTCGCGGAAAGCGCGGAAACAAGCATGGTCGGCCTCTCCGAAAGCGCGGGCTGCATCCCGGGGGCGCCTGGGCTGCGTTTTTTTGGGACGCGACCCTGGCGCCCCCGGGATCACTTCCGGCGAAGCCGGAAGCCGCCTTCGGCGGGCCCACGTGGCGAACACCACGAACCCTTCCGCGCCCTCTGTGGATTACCGCGTCTTCCGTGACCAGCCGCAACCCGGGAAAGGCTGGTACCCGTGGTGGAACCCATCCGTGGCAGTTCTCTGTGGCTTCTGCGCCTCTCTGTGCCCTCTGTGTTCCCGCTTTCCCTGAAAAGCCGGAAGATCAAAAAAAACGGGCCCCGCTAGGCAGGGCCCGTTTTTTTGGGGGGAACAGCTGGATCAGAAGTGGTACTTGACCCCCACCTGGATCCAGGAGGGATTGAACCCCTTGGTAGCGTTCGGATCTGTGCCGAGCTCGACCACCTGCAGCAGGGCATTGACAGAGCAGAGGGCATTAACCTGGTATTCAGCGCCGAAGCGAGCGCCAAATTTGGTGCCTTTCACGTGGTCGGAGTAGCCGGCTGGCGTCGGCGTGATCTTTTCGGTCCACCGGTTGATCGACGCGCCGGTGACGATGGACAGATTCTTGATGCCCGTGGCGATGAAGATATCGCCAGCGGCCTGGATGCCACTCAGGGAGCGGGTTACCCCCTGATTGTTCATGCCGGGGAAGTCGTTGAAGCCCAGGCTCAGCCGCAGGGGCACGGTGGTCCCGACCAGGTGGGTGTTGTAGCCCAGGTCGAGGTTGAAACCCGCATAGCCTCCCGAAGCGTTGGTGACCTCTTTCAGGTTGTCCGTCGGAAAGGACCAGGCGATGCCTGCGTCAAAGGGTTTGGTCTCCTGCGCGGCCAGAGTCCCTGCGAACGGAAGGGTGGCAAGCGCGATGACCGTCAGTTTGGTTCTCATATTCATAGCATCTCCAGGATCAAGTTAGAACCGCAGACCAAGACTCATGCCCATGCTTCGACCGAAGTTCCAGTAGTTGGTGCCAGAACCCGGATCGTAGGTGCCGAAACCATTGTCGCTGTGCATACCACCGCCGCCGCTGTAGTAGGGGGTGTTGTTGATGTAGAGCTGATTCGTGCCGGCGGTGCCGCCAGTGTAAAGAACGTGATCCAGCTGGGTGGGCAGGATGTGGTTGAAGAGGTTGTTGATGCTCATGTCGCCGAAGAGCGCCAGCTTGGGGAAGCCCGGAACGCCGAGTGGGACGTTGAAGTTGATCTTGAAGTCCACCTGGTAAGTATCGTTGTTCGAGTACTGTCCCCGGCCGCCGTAGTACTGCACGTAGGACGTGGGGGCGCCGACACCGCTTCCCACTAAGCCAGGCATGGGGCCATAGCCTGCCGGGTTGCCGGAGGAGACAAGAGCCGCGTTGGTGAATGGAGCATTGGCAGCGGCGGAGTAGGTCGTGCCCGTGTCGTATCGCAGCAGGGCGGAATAGGAGATGGTGCCCTTGCCCAGGGGCATGACGGCGGTGATGTAGATACGGCCGCGCTGTTCTTGGCTCTGAGGTAGCGGTCCCGTGGGCGCGAACTGGTCGTTCGACAGCCCCATCGTCTGGGTCAGGTACCTTCGATTGTAGTAGTAGCCCTCTGGTAGGTTATCCCGGAAGGACTGGCCCGTGGTGGAATCACCGCCGTTGTTGTTGCCGACGAGGCGGCTGTAGGTCCAGTTGCCACCGACACTCCAGGTCGAGTTGATCTTGCCGGTCCACTCCATCTCCAGCCCGTTGTATTGCCGGGTCAGATCATCGGAATTGAACACATGGGTGACAATCGCATGCTGGTTCGCAAGCGTCCCTGTGCCGGTGGGATCGGTAAGGGTGACGAGCTGATCGGCCGCATAGTCGGTCTGGAAGGCCCAATCCTTCTTCCAGGTGCGGTAGACATAGGTGAGCTTGACGCTCGAGCCGCTGTCCCAGCCACGCCGGAACCCAAAGGTGAGCTCATCCATGTAGGGCGTGCGCAGGCCGGAATCCAGCACGTAGTTCTTGGAACTGTCGTAGAAAGCAACGACCTTCTGATAATTTTGGGCGTTGGTGATCTGGGCATAGTCGTAGAACTGCACCCCGGCATCAGTTCCGGTTCCAGGCGCGTTCGTGTTTGCGCTCCAGCCGTATTGGACGCCCTTGCTGTTGGCCTTCTTGATGAAGGCATCCGAAAACCCAGTGGTGAAGTCGCCCGAGAAGCGGGCCGCGGTCAGGGTGAAGACCCGCTTGCTGTCGCCGGCCAGGTCGTAGCGTAACTGGAAGCGGGGGGAGAAGGCATTGGCCTTGGCCAGCTGGGAGCCGTCGGTATCGATGATCTTGTTCGATTCCAGCCGCAGGCCTACCATGAAGTTCCAGAAACTGTTGATGGTCCACTGATCATTCAGGTAGATCGCATCCTGTTGGGTCTTGGTGGTGCCGTCATGACCCAGCTGCTGATCCAGACTGGCCGCCGGTCCCCGCAGGCCCGTCGAATCCTGACCGTACAGGTAGCCAGTGTTCGTGCTATTTGAGGTGAGGTTGATGGTCGGGAACAGGTAATTCCCAGCGGCGTTTATGTAGGCACCACCCACGCGGAACTGCTGCCCCAACAACCCAGCGGCGACCGACGTGCCGCGCACGCCCTGGTAGTAGTCGTAGCCGGCGTCCAATTCATGATTGCCGCCAAAAAGATCGTGGAACACTTTCAGATTCAGGTTGCCGCTGCGGTTGTTTCTCCGGTCCGGAGTGGGGGAGATGCCAAAGCCGAAGGGGTAGCTTAACCCCGCGCGGCCACCGGCTCTGCCGTCAATGCCACCGTAGACCAGGAGCAGCTCACCCGTGCCGTAGTTGGGGTCGCCATGCGGGAAGACGGTGGCGGAGTCCACCTTATTGATCCGGGCTTCGAGGAACACGTTGCTGGCGAACACGCCGCGGTAATCCAAGCCGTAGGCGGACTTCTGGTCAGTTTGCGTGCCCAGGGCTTCCACCCGTGTGACTGATCCACCGCCATCCCCGAAGGGATTGCGGGGGCCCAAGGTCACTTTATTCAGACTGTAACTGAAACCTACCGTGTGGTCAGGGGTGATGGCGCCGGTCAATTTCCCTTCATAGTACTTGTTGTCGTAAGTTTGAGTGTAAGGGGCGTTGACTTCGAATTTTGTCCAAGCATAGGTTCCGCCGGGGCCTGCATGGAGAGCGTTATTGATGAGGACGGAATTGTTTGGAGCAAGAGGGTTTACGGATGCCTGAACCGGATCATTGGCTCCATTTTGGTCATAGACGTTGCCAGTGGTGTAGCTATAGTGCTGGCTCGGCTGCAGGATGGTGCCGAGGGAGAACCAGAGACGGTCCTTGATGATGGGTCCGGAGAAGGTGACCTGGTAGCTCTTGTTCAGGTTGTCGTTGACTGATTGGCTGGTAGGGAGGTAGGACGGATTGTTCGCCCCCCAGGTCCCACGGCCGATGTTCGAGCGGATGCTGCCGGCGAAGTCGTTGCCGCCGATCTTGGTCACCACGTTGATGGCACCGCCCGTGGCTCGGCCGTTCCGGGCGTTGAGTGGGGAGAGAATGACCTGCACGTCCTCGATATTGTCCTCAATGACGACCTGACCCGTCTGGGCACCCTGGTAGTCGTCCTTCACGTCCGCGCCGTTGACCCGGTACTGGGTGTTCTGCGTGGCGCCACCGCGGATGGAGTAGGAACCTCCGAGGCCTACCGTCAGGCCGGGAGCCAGGTCCGCCGCGCCCGCAAAGCTACGGTCGGCCGCCGGCAGGGTGGCCAGGGTTTCGGCAGAAAAGTTCGCACTGGACTTGGTGTCGGTCTTGTCCAGCTCGGTGGTGGAGGCTACAACCTCCACGGTCGCGGTTGCGGCCGCTATGGAACGAAGCACCAGATCGAAGCGGCCCGTGGTGCCGAGGCCGACGCGGATGTTATCTACACCCGCAGAGATGTAACCGGCCTTGTCGATCGTGATCTTGTAGCTCCCGGGGGGGAGCAGGGGAGCCCGCCATTCACCCTTGCTGTCAGTTACTACGACACGGGGGGCGAAGAGCGCGGGCGAGGCGAGGGTGACCCGGGCACTGGCGGCTGGGGCCCCTTGGCTGTCCTTGGCGCCACCCGAGAGAGCGCCGGTGCTTGTCTGCGCCATGACCATCGGCCCGGCGGCGAGCAGCAACGCCATCTTTGAAAACTGTTTCAATCCAAATCGATCCATGGAATTCCTCCAAATGTGGTTGGGCAGCGTCTAGAAGCGGAAGGAGTAACCGACTTCAACGTGGGGTTGCATGCGCTTCGCCTGCGTTAGGTAGTCCAGAGCGGTGATGGAGTGCCCGTAGGCATCAATACCCTGGCCTGCCACGTGCACGTAGTTGATGGCGGTGTAGCTGACTCCCACAAGGTTGAATTCCACTGCCGAGGTGCTGTCAAACCGGTAGGACGCGCCCACGAAGGGGCTGACGGCCAGCACGCTCTTGGTGGGGGTGCCGTTGTAGGTGTCCTCATAGTTCGCCCAGCCGACATCGCCGATATCGCCGAGATACTCCTGGCGGAACTTCGCACCGCCGAGTTGGACGCCCGCGCGCCACGACCACTGGCTGGCCTGGAAGGGCTGCTCGAAGGAAAGGCGCACCGCCACGCCCTCGAGGCTGTTGCGCCGCAGGTCGCCGGAGAAGGCGGGGCTGGGGGCAGGCATCCCAGTGACCACAGGGAAGGTGGCCACGTTCGATGCGTACTCATCGCCAGGCTTGTACTGGAAGCCTACTTCAAGGCTAAAACGGCCAAAACCAGGGTCATAGCCAAGGTCCAGTCCGAACCCGAGGGTGCGGGACTTGAGGTGGTCCTGGTTGGATTCCAGTTCCAAGCCTGTTCGCAGCTTGAACTGAACATCGAAACCAGGCTGCGACTGCGCCATGGCAGCCGAGGCGCCAAGGACAGCAAGGGCCATGGCCTGGCCGAGTCGTTTCAGAGCGAATCTAGAGTGAATCATCGGTCCTCCTGTGAGCTTCGCGGCAGCGCCGCTTTGAGGGATTGAAAGATCGTCACCTTAGGCCTTGAGATCTGGTATGTCCGGCGCCTTGGGGGGGGGGCGGCGCGTTCTCAGGACCAGAAGGTACGAAGGATCAAGTGCTGCGAATAGCCTAGAACAAGTTCCCATTTTTTTTTATTTTTTTTGTCTATCTCCCCAAAGTGAGAGACGTTCCGGGCCAGCCGCCGGAACGAGCCGGGGCCATCTGGCGTCATGGTTGAGGTTCTGAAGCAAGATCTATGAAGATAAGGGGGGCGTTCCGTAAAGCCATACGAAAACGCCGGAAGGTTCCCGGAAATTCAGGAAATACGCCGCCAACCCGGTCGAGGGTTCAGTTCGGTTGGCGAACTGTCAACAACCGAGGCTGCCCAGAAGCCAAGGTTCCGGCTCGACTGGACGCGCCGTCCATTGCAGGGTCGCCTCGTAAAACCCCGGCTCGATCACCTGATCGGCCTTGGCGTAGACCTGGAAGAGGAGGTCGCCCGGGGCAACTTTTTGGCCCACCTGGGCCAGTACCCGGATGCCGACACCCAGATCCAGGAGGTCGTCACGGTTCCGGCGCCCTGCCCCCAGATCCATGGCCAGGAGCCCCAGGGCCCGGCCATCGATGGCGGCAAGGTAGCCCTCCCGTTCCGCCTTTATATTGATGGTCTGGCCCGGCTGGGGCAGGCGGCTGAAGTCATCCAGGGCCCGGGCATCGCCGCCGTTGAGGGCCACGAAGCGCCGCAGGGTCCCTAGCGCGGCCCCCTCCTGGATGCTGGCCTGCACCCGGGCCTGTGCCGCTTCCAGGGTGGTGGCCGCGCCGCCCATGATCAGCATCTCGGCGGCCAGGCGGAAGCTCAGCTGGGCCAGTTCGGAATCGGCGTGCTCACCCTTCAGGATTTCAACGGACTCCATGATCTCCAGAGCGTTGCCGATGGCCCAGCCCAGGGGCGCGTCCATGCGGGTGATGAGGGCGCGGATCTGCATGCCGTGGGCCCGGCCCACGGCCACCATGCTCTGGGCCAGGGCGCGGGCCTCGGCCAGGGTCTTCATGAAGGCGGCGGGGCCGCACTTCACGTCCAGCACCAGCGCATCGGCCCCGCCCGCCAGCTTCTTCGACATGATGCTGGCGGTGATGAGGGGGATGCTCTCGACGGTGGCGGTGACGTCCCGCAGGGCGTAGAGCTTCTTGTCGGCGGGGGCGATGTCGGCGGTCTGGGCGGAGTTGGCGAAGCGGGTCTCCCGGAGGCTGCGGAGGAACTCGGCCTGGGTCAACTCGACCTTCAAACCAGGGATGGCGGCGAACTTGTCCACGGT
>CAIQPH010000058.1 GCA_903873655.1 uncultured Holophagaceae bacterium | reverse complement strand
TGGCAGGAGCCCGACATGCACATCCGCGAGGAACTCCAGATCGCCAAGCCCCTCGAGCCCGGTCATGAGGTGGCCCTGGCCCTGTTGCTCACTCGGGAGTATGTGGCGCGGCTGTTCGATGAGTGCCTCTACGAGCCCGAGGGCATCTCGGACCAGCAGTTCAATGTGCTCCGCATCCTGAAGGGGGGCCCCAAGGACGGCTACCTGGTGAAGGAGATCCGCTGCCGCATGATCTACCGCTTCGCGGATGTGCCCCGCCTGGTGAACCGCCTGGAGGCCCGGGGCCTGGTGAAACGCTGCGAGAACCCCGCCGACCGCCGGGGCAGCCGGGTGCAGATCACCCCCAAGGGCCTGGCCCTGGAGACGAAGATGCACGGGCGCCACCACACCCTCTGCGAGCAGGTGGATCGCTGCCTCAGCATCGAGGAGCGAGAGACTTTCCTGGGCATCCTGGAGCGCCTGCGGGATGATCACCGGACGCAGTTGGTGGCTCTGCAGAAGCCTTGATCGAGCTTGAGCTCCAAAATGAAGGGGCGGCAGCCAGCCGGATCATCTGCCTACGCTTGACCAGTCCAGGTTCACGCCGGGGTCTCCGTCTGGTATGGGCCAGCCCGGCAACGGATTGTTGAGGGCGCGGCGGTATCCCCAGTTTAGCGCCAGTGTTTGCAGCGGCCGGGTCCGTGACCGTGTGGTCCGCTCCAGGATGCAGCGCCGCGAAAAGAACTGCCGACGGAACCACATGTAGCCGTTCCATAGCTCCTCCGGACTCATCTGTGCGGGACGGAAAGTAATCGCAGTCTTGCCGTTGTAGTAACTCCAATCCTGGGTGAGCAGGCGCCCGCTCTCGTTGAGCTTCCGGAAGATCTCGGTCTGTGGAAACGGGGTGAGGATGCTGACCGTGGCTCCGTCCAGGCCCATGCGGGTAATCAGGTCCAGGGTCCTTTCGAAGCAGGATGTGTCATCGCCGTCGAATCCAAACACGATCCCGGCCTGGACGGAGATTCCGTGGGTGTGGATCCGGGCGATGGCGTCCCCGTATCCTTCCACGCGGTTGAACGCCTTGTTGACGGATGCCAGGCTTGCCTCTGAGAACGACTCGAGACCAAGGAAGAGACAGGTGCATCCAGCCCTCGCCGCGGCGGCGAGGAGGCGGTCGTCGCTGACGCTGTCCTGGGTCACCATCGCTGCCCACCGCCGATTTAGCCCCTCCATCGCTTTAAAAAGACGGTGGGCGTAGTCCCGATCCATGAAGAGCTGGTCGTCCCAGAAGGCGAAAAAGGGAGAACGGAGGCCACGGATCTCGGCCGCGACCTCCTCCACCGGCCGGAAGCGCAAATCCGGCGCATAGATCTGGCGGAGGTTGCAGAAATGGCAGCGGTGCGGACAGCCCCGAGTGGCGATGACGGTATCGGCCAGCCAGCCTCGTCCGGCAATCAAGTCCCGCCGCGGCGTTGGCAGGTGTTCCAGGGACGGGGGCTCACCCGGGCACGACCGGTACTCCGGCTGGAGGCCGCCCCGGGTGAGGTCCTCCAGCAGCTGCGGCCAAGTGTTTTCTGCCTCGCCAATGACCAGGGCATCGGCGTGGGGTCTCGCCTCGTCGGGCAGAAGGGTCGGGTGGGGCCCGCCGAGGACTACGAGCCGTCCACGGACGCGGAAAGCGTCCGCCATGCGGTAGACATGGCTCGCGTTGGGGGTGCTGCAGGTGATCCCGACCAGATCCACGGGTGCGTCGAGGTCAACAGACTGCGTACGCTCATCGAGCAGCGTCACCTCGTGCTGGCGGGACACGAAGCCGGCGAGGTGCGGCATGGTCAGTTGCGCAAAGTTGTTGAACTGCCCCCGCCGAAAGGCGCGGATGAATGGGTTCTCCGGTGTGATGAGCAGGATCTTCATCGGTGCCGCGGAGCTTTCGGAAGGGTTCGACTGGACATGATACTGCCGGCCCCTGAGGGCTGTGGTCCACATCCGGAGATGGAGGATGCCTGGTGAGGAGCCGCCGGTCAGGCAGGCTTCTTGCCAGCGACCACCAGGATCGGAATGGCGAAGCGGATCTCGTCCCCTTGCCGATGGATGTCAAGCCCCAGCCGGTCAGACACCAGGTCTGCCCTGAACATGGCACGGATGACCTCATCGTCCCCAGGGTTCGGGAACGAAGCCTTCAGTTGCTGCTCGAGTTCGCCCTCAACTTTGTACCGCGCTGTTCTGATCTCTAGCAGACCAGAGCCCGCGATGAGCCCGGCCATTTCCGGGTAGGTGAGCGCATGGACGTGGGAGGGATCCCGGAGTTTCTCCAGGCGGTCATAGGCTTCCACCTTGTCCGGAGGCTGGACCACATCGATGACCAGGATCTTCCCGCCTGGCTTGCAAACCCGGACCATCTCTTCCAGCACCGCCTTCGGATCCAGAAAGTGGTGGAAGGAATAGCGGGTCAGCACGACCGAGAAGGAGGCATCTGGAAAGGGTAGCGGCAGCACATCACCCACCTGAAAGGAGAGGTTGGCCAGCCCCCTGGCCTTCTGTCTCTCCTCGGCCTGCTCGATCATCTTTGGTGTGAGGTCGATGCCCGTCACATGGTGCGCGAAGGGGGCGAACTCACAGGCCACCAGCCCGGGACCGCAGGCCAAATCCAGGACCGTGTCTGAGGCCGATACGCCTGACAGATCGATGAGCAGCTGCATGGACTGGGAGTGCCCGGGAAGTTCCGCAAAGGGGACGGCCTGGCGGGAGAACTGGTCCACAATCCGCTGGTTGTGCCTCTCGTCGGCAGGTTGCATGGTCTCAGCCTGGATCCTTGTGGTCTTTAGTGGTCCAATTCTCCCGCAATGACGCTGACGCCGCACATCCTGTGTGCCGCCCTCCAGGCTTCGCCTTCGGCAAAGTCGCACTCCGCTCCTGCGCCGTGCTCATCGCGCCTCCGCCGTTGTAGGTTGTGGCTGATTAACGGTCCAATTCGCCTGCAATAATGTTCATGGCTCCCAAGACTGCGACGGCGTCCGCAATCAGGCCGCCCTTCACCTGGGACTCGAAGCTGCTGAATATCGGCAGGCAGGGGGGCCGGACCCGGATGCGATAGGGGTTCTTGCCGCCATCGCTGACGATGTAGAAGCCCAGTTCGCCGTTGGCGGCTTCGGTGGCGCTGTAGACCTCGCCCACGGGCATCTCCATGCCGTGCATGATGAGCTTGAAGTGGTGGATGAGGCTCTCCATCCGGGTGTAGACCTTCTCCTTGGGTGGCAGGGCCACCTTGGGATCGTCCACCATGACCGGGCCCGGTTCGAGGCGATCCAGCACCTGCCGGATGATGCGGAGGCTCTGGCGCATCTCCTCCACGCGGACCAGGTAGCGGTCGAACACATCGCCGGTGGTGCCCACGGGGATGTCGAAGTCGTAGGTCTCATAGCCCAGGTAGGGCTGGGCCTTGCGCAGGTCCTGCGGAACGCCCGCGGCACGCAGGCTGGGACCGGTGTAGCCCCAGTTCACGGCCTCCTCGGGACTGATGGGTCCAATACCTCTGGTGCGGTCATGCCAGATGGGATTCCTCGTGAGCAGGCGCTCTAGCTCATCGATGGCGTCGGAGCATTCGACCAGGAAGCGCTCGGCGAGGGGCACGAAGCCTGTGGGGATGTCCCGGAAGAGGCCGCCGATGCGGGTGAAGCTAGTGTGCAGGCGCTGGCCCGACGCCATCTCGAAGAGATCGTAGGCCGTCTCGCGCTGCTTGAAGAGGTAGAGGAAGGCGGTGAAGGCGCCGATATCCACGGCATTCACCCCCACGCACACAATATGGTCAGCCACCCGGGCCAGCTCCGACAGGAGTACCCGAAGGTGCTGGGCGCGCTTGGGGATCTGGATGTCCAGCAGCTTCTCCACCGCCGTGCAGTAGCCCACGTTGTTCATGATGGAACTGCAGTAGTTCAGACGGTCCGTCAGCGGGATGAACTGCTGAAAGCTCAGGCTCTCGCCGAGCTTCTCGACACCGCGGTGGAGGTAGCCCATCTCCGGGGTGGCCTTGACGATGGTCTCACCCTCGAGTTCCAGCACGATGCGCAGAGTGCCGTGGGTGGTGGGGTGCGACGGCCCCATATTGACGATCATGCGATCGCCGTCGAGCTGCTGCCGGGAAAGGGCAATGGAATCCATGATTACATCCCCTCCCGGTTCCGTTCGCCGTTGTTGTAGGGCGCGGTGCAACCTTCCATGCAGAACACGTCCCCGCCATCCAGGGGGAAATCCTTGCGCAGGGCGTGCCCCGGAAAGTCGGGCCAGGTGAGCAGGCGCCGCAGGTCCGGGTGGCCTTCAAACTGGATGCCGAACATGTCGAAGACTTCGCGCTCGAACCAATTGGCCGTCTTGAAGATGCCGGCGAGGCTGGGCACGGATTCCCCCTCGGCCAAGGGCACCTTCAGGCGCAGCCGTTCCTGGCTGGCCAGATTGAGCCAGTGGTAGACCAGGTCGAAGCGCTGCTCACGCTGCGGCCAGTCCACCGCCGTGATGTCCACCAGCAGCTGGAAACCTTCACGGTGGATCAGGTCCACCACGGGCAGGAGGTTTTCCCGGCTGATGACGATGGTCTGGTCGCCCCGGAAATCATGCCGGTCGGCGATGGCCCCGGGCAACTGTGCGTCGATGTGCTCGATGATCATGATCCACCCAGGCTAAAAAATCGTACCTACGCCGCGCTCGCCTGCATCCATCAGCATCTCGCGGATAGCCTGCTGGCTGGTGAGGCCCTTCTCCGCCTCGATGGCTTCCTGGCGGGCCAGGCTTTCGTAGAACCGCGCGATGTGGTCCTTGCGCATGGACATCGATTCCTTCTCGATCTTCTCCTGCAGCTTCATGACCCCGTAGATCATGCTTTCGGGACGGGGCGGGCAGCCCGGAACGTAGACATCCACAGGGATCACCCGGTCCACGCCCTGGAGGGTGGCGTAGGTGCGGTACATGCCGCCCGAGGAGGCGCAGACGCCGACGCTGATCACCCACTTGGGCTCGGCCATCTGGGCGTAGATGGTGCGCAACACGGGCGCCATCTTGTTGGTGATGGTGCCCAGGATGAGCATCATGTCGCTCTGGCGCGGGCTGAAGCGCATGGCCTCGGCCCCGAACCGGCTGAGGTCGAACCTTGAGGCCATCATGCTCATGAACTCGATGGCGCAGCAGGCCACCCCGAAGGGCATCGGCCAGAGGCTGTTCTTGCGGCCCCAGTTGACCACCGCGTCCAGGCGCGTGGTCAGCACCGCGTCGTTGATGTCCAGTTCAGCCATCTGACCGCTCCCATTCAAAGGCGCCCTTGCCCCAGGCGTAGATGAAGCCCACCAGCAAGGTGGCCATGAAGGTCAACATGGCGCCAAAGGTCCAGAGGGCATGCTTGAAGTTCACGGCCCAGGGCAGAAGGAAGGCTGCTTCCACGTCGAACAGGATGAAGAGCATGGCCGTCAGGTAGAACTTCACGGAGTACCGGTGCCGGGCGCCCGCCTGCTGGGGCTGAACCCCGCACTCATAGGGCCGCAACTTGGCGGCCTGCGGATTGTTCGGCTTCAGGAGGGGCAGCACCCAGCCCGAGAGCACGAGAATGGCGATGGCCGTCACGGCAGCCACCAGCAGCAGGATGAGGACCGACAGGAAGGGCGATGCGGGATTTGCCATGGCACTCTCGGGCGGAGGGTTCCGCGAAGGTCCAGCTTAGCGTCCTTTGCTGGGGGCGGAACGGTGTCAAGATCACAAGCGCCCCCTGACCCCAGGCCGGGTTAGAATCTCTAGCCAACGCCCTGCCTCGGCTAGGATCTAGGCTGACCCTTTCACCCTCCTGCCGGGAAACCCATGAGCGACCTTAAGCTGCGCGTCAAAGAGATGATCATCGAGCGGTTGAAGCTCGAGGGCATGACCCCCGACCAGATCGAAGATGAAGCGCCTCTCTTCGGCGATGGGCTGGGCCTGGATTCCATCGATGCCCTGGAACTAGTGCTGGGCATCGAGCAGGTCTTCGCCGTGAAGATCGAGGATGAGGCGGCGGGCCTGAGGGCCTTCAAGTCCGTGCAGGCCCTGACGGACTTCATCGCCGAGCAATCCAAGGGTTGAACCCATGACGGACATCCCGGCCCACCTGCCGCACCGCTACCCCTTCCTGCTGGTGGACCGGGTGCTGGAGCGGGAACCGGGCCTGCGGGTGGTCGCCGAAAAGCTGGTCACGAACGGAGAGCCCTACCTCCAGGGTCATTTCGAGGGGCGCCCCCTGGTGCCCGGCGTGCTGCTGCTGGAGATGCTGGCCCAGGCGGGGGGTTTCCTGGAGTCCGATTCCTTGCACGGCGCGGCCATCTTCCTGGCCGGGGTGCGGGAGGCCCGGTTCAAGGCTCCAGCCCTGCCCGGAGATCGGCTGCGCCTGGAGGTGCGGGCCGAGGGCGCCTATGCCGGTCTCATGAAGCTCAAGGGCACCGTGAGCTGCGAGGGCCGTGACCTGTGCACGGCCACCTTGCTGGTCAAGCGTCTATGAACCGCGTGGTCGTGACGGGCCTAGGCATCGTGTCCTCCCTGGCCCTGGACCGGGAGGGGACCTGGTCCGCCATGCTCGCGGGCCAGGACGGTCTGGGGGTGCTGACCCGACTCGTCCTGCCCTTGGAACCCGCCCAGGTCGCCGGCCAGGTGGCCATGGAACCAGGCCGCCACCAGACGCTCTGCGAACGCATGGCCCTGAGGGCCCTGGACGAGGCCCTGGACGGTCTCCGGCTTCCTGGCGACACCGACCGCATCGGCGTCTTCCAGGGGGCGGGCACCTGCGGCCTCCCTGTCGCCGAGGCCTACCTGGAGGAACGCCTGGCCGGGAAGCATGGCCGGGCCGCCGAGCCCGCCTACCAGACCCCCAGCACCGTCACCGAAGCCCTGGTCCATCGCCTGGGCGCCACCGGCCCACGGAGCACCGTCATGAACGCCTGCTCCTCCAGCCTGCTGGCCCTGGGCCAGGCCTGGGAGCGGCTGGCCGTCGGGGATCTTGACCTCGCGGTGGCGGGTGGCGCCGAAAGCCTCTGCCGCACGACCTACGCCGGGTTCTCCTGCCTCAAGGCCATGGACCCCCGGAAGTGCCGCCCCTTCAGCCAGGACCGCGCGGGCCTGAACCTGGGCGAGGGCGCCGTGCAGGTCGTGCTCGAGTCCTTGGACCGCGCGAAGGCCCGGGGTGCCGTGATCTACGCCGAGGTGCTGGGCTATGGCGCCAGCATGGACGCCCACCATCCCACCGCCCCCCACCCTGAGGGAGAAGGCGCGGCGCGGGCCATGACCATGGCCCTGCGCATGGGCCGGATGGACGCCACCTCGATCGATCTGATCTCCGCCCACGGCACCGCCACGCCCGCCAATGATGGCGCCGAGTGCCTGGCCATCCGCCGGGCGCTTGGACCCGCTGCGGACGATGTGTCCGTGACCAGCACCAAGAGCCAGTTTGGCCATACCCTGGGCGCCGCCGGGGCCTTCGGTGCCGCGGCCGCCATCCTGGCCCTGCGCGACCAGGTGGCGACACCGACCCTGCGCCTGGAGAACCCCGACTCCGCCTGCGACCTGGACTGCACGCCGATGCACGCGAAGGCGCGGCGCCTGCGCGCCGCGTTAGTGAACGCTTTCGCGTTCGGAGGCAACAATGTGAGCCTGCTGCTATCCAAGTGGAGCGGCGTATGACACACGCAGCATCCAAAGCTTGGCTGGTCACGGAAGGCACGGAATTCCACAAAGGACACGGAAGAGGCCGTGGCACTCGCCGCATGGGCCCGCCGAAGGCGGCTTCCGACGCAGGCGGAAGTGATCCTGGGGGCGCCTGGATCGCGTCCCAAGAAGTGCGGCCCAGGCGCCCCCGGGATGCATCCCGTGCTTTCGGAACGGAGCCCCTGCCTTTTTCCGTGCCTTCCGGCTTTCTTCTGTGTCTTCCGCGACCAGCGCTTTTCTCTTTGACCTTCATCCGATGCGAAGTCCCATGAGCCAACCAACTGACCTCGTCATCACGGGCCTGGGCTTGGTGCTGCCCTGCGGGGATGGCATCGCGGCCGCCCGCGCCAGCCTGGTCTCGGGGCTTCCCTGCTTCGCGGAGCTCCCGGAAGCCCTGGGCCATGGTCGCGGCGCGGCCTGCAGCTCCTTCAGCCCGGCTGGCATCATCCCACCCATGCAGTTGCGGCGTCTCGACCGCCCGTCCCGGTTCGCCTGGGTGGCTGCGCATCAGGCCTTCCAGGATGCGCGGCTCGACCCGAAACCGATCGGTGAGCGCCTGGCCGTGGCGGTGGGCACGCAGACCGGCGGCAGCGAGGCCAGCGAGGCCTTCATGCGGCCCTACCTCCAGCGCGGACCGGAGGGGGCCTCGCCCCTGATCTTCCCCAATTCGGTGGCCAATGCCGCCAGTGGTCACCTGGCCCTCGCCTTCGGTTTGAAGGGCCCCAGCGCCACCTTCGTGGATCGGGAGAACGCCGCCTTCTCCGCCTTGGAGCAGGCGGTCCGGTGGCTTCGCACCGGTCTGGCAGAGGTCGCCCTGGTCATCGGCACCGATGGCCTCTTCCCTCTGCTGCTGGACATCTGCCGAGGGGCCCGGCTGCTGGATCGCCACTCGGATCCCGAGGTCGGATCCGGCCGTGGCTTCCTGCCGGGCGAAGGGGCCCAGGCCTTCCTGCTGGAGTCCCGCGAGCATGCTGAGGCGCGAAGGGCGCTGCCCCGCGCTAGGCTCCGCGCCCTGGCCTCCCGCTCCGCGCCAGACCCCACGGAAGAGGGGCGCGTCGCTGCCCTGACCAGGGCTGTCGCGGCCCTGGACGATGCCTCCGTGGACCGCCGGATCGGCGGGGGTAGCGGGCTGTCCCGCCTCGATGTCCCCGAGTCCCGCCTGGCCGTCCAGCATCCGCTCTGGCCCGTGGCAGAGCATCCCAAGCGGCTGTGGGGCGAATTGACCGGTTCGGGCGGGCAGCTGCTCGCCGCGGCCCTGCTCGAACCCGCAGCTCGAGTGCTCGTCTCGGCTCCCGCCAGCAGCGGCGCCCAGTACGCGGCTCTGCTCGAAAGCGTTAGGCTGGATGGATAATGAGCAACCGCGACCAGATCAGCATCGCCAGCCAGTCCATCCTATGGGTGGCAGGCGTGGGCGTGGGCCTGCTGACCCTCGCCTTCGTTCTCGGCGTGCAGGTGGGCAAGCAGAGCGCCGCCCTGCGGCGGCCCCTGCAAAAGGGCGCGGAAGAGGAGCTGAAGGATCTGCCGGAGCCACTGGTGGACCAGCTGAAGATCTTCGAAGGCGATGGCCCCGACAAGCTGGTGCCCACCCAGAAGGTGGACGCCACCGCCCCCAAGGAAGAGCCCAAGCCCGAGGCAAAGGTGGTCGAGAAACCTGCCGAACCCGGGGCCTGGACCCTCCAGCTGGTAGCCACCACGGATTCCGCCGAGGCCAGGAGAACGGCCGAGAAGGCCAAGGCCGCTGGCTTCGCGACGATTACGGTGAAGGAGAATGGGCAGATGAAAGTGCGTCTGGCCAAGACTGCGGACCGCGCCACCACGGACAAGGCCACCGAGAAGTTGAAGAAGGCCGGGTTCAAGCCCTTCGCGATGAAGGCGGAGTAACGCCCGAGGACTACGGTTTCGGGTAATCGCGGAGGCCCACCCACTTCCTCTCGGCATCGCCTGCGGCGATACGCGAGACACCGCTCGGGCTCGATGGGCCCGTCTCCGATTCAGCCTACGGCTTAGGATAAACGCGGAGGCCAATCCACTTTTTCAGGATCACCTTTCCGGGGGCGAAACCTCTCGGCTTGCTGATGTCAGCGATGCGCGCCAGGTGGACTTCGACCTTGCCGCCGTCCCGGGCCTTGCTGTGATAGGCGGCCAGTTCAGCGGCGCGCTCGATCACCTGGCGCGGCAGTTCGCTGAGCTTGTCGGGATTGCGGATCACCACGTGGCTCCCGGGATGGCCGGCCACGTGCAGCCAGAAGTCCAGGTTGTCGGCGACCTTGAAGGTGAGCAAGTCGTTCTCGGCGTCCCCCTTGCCGATGAGCACTTTGAAATCGTCCACCATGACACTGCGGAAAGCCATGCCCTTGCCGTCCTGGCGTTTGCCACCCTTCACTCCCCTGCCCTCGGCCTGCATCCGTTTCGCCCCTCGGTCCTTCACCGCATCGGGGCCTGTCGCCGGACCCCTTCTCTTCGGTTGTCTCGCAGGGGGCCGTTCCGGGGCAAGGACAATCGCCTCAGTCTCCGTGCGCAGCGTCCACGCTGCCCGCTCCCGGGCCAACTCGGCCTCGAGTTCCGAGATCCTCGTCAGCCCCCGCTCCGCCTTTTTGGCGGCCTTGAACCAGGTCTGCACCGCATCCTCGGCGAGGGCCCCCTCCGGCAGGGGCAGGCGCGTGCCATCCAGCAGCACGACCTCGCGCGTGGCCCCCTTCAACCGGTAGAGCTCGGCGGATAACCGGCTGGCCTGCAGCTTCCACAGGAGCTGCGTCTCATGCTTCGCGCGGTCACGGGCCAGGGCCTGGGCCAGGCGGTCCAGGCGGGCGGATTCCACCTGGCGCCGACGCTCTGCCGCGGCCCTGGCGGGGCCCAGGATGAGCGCCTCGGCCCGCCCTTCGGACCAGACCCGGTGGCGGGCCAGCAGGTCACCTTCTCCCTCCAGCACTTCGGGTTCCTCCCCCGACAGAGCGGCCTCCAGGCGGTCCCCCCACCGCTCCCGCCAACGCCGCAGGGGCGGCGTGTCTTCGGCGGGCTGCGGGGCGGCTGCGGGAAAGGGCACGCCCAGTCCCAGCCGAGGCCAGGGGGCTTCCGCACCATCGAGACGGATCCCCGGCCGGCCGGGGATGGCCTGGAAGGCCAGTCGCAGCTCCTCCGCGCGTCCCGAGATGGCGCGACGCTGGAAGACGAGGCCCAGCCACCGCTCCCGGGGATCCCCCTCCACCCGCATCAACCTTGCGCCCTTGAGCCCCCTTCCCCAGACCGTCTGGCTGTCCCTGGACGCCTCGAGTTGAAGTCGCGTCCAGACCGGATGATCCGTGCCCAGCAGCCACAACTCCGGCTTGGGCTGGAGCAGCAGCACCCAGGCCTCGGCCGTCTTCCGGCCGGCCCAGCGCAGGCCCAGGGCCCGACTCGAGGTCCAGACCGCCTCCACGGGCAGATCCCCCCGTTGCCTCAGCCAGGCGTGACCCAGAGCGAGCAGAAGCGGCGCGTCCATCTGTTGTTTTTCAGTCCCCAGGAGTCATCATTAGGTGTTGTCCCCGTCCCAGCATCCCATGGTCCAGACATGCCCAAGGCGCCATTGGATTCAAGCCGCGACCCGGATCAATCGATGAGTGGTCACCATGACAGCTGCCGTGCCAACGGGTCCCAAGTCGCTCCAGGTCCTCCTGGTGGATGACAACCCCATCCAGCTGAGCCTCCTGCGGCACCTCTTTCAGCGCCATGGCCACATCACCCTCGAGGCCCGCAATGGCGCCGAGGCCCTGATCTTGCTGGCCACGGAATTCCCGGATGTGGTAGTGAGCGATTGCGTCATGCCTCTCCTCGATGGCTACCAGTTCTGCCGCCTCGTGAAAGACGACCGGGCCACGCGCCATCTGCCGGTCCTGCTCCTCACGGCTCAGGGCACCGGACTCGCCCGCTTCTGGGCCAAGACCTGCGGCGCCGACCGGTTCCTTGTCAAGGGACGGGATCTGGATCACGTGGTGGAAGCCGCCATCGCCTTGGCGAAGCAGGCCCCCCGTCCGCACACCACGCACGCCATTTCCAAACTGGCCCAGGAGAATTTCGGGGTGGATTCCATTCAACGCCGACTGGCCCAGGCTCTGGAACAGCGCCTGGTTGAGACCGCCCTCCGCGATTCTGTGGCCCGGCTCTACACGGCGGACCATGATACGCCCCGGCTGATCGAAGGCTTCATCGAGATTCTCCAGGAACTCGTCCTCCCCGGCGCCCTGCTGGTGGCCTACCTGGGCGAGGAAGGCCTCATCTGCCACGGCGTGCACGGCTCTTCCACCAGCGCCGAGGACCGCCTTGCCCTCGAGCAGGCCGCAGCCCAGAAGGGCCTCCTGCAATCGATGGTCAGCTGCCACTGGCATCCCGCCCCCGATGATGGTGAACGCAGGCGGAGCCTCCGCGATCCCGTCTTCCGGGTCATCCCCGCCACCACGCCGGGCTATCCGGTCGTGGGAGCCATGGCCTTCATCACGGAACGGCGGGCGGCCGAGGATTTCGAGCGCCTCTTCGAGATCGCCGCGGAGGAGTTGGGCCGTCTGCTGAGCCTCGAGGATTCCCGCCTCCGCCTCTACCACCAGGCCATCCGAGACCCGCTGACCGGCCTCTACAACCGGAAGCACATCCTCGACATGCTCGACATGGAACTCGATCAGTGCGGGCGTTTTGGACAGAGCCTGTCCATCATGCTGGTGGACTTCGACCACTTCAAGGCAGTCAATGACCGCTTCGGCCACGCCGTGGGTGATCAGGTGCTCAGTACCATGGCCCAGCGCATGGTCCTCGGGTTGCGCAAGGTGGACCAGCTGGGGCGCATCGGCGGTGAGGAGTTTCTGGCCTACTGTCCCCAGACCGACCTGGAGGGCGCCCGGGCCCTGGCCGAACGGCTCCGCGAGAAAGTGGCCCAGGATCCCATTCCCGGCCTGCCCCCGAACGACCGCGTCACCCTGAGCATCGGGTTGGCCTCCTGGGAGGGTGCTGAGGATTCGGCCGAGAAACTCCTCGCCCGTGCCGACCAGGCGCTCTATCAGGCCAAGTCCGAAGGCAGGGACCGCGCCGTCGGCTGATCTTTGGCGCTTTTCGGGATTTCTGGTTCCCCCTGATACCCCATGGAGTCCCCATGGAACCCCCGAGTCCGACGGATTCCACCGGCCCCCAGGACCTTCCTGAACGCGTGGCCCTCCTGGAGGCCCAGGTCGCCTGGCTGCTGCAGCGGCAGCAGGTCACCCCGGCCCCGACCCGACCGCTGCCCCAACCCGCGCTGCGCCCGGTCAGGCCGAGGAAATACATCTCGCCGGTGGTCTGGATTGCCGGCATTGCCGCCGTGATCTTCCTGCTCGGCACCATCTTCTTCTTCCGCTGGGCCATCCAGCAGGGCTGGGTGGGTGCGGAACTGCGCTTCGCGCTTGGCCTGCTGGCTGGGGGTGGCATTTCCGCCTTCGCCACCAGGCTGCTCCTGGGCGACAGCCGAAGGCTGGGTGTGGCCCTGCTGCTTGCGGGCCTCGGCACCCTGCAGTTCACCTTCCGGGCCGGCGTCACGGAGTATCACTTCTACTCCATCCAGCTGGGCCTGGCGACCACGGTCCTCATCACCCTGCTGGCAGGTGCCCTGGCCGCCCGCAGCCACAGCGGCGGCGCGCTTACCGTGGCCCTGGTCTCCGGCCTCGCCGCGCCCCTGGTCTTCAGCCAGGGCGGCCACCACGAAGTGGCCCTGGCCGCCTACCTCGCCGTGCTCATGGCTGCGACACTCGCGGTGCCCTACCTGGCCCGTAGTGGCGGCGCCTGGCACGGGGCCCGGTGGACGGCCCTCCTTGGTGTCTGGATGCTGCTCGCAGTTACCTGCCAAGGAGTGGGAAGGAGCGATGCCCTCCTCCTCGGCGTCCTGCTCATCCTCCACCTGATCATGGCGGGATTCTGGGCCTGGCTGCCTGGCCTGGAAGAAGTCCCTGGTACGCCCACCTTGCTGTGGTCGGTGGCCTCGATCCTGGCCACCGCCTCTGGCTGGGTGCTGTGGCGGAAGCTGGGGCTGGCCGCGGAGGCCTTCGCCCTGCCGGTGATCGCGTTGGCCGCCCTGAACCTGGCCCTGGTGCTTCCGCTGCGACGGCGCATGGGTAGCCGCCGCGCCGACTGGGGCCTGCTGGCATTGGCTGCCGCTCATCTCGCGCTGGCCGTGCCCGTGGCCCTGGAATGGGACTGGGTGGGCCCGACCTGGGGGACCTTCGCCCTGTGCCTCGTCTGGGCTTCCCTCAGGGCCGAAGCAAGCGATTTCACGGAGGAGTCCCGCACGCTGCGCTGGCTCGCCGCTGCCCTGGCCCTGCTCACCACGCTGCGCTGGGCCTGCCATCTCTTCGACGGCTTCACCTCCCGCGGCACCAGCCTGACCCCATTCCTCAACGCCGCTTTCGCGGAAGGCGCCCTGGCGTCGGTGGCTTGGTGGTTGTTGACCAAGCCAGGGAGGGGGGACCGCCCGGCTGACGCCTCTGCGTCCCCCCTTTCCCCCGCAGACGGCTCGGGCCAAGCCCGCCCCATCCGCCGCCGCGGCGACCCCCTCGGCCTGCTGGCGTTCCTGGCGCTGGAGCTGACCGCGAACATGGCGCTGGCCTTCGAGGCGGCCCGGCTCGTGCAGTATTTCCAAACCACCGAGCGCGTGGGCCGGGGCCTTTCCCGCGGCGCCTCCATCGCCATGACGCTGGTGTGGGCGCTCTCTGGCGCCTGGCAGTGGATGCGGGGCCTGGGTCAGCAGGCGGAGGTCCGCCTGGCCCTGATGATCGCGGGCTATGTCTGGATGGGCCTGGCCAGCCTCAAGCTCATCGTTTCCGACCTGGATCGCGCTGACACGCCCTTGCGGGCTCTGGCCTTCCTAGGGGTGGGCGGCATCGGCATGGCCGCCGCCATCCTCGCGAACCGCAAGCGCTCCAGGGAGGCACGATGAAAATCTCCGCTTTCCTCTTGACCCTGGCCACCTGTGCCCTGGCTCTCCTGCCCGGCTGCCGGGGCAAGGGCGGAGGCTACTACTGGAGGGATTTCCACGTCTACTTCGCCCTGGCAGCAGTGGATCTGGACGGGCATGGACAGCCCCAGGTGGCGATTTCTGATGCCTTCTACACCGAGGGCGGCCACACCAACAGTGTGGCGCTCCTTTCCGGGGGCAGCGCGCCCACCCTCAAGGCCCGCCTCGGCCAGGCCTACACCGTCGCAGACCTGACCTACGGCGATCTGGATGGGGACGGACTCCAGGACCTCGTCATCCTGCTCTCCGATGTCGGCCAGCCCAACCTGGTGAAGATCTGCCTTCAGGACCCGGCCCATCCTGGCCAGTTCCTGGCGCCGCGGACGATCAGCCTGCCCGCGGGCGATGACTGGATCAAACTCGCGGACCTGAACGGTGACGGCTGCCTGGACATCGTCACCGACACGGGCCAGCCCGTGGTGCTCTTCCAGGACCCGGCTCACCGCGGCACCTTCCTGGCGCCTGCGGATCTCGGCATTCCCCGAGGGTACGTGGTCTGCTGCGACCTGGACGGGGACGGCCGCACCGATGTGGCCGTCACGGCCATGGACGGGACCCTTCGGCTCTACCTGCAGACTCCGACGCCAGGGGTGCTGTCGGCTGGCCCGGTCTATGCGCTGGGCGGCCCACCCGTGGATTTCTGCATGGGGGATCTGGACGGCGATGGCCGGCCGGATCTGGTGGTGGCCGTCCAGACCCATGCCTCGCCGGTCTCCGGATTCCTCGTGGCCTATGTCCACGACGCGGGAGCCGCGGCATCGTTCCACACGGTCGCCACCGGTCTCACTTTTTCGGGGGGTGGCATCGGGTATGGGTACGGCATGGTGTGCGCGGACTTCGATGGCGACGGCAAGGCCGACATCGCCTACACCCAGTATGGGACGGGCCTGGTGACGACCTGCCTGCAGCTTCCGGGCCCCACCGTGGCCTTCGGAACCCGGACCGACCGCTCCGGCTTCACCCTGCCCAGCGTCTTGCGGGCGTTCGACCTGGATGGCGACGGGCGGAAGGATCTCCTCGTGGCCGCCGATTCCGTTTTCTTCCTGCGGCAGGATCCCGCGCACCCCGGTTCCTTCCTCGCTCCGGTCCGCCTCCTTTAGGGCTTCCGTTTCCCCGTCCAAGAGTGAAGGAGGCGTTTGGGGCTTGCCGTTCCCCTTCCTCAACATCGACCGGAAAGGGCATCTGTTTCATCTAAATGGTAAATTATTCCCGATGATTTACTGAAAGGGGAAATGGGTTCCACGATGGTTCTCACAGCGTCCCAGACTGCTCTTCGAGTCGTGAACCACATCTCGGCGATGGTGGCCTACTGGGACCGCGACCAGAGATGCGTGTTTTCCAATGAGGCCTACCTCGAATGGTTCGGCAAGACACCCGAGCAGATGACCGGAATGACCATGAGGGAATTGCTGGGACCACTCTATGAAAAGAACCTCCCCTACATCCTTGGGGCGCTCCAAGGAGAGAAACAGGTCTTTGAGCGGCGAATCCCCTTGCCTCAGGGCGGCGCCAGAGACACGATCGCCACGTACACGCCCGACATTGTTGACGGGGAAGTGCTTGGATTTTCCGTCCTCGTTGCAGATGTCACGCTCCTTCGAGAACGTGAAGCGGCCCTGGAGCAGGCGTTAAGAGAGAAGGAAGAGATGCTTGCCCAAGTCAGGGAATTGACCGGGCTGCTCCCGGTTTGTGCCTGGTGCAGGAAGATCAAGGACGACGAAGGCTACTGGTCCCAATTTGAAGAGTATGTGAAGGCCCACTCGAAAGCAGACTTCACCCACGGAATTTGCCCCGACTGCAGGGCCAAGCTACAGGGATAAGCCGGCTCATTCTTCAGGCCTCGACCAGGGCCTTCGACCGCAGCTGCACCAGCGCCACGGCCACCAGGATGACGGCCATCCCGAGGATCTCCCGCAGGCCGAAGGCTTCGTGCAGGATGCGGCTGCCCAGCAGGACGGCCACGAGCGGGTTCAGGTAGGCGTAGGTGCCCATCTTGGCCGGGGGCCAGGCCTTGGCCAGGTAGATGTAGGCGGAGAACGCAAGCAGAGAGCCGAACAAAGCCAGATAGGCGATCGCGCCGAGCGCCTTGGAGGTGAGGGGACCCCGCAGGAACCCGCCCGTGACCGGGGCCAAGATCCAGCCGATGGCCGCTGCGGTGAGCATCTGGATGCCGACATTGGTCATCAGTCCGCCGCCATGGACGAAGCGCTTGCCATGGAGAGTGGCCCAGGCCCAGATGAGGGGCGCGGCGATCATGGCCGCGAACCCGCCCGCATGCACCCGCAGGCCGCCACTGGGCCACACCAGCACCGCCACGCCCGCGAGACCCAGGAGCAGACCCGTCCAGCCTTTGGGTCCGAGGGGTTCCTTCGCCACGGAGAACAGTGCCAGCCAGAGCGGCACCAGGGCCGACAGGATGGCCGCCAGGCCCGAGGACAGGTGCAGTTCGGCCCAGGCCACCAGGGGATTGGAGATGCCCAACAGCAGGGCTCCGACCAGGGTGAGGTGGCCGATTTGCCGCCTGGCTGGCCAGGGCTCCCGCCGCAGCCGTCCTAGCCCCAGCGCGAGGAGGGAGGCCGCGGAAAACCGCACGGCGACCATGCCGAAGGGCGTGAAGGATTCCAGGCTCAGGGCGATGGCGAAATAAGTGGAGCCCCACACCACCGCCACGGTGAGGTAGGCGAGCCAGGCGAGCATCAACGCGAACCGCGGTGATCGCGGTGATGACTCACTTCTTGACCTTCTTCCCCTCGCGATCGACGGGGAAGGGGCTCGGCCCCGCCTTCTCCCAGTGGGTTTCCAGCACCATGGTGGTCCGCGTGGTAACCATGGGGCCCAGGGCCCGGATCCGGCGCAGGCGCTCGGCGATGCCCGCCGGGGTGTCCGCCACGATCTTCAGCAGCAGGGCATCCTCACCGGCGATGGTGTGGGCTTCCAGGATGTCCGGTTCGTCTTCGAGGGCCTTGATGAAGCGCTGCTCGATGCTCTCGTTGTTGTCCTTGTAGCGCACGGCCACGAAGGCCACCGTGGGCTTGTTCACCGCCGCGGGGGCGACCCGGGCCGCGTAGCCATTCAGCACGCCATCCGCTTCCAGGCGCTTCACCCGGTCGATGATCGTGGGCCGGCTCACGCCCAGGCGCTCCGCCAGCTCAGCGTGGCTCATGCGCCCCTCCC
>CAIQPH010000057.1 GCA_903873655.1 uncultured Holophagaceae bacterium | reverse complement strand
TGACGACGGTGATCTTCGCCGTGTGCGCGACGCTGGCCACGTTCAAGGGCGGCGGCTTCTCCACCAAGACTGTGCTGAACCAGGCCATGGCCTCGGACCAGTGGGCCTACTACCAGGCCAAGGGCATCAAGGGGAACCTCTACGAAGTGGAGGCCATGCGCCTCAGGCGGGAGATCGAGCTGGCGCCCAGGAACGCGGTGCCGGTGCTGGAGAAGAGCCTGGCTGACATCGAGAAGAAGGTCGCCAAGTACGATGGCGAGAAGGCCGATATCTTCAAGAAGGCCACCGCCTTTGAGGAGGCCAAGGCCGATGCCCAGAAGCACGGCGCCCCCTTTGGTCTCGCTGTGATTTTTCTGCAGATCGCCATTCTACTCTCCTCCATCGCCGCCCTCATGAAGAAGCAACCCGTCTACTGGGCGGGCCTCGCGGTGGGCATCGTGGGCCTGGTCTACTTTGCCAACGGGTTCCTGCTCTTCTTCCCCATCTGATGTGGGCCCTCACGGTCGCGGCCATCATCGAGCGCCAGGGCCGCTTCCTGGTGGTCGAAGAGCCCGACAAGGTGACGGGGCTGCCGGTCATCAACCAGCCTGCGGGCCATGTGGAGCCCGGCGAGGCCGTGCTCGAGGCCGTGCGCCGCGAGGTGCGTGAGGAGACCGGCCTGGCCTTCACCCCCGAGGCCATCGTCGGGCTCTACCCGCTGAAGGCTGCTGATGGCCGCGACTATTTTCGCGTGTGTTTTACGGGCACGGTGCCGGAAGGTGCCGCAGCCGCGCCCGAGGATCCAGACATTCTTCGCTGCCACTGGTTCACCCGCGAGGAACTGGCCGCGGCGTCCCTGCGCTCTGGCTGGGTGTTGCGTTGTCTCGACGATGCACTTGCCGGCCGGAGTTTTCCGCTGGGCCTATTGGCGGACATCCGCATCGAGCGCTGATTCACTTCTTCCGCAGCCAGAGTGCCGCGACCACCGAGGTGAGAATACCTGTCACCACGGTGCCGATGGCGCCGGCCATGGCGCTGGCGCGGGGGGTCTGCATGGGAGCCTGGGCCCGCACGGCGGCTTCGATCTGCGCAGGGCTCAGACCCTGCCTCGCCATGATCTGACGGCCCAAGGTTTCCAGCTCCTGGAAGTAGTGGGGGAACACCACCGTCGTGAACAGGATGCTGGCCCCGAAGATGATCATCGACCCCAGCACCGACACACTGACACCGTTCCACACCTGGCGGCCATAGCCCGCGGCTGGGGCCATGCCCCGCAGCGCCCAGACCAGCAGCCCGACCTGGTAGGGAACCACCAGCCAGAAAAGGTACAAGTAGGACGGGTGCCTGTACCACCCGGTGAAGCCCATGACAAAGGTCCAGGCAGCGACGCCGAGGCCGAGGAAGAGGCCGTAGCGGAGGGTGGGGTGCATGGGGGCTCCAGGATCCAGAGGATCAGAAGACGTAGCCGCCGCCGTTGACGGGCAGGGTGGCACCAGTGACGAAGCCTGCCTGCAGCAGGCCCACGACAGCCTCAGCCACATCCTCGGCCCGGCCGTTGCGGCGCAGGGGGGCGTGCACCGCGGCCGCCTGTTTGTGCTTCTCGGGAATGTGGGCCGTGGCATCCGTCAGGGTGAGCCCGGGAGCGACGGCGTTCACGCGGATGCCCATGGGCCCCAACTCGAAGGCCAGCGCCCGGACGAAGCCTTCCAGACCTGCCTTGGCGGCGCTATGGGCGCAGAAGCCCCAACCGGGATTCCGGGCCAGCCCGCTGGTGATGGCCACGATGGAGCCGCCCTGGCGCTCGATCATCTGGGGGGCCACGGCGCGGCAGCCATGGAAGGCGGCGCCCAGTTCCCCGAGCAGCTTGGCCTGGAAGGCCTCCCAGGGGTATTCCAGGATGCCGGCCATGGGGAAGCCGATGGACGCGTTCAGCACCAGGATGCCAATGGGGCCGAACTGCGCCTTCACGGTCGCGGCCATGATCTCCACCTGGGCCTGGTCCCGCGCGTCGGCTCTCACGGCAACGGCTCGTCCGCCTGAGGCCCGGATCTTCTGTACGACACCTTCCGCCGCGGCCTCGGAGCCGAAATAATTCACGGCGACAGCCGCGCCCTGGGCGGCGAGGGCTTTGGCCACGGCCGCGCCGATGCCCCGGCTGGCTCCTGTGACGAGCGCGACATTACCCGCGAGAGACATGGTTCCTCCTCAGTGCCTGGTCCGATTCTGCGCTCGGAAAGGAGATCGTTCCAGGCCCTTGCGTCAACCCACCAGCTCAGAGATGGACATGCCACCGGTGCCGCTGGACTCGCCTGTGAGGGCCCGGCGCAGAGAGCCCGCCTGCCCCAGGTGGAAGGCCAGGTGGGCTGCCAGATGCACGAGGAAGCGCCCTGTGGGCGGCTGGAAGCCACCTACGGCCTGGGGAAAGGGCTCAGCCAGTGCTCCCAACGTCAGAGCCTTCAGACCCGCCTCCACCTCAAGGTTGGCGCATTCCAGAGCCGCGACGACCTCGGCGCGCGTGCCTCCCCGCTGGCCGAACTCCTGCTCGCGATTCCGCTGGTAGCCCGTACCTCCGAGTGCGGCGCCCACGAAGAGCCGCAGGTTGCCTGCCACATGCAGCGCCAGGTTCCCCGCGCTGTTGTGGATGCCCGGCAGCGTGCGCCAGAGCGTCGCATCATCCGGAAAGGCCTCGACCTCGCGGATGAAGCAGCGGAGGTCGCGGCGGAACAGCACCAGGAGGTCGGCGGCGAGAGGCGTCATGCGGCACCTCCTGTGCCGCACCCTTCAGGCTTCGGCTTGACTCGCGCGATTGGCGCTCGCCCCTTTGGGGTCGTCTGCTTCGCAGCCGGTCCTATCCGCCTTCGGCGAATGGTCGCCAAAGTGGCACTTCGCTCCTGCTTCGTGCTCATGTCCACTCCCCTGGGGGAACAATTCAGCCACAGATGAACACAGATGAACACGGATAGGAATGGATCTGGTTCATCAGAGTTCATCTATGGCTATCCTCGGTTTCATGGATCTCCAAGCCCTCCTCGATGATCTGGCCCGTGAGGCGGCACCCTTCGCGGCACGGGGGAAGGTGGCGGACTACATTCCGGCGCTGGCGGTGGTGGATCCGACGTGCTTCGGGATCGCCCTGGCCACGACCGATGGACAGGTTTTTGGCAGCGGCCACTGGCGCGTGCCCTTCTCCATTCAGAGCATTTCCAAGGCGTTCTCTCTGGCCCTGGTGCTGGCCCGGGATGGCGAGGCGCTCTGGCGGCGGGTGGGCCGCGAGCCCTCGGGCAACCCCTTCAATTCGCTGGTGCAGCTGGAGTACGAGAAGGGCATCCCGCGCAACCCCTTCATCAACGCCGGGGCTCTCATCCTCATCGATCGGCTGCTTTCGCTGACGGGAGATTCCCTGGGCACTTTGCAGGCTTTCCTCCGGGCCGAAAGCGCTAATCCGGCTGTGGGCATCGATCAGGAAGTCGCCGCCTCGGAGGCGGAACATGGTCACCGCAACGCGGCCCTGGCCCACTTCATGGCCAGCTGCGGGAACCTCGAGAACCCGGTCGACCAGGTGCTCGACCACTACTTCCGCCAATGCAGCCTCGCCATGAGCTGCGGCGACCTCGCCAAGGCGGGCCTATTCCTGGCCAACCACGGCCTGCGGGCGGACGGCTCGCGCCTGCTGACCCGCAGCGAGGCCAAGCGCACCAATTCGATCATGCTCACCTGCGGCACTTACGACACTGCCGGCGACTTCGCCTACCGGGTGGGCCTGCCAGGCAAGAGTGGCGTGGGCGGCGGCATTGTCGCCGTGCTGCCCGAACGCGGGGTGCTCTGCGTGTGGAGCCCCGCCCTCGATCCCCACGGCAACAGCGTGGCCGGTGTCGAGGCGCTGGATCGCTTCACCACCCGCACGGGCTGGTCGGTCTTCTAAAAAAAGCGAGACAGGATTAACAGGATTGAAAGATTCGATTAACAAGATGAAGGCGTTTGAATCCTGTTCATCCTGCTTTTTATCCTGTTAATCCTGTCCACGCTTTTCATCTTCTTGTGCCTTCTAGGTCGATCTGAACGACCGGCGGGCCTCGGCAATGAGGAAGCTCCAGGCGACGAAGCGGCTCTGCTTCTGCCCTTGGGCCATGGGCACCGTGCGGATGTCCAGGGCCTCCGCCTGCCGCAGGGCGCGGTGCACGGCGGGCAGGGACGCGGAGTTCGAGACCAGGGTGGTGAACCAGCGGACCCGATCGTTCAGTTCGAGGCTCTCCGTGATCATGCGGCGGATGAAGCCAGCCTCGCCGCCTTCACACCAGAGCTCCACACCCTGGCCGCCGAAGTTCCGTGCGGGGCCCTGAGCCGCGCGTCCCAGCTTGCGCCATTTCGCCTGGGCCGCCTCGCGGACCGCCCGCATGGAGCCGTGGAAAGGCGGGTTGCAGAGCGTCAGGTCGAAGCGCTCACTAGCCTGGATCACCCCTCTGAAGATTGCGTTTCGGTCTGTCTGCCGACGCAGGGTGATGTTCTCGCCAAGATCCGGATTCGCCTCGAGGATGCGCAAGGCCGAGGCCAGGGCAGGCGCGTCGACCTCGGAGCCCACGAAGGTCCAGCCATAGTCCCGCTGCCCGATGAGCGGATAGACGGCGCTGGCGCCCACGCCCACGTCCAGCACGCGGATCGTCGCGCCTTGCGGGGGGGTGCCATCCCCATCTGCGGCCAGGAGATCAGCCAAGTGATGCACATAGTCTGCCCGGCCCGGGAGAGGCGGGCACAGGTAGCCGGGCGGGAGATCCCAATCGCGGATGCCATAGGCTTCCGCCAGCAGGGCCCGGTTGAGGGCCTTCACCGCCACCGGATCAGCGAAGTCGATGGAAGGGCCGCCATGTCGGGCGGTTCGCACGAAGGCCCCTAACTGGGGGCTGGCTTCGACCAGCCGCGGGAAGTCGTAGCCCCCGGCGTGCCGATTGCGCGAATGCAGCCCCGGCTTCACAGCGCGGCGCAGAGATCCTCCACCGACAGCTCCATGGCCCCACCGGGGAAGGAGTCGTTCTGGATGTCCACGAGCAGCAGGGCCGGAGTCATCGATTGCCTCCATCAAGAAAGAAATGAATTTAATCCTGGAGCTCATCCAGGTCCCGGGTACGTCGGGTGGCGATGAACCAGAAAGCCAAGGCCAGGAGGATCGTGAGACCGCCCACTGTGACGGCCAGGTTGCGCCCGTGCCACAAGCCATTCCAGGCGCCCCTGATCTGGCTGGCCAGCAGATTCGCCTTCCCGCCGAAGACCTCCATCTCGCGCAGGTACTTCTTGCTGTCCTCCGGCTCGAGCCCCAGAGGATTGGCACCGCCGGGCGTGGCGAGCAGGTAAATGGTCAGGGCGATGCCGAGACCCACCGCGAGCATGCTTGCGGTGACGAACCGGATGCGGGCCAGGCGGGCGGCGGTGGTATCGCCGAGGCGGGTCACGAAGCTGTGATCCAGTCGCGCCAGCACGACCGCCTCGCGCTGTCCGAGGGCCGCTCTGATCCGCATCCGGTCTTCGCCGGACAGCTTCAGATTCCGCCGGTCCAGTTCCGCAAGAGCCGCCTCGACCGCGTCAGTGCGGTAATCGAGGTGGTTCTCCAGGTACTGGTGCAACTCGGCATCGGAAAGGGCGCGAAGTCGCGTCTGGAAGGGGTCGGTCATGGTGGTTCCGCGGGATGAGCCGTCAAATGATCTTGCAAGGAATCCAGGCGTCTTCGTCGAAATCGTAGACCGCGCAAAGGCGGTGGTACCCATCCGCGATCACGACCCTGCCGGTGGTTTCCTCACGGACCAGCAGGAGGGGCGATAGCGGCAGCCCTTTCTTGATTTTCTTCCGGTCCTTGTCCACGTGTGAGTTGCTCACGCCCAGAAGCGACAACCGGGAAGCCCGGAAAATGTCCTTGGCCTTGAACTGGATGATGGTCGCAAGCTTCAAGCGTTCCACCATGGCGGCCACCTGCTCCTCTGGATGCAGGAGGCGGAGATAGGACTCTGCGGCGGGATAGTCGTGGTCCTCCACGTCGGGAAGCCATTGGATCCCATTGGACTTGGCCTTTTCATCCCTCAAGCAGGGCCCCCTTTTCGGCCAAAAGTTCGCGAAGCACTGAGCGATGACAGTGTGTTTCATCCTCGCAGTAGCAGCCCACCGAGAAGTTGCTCTGGTGGGACAGTGTGGCGAGCAGCTCGATGACGTGACGGTTCTCGGGCGTTGCCATTTCAGCGCGGTACTCCCTGGTGAAGGCGACCCACTGTGCAGGTGATGCGGCCTCCTGGCCCAGCTTTATCGTCTGGGGGCTCGGCGCCAAGTTGGGCAACCACACGTCGTACCAGTTCCGCGCCGCGAACTCGGATTTGGGCACACCGCGCGGGGAACGGCGGACCGTGCCGATCCGCGTGCCCTCATCCTCCGCCCGTGGGCTACCGAGCCTGACGATGCGCATGACCATGGTGCATTCCCTTCTTGGTGGCGAGGAGGACTCCTCCTATTTCTTACGACTCATTTTTGACCTGACGTGGGTCACGAAGTCCTTCCCAGGGAGTGCCACCTCAAACGCCAACTCCAGGCTATCGGTGCCCGTTTTCTGGTAGGTGAGGCGCATGCGGGGGCCCTGAGTGCCCTCGCTAAGGAAAACAACACCCTCCGACCCCTGGAGGGCCGTCAAGAGGTAGTGGATGACATGGCCCTCGTTGTCCACATAGAGCGCCTTGGCTTTGCCATCCTCGACGAACACCAGAGTGAGATCGTCATGCCGCAGGGCGGGCCGGCCCTGCTGGGCGGGAAACTCCGCAAAGCTGCGGCGCACCATGGCCTTGCCGTCGAGTTCGATCCGCAGGGACAATTCCCCGCCACTGGCCTTTCCAGGTTCCCCTCCGCCTTCCACGCTGCTCCAGTCCCCGACGAGGAACCGCAAGGGCGCGAAGGGATCCAGCGTAGGTGCCTGGGCGCAAAGCACCAGGGAGGAAAGGGCCATGGTCAGAACTTGAAGTCGCATGGTGACACCTGATGTTGAACTGGGCTCTCGAAGTAGGTCCCCAGGCTAATCGACAATGAAGAGCTTTGCCCCGATCGACGTGGACGAGCGATGGGGTTCGGCGTCGTCGGCAACCTGATAACTCAGGCCAGGCGAAAGAACGAACGTACGCCCATCTTCCAGTTCGGTGTGCAATTCGCCTTCGAGACAGAGCAGGATGTGTCCTTTGTGGCACCAATGATCAGCCAGGTAGCCTGGCGAGTAATCCACCAACCGGACGCGCAGCTTGCCAAAAGTGCGGGAGCGCCAAGTCGCTGTTCCTGTCGTCCCTGGGTGCAGCGAGGGCTCCACCCTCGACCAGTCCGTGATCCCGAAAGGAATGCCGGTCATCTGCATGGTGCTCTCCCAAGATGTCCAACGCTGGTCTTCAGCGGCTAACGCAGTGAGTTCTCTGGAACGCTGGGTCGGACGCCCCCTGGGGAGGGTGGACCCCCTCGCGCCATTTTACTGAGGCGCTCGAGCCAGAGTTGATGGAACCGCGACATCCGCCCCGGCAGGAGCAGATGCCCGAGCCGCGCCGCCCAGCCGTGCTGGGTCTCTTCGGTGAGTACATGCGTGCCACCCGGGATGGGTGTGAGGAGCCAGGCGTGGTACGCTTCCACGCCGATGCCGAAGGCGTTCCAGGCAATCCGCTCAGGCGGAACGAATTCCAGGACTGTGGAACGAATGGAGACGCCGAACGTGCGCCACCTGAAGCAGGTGTCGGGCTCGAGCTGACCGGACGACCCACCTCGAATGCGGACATCGTGCGAGTTCGGATACCAGGTAGGCCACGCCGGAGCCTGAACCAGCCAGGCCCAGACGATCTCGGCTGGCGCCTCGATGAGGAGTTCGTTGCGCACGTGGACCGGCGCCTGGCCTGGGGCGTAACGATCAGGCCAGCGGATCATGCCAGGCCTCCTCGAACTTGATCATAAACGCGGAGAGACTTTGCCGAGGTTGAATGTGCATTCACTCCGGATAAATATGATTCAACTTCCAGATGTAGCCATCGGGATCAGTGAAACCGTGGGAATACAGAAAGCCAAGGTCTTGGGGTTGGTCATGGATTGATCCACCTGCGCGGATTGCCTGACCGACGAGCTCGTTGACATGGGCGGGGCTGTCGCAGTGCAAGCATAGAAGCACGCCAGTGGTCGTAGCAGGGTCTGCGATGGGTTTGGCGGTAAACCTCTTGAAGTTGTTTTCCGTCTGAACCATGAGGTTGATGTGCTCACTAATGCACAAGCATGAAGCATCCTCTGATTGAAAAACCGGATGCTTCTTGAATCCGAGCTTCATATAGAAGGCGACCGATCTATTAAGGTCCTTGACGGGAATATTCACGAAGATGGTGTCCAAACTCATTGCAGCACCTCCTTGTCATGTCTCGATGGATTGTGAGTTGCCTAAGCCAGATTAGAAAGCCTGGATCTCCGTTCCAATGGCCTGGCCCCTCTGGCGCCAAGTCACGCGCCAGGTGCCCTGGCTATCACCCCTCTGGGGGCACTGTCCTTAATGCGTGTAACCTCGTTCCATGCATGTGTCTGCGGGGGCCTTTCGCGAGTTGGTGGACGAGGCGCTTGCGCGGGTTCCGGCGGAGTTCCGGTCTTACCTGGACGGTGTACCCATCGCCATCGAGGACTGGGCGCCGGAGGCGCTCCTCGATGACCTGGGCGTCCCGGAGGACGAGACCCTCTACGGTCTGTACTCGGGCCGCGCCCTTACGGGGGGGCCAAGGGAATCCGGTGAATTGCCGCCCCGCATCACGATTTACCGGGGGCCGCTACTGGAGGACTGCGAGGACGAGGACGCCCTGCGCGAGCAGGTCACCACCACCGTCATCCATGAGATCGCCCATCACTTCGGCATCAGCGAGGCGCGACTGAAGGAACTGGGCTGGGGCTGATCGTCCGGTCTGGCCTGATCGTGTGGCCTTCGCTATGCTGTTCGATCCGGCTTCAAGTTACGGTCAGGATTGGCGAATGCTCAAATACGTCTGGCACACACTCAAGGGCAGCTTCGCCAGTTCCGTGCTGGCGGCGAATGCTGTGGCCGTCTTCTCCAGCATGATTCCGGTGGCACTGGTGAAGCTGGCCCTGCCCTTCGGTGCTGTCCGCCGCGGGTCGGATCGGGTGCTCGTGGCCCTGGCTGAGGGCTGGATCGCCGTGAATGGCGTCTGGATGGCCACGGTGCAGCGCATCCGCTGGGACGTGAAGGGCCTGGAAGGTCTGCGCCGCCGTGGCTGGTACCTGGTGAGCAGCAACCACCAGAGTTGGGTGGACATCCTGGTGCTGCAGAAAGTCTTCCACCGCCGCGTGCCGTTCCTGAAGTTCTTTCTCAAGCGGCAGCTGCTCTATGTTCCAGTCATGGGGCTGGCCTGGTGGGCGCTGGATTTCCCATTCATGAAACGCCGGAGCGGCAGCCGCGCCGTGGATCTGGCGACCGCCCGTAGAGCCTGTGAGAAGTTCCGCCAGATCCCCACCTCGGTGATGAACTTCCTCGAAGGCACACGATTCAGTCGCGCCAAACATGGTGAGCAGCAGTCGCCCTATCGGCACCTGCTCAAGCCCAAGGTGGGTGGCCTGGCCACGGCCCTCTCCGCCATGGGCGAGCGCTTCGACGCCTTGCTGGACGTCACCATCGTCTACCCGGAAGGGGTGCCCAGCTTCTGGGACTTGTTGTCGGGGAAGGTGAAGCAGGTGGTGGTGCGCGTCCTTGAGCGGGAGATCCCGAGGGACCTGCTGGATGGCGACTACGAAGGCGATCCCGCCTTCCGCGCCCGCATGCAGGCCTTCGTGCAGACCATGTGGACGGAGAAGGACGCCCGCATCGAGGAGATCGTGGCCACCCTTCGGCAACCTGCGGAGGCATGACGTTTCTGCCTTCCTTCGATGAGCCGGGGTGGATTGGGGCCTGCGTCTTCATGTTTTCCGCTGTTCTCGGTGAATCAGGCGGACCAGCCCAGCGTCAGTTTCCAGAGGCGCCGTTCGGTTTCACCAGCCCCGCCAGCCGCTTCAGCTGGGACCTCAGCACCCACCCCAGGAAGTAGGTCAGAGAGTCCCGCCGCCGGTCTTTGCCGAAGCGCCTTTCTGTCATACCTTCCGGTGGGCCGAGGTTGACCTTCCGCCGGTCCGTGGCCCGCTTTTCCTCATAGTGCACGGCCAGGATCATGTAGCCGAAAAACGAAGCCACGATGATCAGTATCCAGCTATTCGTTCCCACCGGTTCTCCTTGAGGGGACCATGTTACGCGCCTTCGGTTGCCCCGCAGGCCACTTCGTCATCTGGGCTTGGCTAAACAAGCATCAAGGACCCGAAGGGGCTGCCGAGGGCGGGTGGCAGCCCGGCCTCCTTGCCCTCGTAGAGGCCGGCCATGCCTACATCCGGATGGCGCCGGGCATCTGGGGGAACCACCAGGCCGTCGAAGCAGGCCCGGGCGCAGAGGTTGGAGAGGAGGGCCGCCTTATCGCCGGCCACGGCTGGCTCAGTGCGGAAGGCGCGGGACACGACCTTGTGGTGGTTGAGGCGTTTGCGCAGCCGAGCCAGGGTGCCCGCGTAGGTGTCCAGTGGCACCGGTGCGCCCAGCCGCTCCAGGCGGTCCAGGGTGGCGAACGCGTGAAGCTGGGCCTGGACGGGGACCTCGAAGTGGCCGCCGAGCTGCAGCTGCTCCTGGATGGCGCGGAAGGCGGTCAGGCAGGGCTGGAGACGGCTCTTGGCGAACCCAGCGGCGTGGGCCAGGTGGGCGCCGAAGAGCAGCCGGGTCCCCCGGTCGCCCAGGTCATAGGGGGCGGCGTGAGCAGCCTCCATTACGGCCTCGTAGGCCTGGCGGATGAACCGCTCCATGAGGATGCCGGGAGAGAAGTTACGGACCCGGGCTGCGTGCATGATGGCCAGCCTGAGGTGCACGGACTGTCCGTCGGCGATGCGGGTGTCCTGCAGCAGCTCAGACTGGATGCGGTGGACGGCCCCGAAGAGCCGGGCCCGCAGGTCCAACTGCTCCTCGTCCCCGGCGGCGTTGCCGTCCACCAGGAACAGGTCCACGGCATAGGGCAGGTGCCAGCCGGAGGCCGCGATGGAGCCTGGCACCAGAGGCCGCACCCGGCTCACCAGGGCCTGCAGGCGTTCCCGGTTGCACCAGAGGTAGGCGCGCTTGGGCTCGTCCCGGGAGTTCCGCAGGAGCCGCACCAGGAAGGCGGTCTTGGCGCGCAGGGAGCGAAGGTCTGAATAGATGGCGACCCTGTCGTAAGCGTCCAGCAGGTTCTCGTATTCGGAGACCAGAGCAGAGGGCCGCCCGCCCTGGGCCACCCCCTCGAGCAGGAAGGCCAGCAGGCTGGCGGGATCCTCCCGGAAGTGGGCGGAGCTGCCGCTGCGGTGGGTGAGGGGCCCGAAGGCGGTCTGCAGGACGGCCTCGAAGGCCTCCAGGACGGGGGCTTCGGGCAGGACCGACTCCCCGGCCTGGGTGAGGGTGAAGAAGCCCTCGGGCTCCACCAGGGTGCCCGGCGGGGCCTGCTTTTGGAGCAGGTCGATCTCGCGGTCCGTGTCCGCCAGGCGGTCCAGGCACTCCCGGCCCTCCACCTGGATGTAGTCCTGGATCCGGTCTAGATGGGCCGGCACCTGGTCGAGATCACCCACTCCCCGGACCTGGATGTTCAGTTGCTCCAGGAGGCTCATGAGCTGGAGAACATCCGGATCATCTGGGCCCGGGCGGGGCGGGGACCCGATGGGCAGCAGCCCGGCGAGGCGGGACCTTGGCGCCATCCGGCGCAGCAGCCGGTCAGCGCAGGCCCGGGCCTCCAGGATCTGGCGATGGGATTCCTGCAGGGTTTCATAGCGGAGTTCCAGGCTGGCCTGCTTGGGCCGCTCGTCCTTCTGGATGAGGCCCTTGGCGACCAATTCATCGAGGCCGTCGCGGCCGATGGCCTCCAGGCGTACCGTCTCGGCGGCGGCGAGGAGCTTGAGGTGGTCGAGCCAAATTGGTGGCGTATCCATTCGGTGGGCGGGCTCCGGGGCGCGGGGGGGCGCCTGCTTGTCATCGGCTGGGGAGTGGCAATCCCCAAGAATAGTGTGGGTGGTTCCCTGGCAGCCTCCTCCTGACGCAGAAAATGGGCGCCGGAACCGGCGCCCATTTTCTGCGCGAGAGGGCTCCGCTCTCGGGTTATCCGTTCACCTTCACGAACTGCTCCATGAAGTCCACGAGGGTCTTCACGTTGTCCACGGTGACGGCGTTGTAGGTGCTAACCCGGATGCCGCCGATGTCGCGGTAGCCCTTCAGGCCCACCATGCCGGCCTTCTTGGCCTCTTTCACGAACTGGTCGTCAAGCTCGGGACTGGGCAGGAAGAAGTCCACGTTCATGAGGCTGCGGTGGGCCTTCTCGGTGACGAAGCCCTTGTAGAAGCCCGAGTGCTTGTCGATGCAGCCGTATAGTAACTCACCCTTCTTCTTGTTGTTGGCCTCGATGGCCGCCAGGCCGCCGATGCTCTTGTTGTAGGCCAACACGTTCCGCAGGATGTAGATGCCGAAAGTGGGCGGGGTGTTGTAGAGGCTGTTTTTCTCGGCGTGGATCTTGTAGCGCAGATAACTGGGCAGGTCCTGGGCCTCGCACATCGCAAGGAAGTCCTCGCGGATGATGGTGAGGGTGACGCCGCTGGGGCCGAGGTTTTTCTGGGCGCCACCGTAGATCAGGCCGAAGGGGCTGACGTCGAAGGGCCGCCACATGAAGTCGCTGCTCATGTCGCAGATGTAGGGCACATTGCCGACCTTGGGGAACTCGTGCCACTGGGTTCCTTCCACCGTGTTGTTCGAGGTGAAGTGCACGAAGGCGCTGTCCGGCCCGACCTTCAGCTCGCTGGCGAAGGGCAGGCGGCTGAACTTCTGCTCTTTGGTGCTGGCGGCCACGCGCACGTTGTCGCCGGCCACGAGCTTGGCCTCCTTGGTGGCCTTCTCCGCCCAGTTCCCGGTGACGATGTAGTCGGCCTTGCGGCCGCCGCGCAGCAGGTTCAAGGGGATCATGCCGAAGCTGAGGTGGGCGCCCCCCTGGAGCATGAGCACCGTGTAGTTGGACGGCAGCCCCATCAGCTCCTTGGTGAGGGCGATGGCCTCGTCGTGCACAGCCTCATATTCCTTGGCACGGTGGCTGATCTCCATGACGGACATGCCGGTGCCAGCAAAGTCCAGCAGCTCCTCCTGGGCCCGCTCAAGGGCTGGTAGGGGCAGGCCGGCGGGGCCGGCGTAGAAGTTGATCACGCGATGGGTCATGGGTTCCTCCAGAAGCCAAAGAAAAAGGATTACCGCCAAGGCGCCAAGACGCTAAGAAAGCAAGAAAGGTGTTTTTCTTGGCGCCTTGGCGTCTTGGCGGTGAGATTTTACGCTTTGAAATCCTGAAGAATCAGAACCACCTCGTCGCCGATGCGGCCGAGGTTTTCCTTGGAACTGGCGCCGATGTGCGGGGCCATGAAGACGTTGGGGGCGGTGAGCAGCGGGCAGTCGGCCGGGGGTGGGTCGCTGGGCCACACGTCGGTACAGTAGGCCCTGAGCTTGCCACTGGTGAGGGCCGCCACCACGTCGGCTTCCACGATGCACTTGCCCCGGCCCGTGTTGATCAGGATGGCGCCGTCCTTCAGCTTGGCGATGAGCGCGGCATTGACCATGCCCCGGGTCTCATCCGTAAGAGGCGTGTGCAGGCTGATGACGTCGGCCTTGGCGGCAAGCTCGTCGAGGCTCACCAGCTTGGCGATGGGGTGCTCCTTGAGGAAGGGATCGAAGGCGAGCACCTCCATGCCGAAGGCCTTGGCGCGGGTGGCCACTTCGCTGGCGATCGCACCGGCACCGACGAGGCCCAGGGTCTTCTTGAAGAGCTCCGTGCGCTTGAGCTCGCTCTTGAGGAACTTGCCCTCCTTCATGGAGGTATGGGCCTCGATGAGGCGGGCGGGAATAGCCACCATGAAGGCCATGGCCATTTCCGCCACGGCCACGCTACTGGCCCTGGGTGTGTTCACGGCCTTGATGCCTTTTTCGGCGCACAGCTTCTTGTCCACGTTGTCCATGCCCACGCCGCCGCGGATCACGAGCTTGAGGTTCGGGGCCTTGGCCAGAAGGTCGGCATCGACCTTGGTCTTGGAGCGGACGAGGACGACGTGGGCCTGGCCGAGGGTGGCCAGGTCGCTGCTCACTGCTCCGAAAGCGGCGAGGCGCTCTGGCAGCTTGGCATCAAAGGCGTCTGCGATGAGGATGTGCATGGGTGCTCCCTTCAACCTTCATACATGCGGACCAGAAGTCCGGAGCGCAGTTTGGGTTCGAACCAGGTGGACTTGGGCGGCATGACTTCGCCTGCATCGGCCACGGACATGAGCTGGGTGAGGGACGTGGGATGGACCGCGAAGGCCACCGCATAGCCTTCCTTCACGCGGCGCTCCAGCTCATCCATGCCCCGGATGCCACCGACGAAGTCGATGCGGGTGTTGGTACGGGGATCGTCGATGCCGAGGACGGGAGCCAGCAGGTTCTCCTGCAGGATGCTCACGTCCAGGCCGCGCACGGGATCGCCGGCGGGGAAAGTGCCGGGTCTGGCCTTCAGCTCATACCAACTGCCGTCCAGGTACATCCCGAAAGTGGTGGGCGCTTGGGGGGCGCGATGAGCCGACACGGCCACGTCGAACTTCTCGCGGATCCTGGCGAGGAAGGCCTCCTGGCTCAGGCCGTTGAGGTCCTTCACCACGCGGTTGTAGTCCATGATCTTCAGCTGGTCGTGGGGGAAGACCACGGCCATGAAGCTCTCGAAGGGCTCGTCGCCATCCAGCACGACGCCGTTCGCCCTGCCTTCGGCGCGGCGGGCCTGGCCATAACGGATGGCAGCGGCGGTCCGGTGGTGGCCATCGGCGATGTAGAGAGCATCCACACCGTTGAAGAGGTGCACCAGTTCGTAGACCACGGTCTCGCCCGAGACGACCCACACGGTGTGGCCGATGCCGTCTGGCGTGACCACGTCGTAGACGGGCAGCTGCTTGCGGATGTCGTTCACGATGTGGTCGATGTAGGGCACGGCCCGGTAGGTGAGGAAGACGGGCTCAGCGTTGGCGGCTTGTTCCGTGACGTGGCGGGTGCGGTCGTCCTCCTTGTCCTTGCGGGTGAACTCATGGCGCTTGATCTGGCCCGTTTCGTATTCCTCGACTGAGCAGAGGCCCACCAGGCCTGCCTGCACGTGGTCGCCCATACGCTGCTGGTAGACGTAGAGACAGGGCGTGTTCTCGTGGAAGAGGGTGCCATTGGCGATCAGGGCCTGCAGATTGGCCACGCCCTTGGCGTAGACCTCATCGGCGTGGACGTCTATGCCTGGAGGCAGATCAATCTCGGGCCGGCCCACATGGAGGAAAGAGTAGGGGTTGCCCTTGGCCAGTTCGGCGGCCTCCTGGGTGTTCACCACGTCGTAGGGGACGGAGGCCACCTGGGCGGCAAGTTCAGGCCGGGGGCGGTAGGCGCGGAAGGGCTTCAGCTGGGACATGGGTGATCTGCCTTAGAAGGGGGCCCCGCAGGGCCGCACAGGCGACATTATTCCGCAGAGCCGGTGCTTGGAGGACCCAAAGGTTATTTTTTGACTGAAATGGGCCTTTTATTGACCAATGTCCGGTCCGGCATCCATCGGACCGTCAAACCGACAAGGAACCTTGAACCACGAAGACAGGAAGACCACGAAAAAGGGACGAGACCCTGCCTCAGGCCTCGCCGAATTCGGGTCGTCGGTGGTCGGAAAGGATGGCTGCGTTCATCAGGAGTTCGGTCAGGGGCAAGTTGATGGTCTGCTCCACCCGGCAGGTCTCGACGAATTCGATATCCGGCCGATCCCAGGCAAGGATTTCATAGGCTGCAGCCAGACTCTCCTCGGCCCGGTAGGCTGCGTGTACGATCTCGCCTTCCTTCAGGTACATCAGGCCCATCCCGGCTTCGGATTTGACGGTCAGGGAGCAGGATTTCTTCTCCCAGTTCAGCAGCTGGAGGATGCTGTTCAGCCCGATGCCCCGGACCATGCCGGCAGGCTCGAACTGAGAGGCAGTACGGATGGCGTCCATGAGGATGGTGAGCCGGGGCGGCTTGGTCAGGATCCGGATGGCCCCGAGTTGCAGGGGGGTGTTCAGGTGCTGGCTCTCGTCGAGGCCTGTCATCACGATGATGGGCACCTGGGGATAGAAACGGCTCACCTTGGCGATGAGGTTGAAGCCGTCCATGATGGGCATGTTCAGGTCGGTCACGAGGACATCGACAGGTTCCTCCCGGAGCATTTCCAGGGCCTGGCCGCCATTCTCGGCCATGATGATCTTGAAGCCCTGGAGCCCCTTCAGGCCCGCCCGGTAGAGGCTCAGGGTGGCGCGGTCGTCCTCCACCACCAGGAGGGTCTTGGTGGGCAGGTTGGGTTGCGCCAGGTGGCGGGGGCGGGGTGGCAGGCTCATGGCTATTTCTGAGTCTACCTTCGGCTGAGGACCAAGGTGTAATTTAGAAATCGCACAGATCCGTGCCTGAGGCGCCGCTCAGCGTTCTTCTCCCTTTGGAATCCTGCGGGCGGGGGCCGGTTCTTTCATGAGGATGGCCAGGGCTTCCGCGGCATCCGCCGGGTGCCGGGCCTCCCAGTCCAGTACCCAGGGGGGCAGGTCGGCGTCCTCGTAGTCCCGCACCTTCCGGTGCCAGCTCACCAGGGATTGCACCACCGCCTCGTGAATGTCCTCGGGCCTGGGGGGGAGATGGCGATCCCAGATGGGCTCGCGGAAGTACTTCCGCAGGGTGGCCTCGGCGGGTTTGCCCCAGACGGCATAGGTGCGGTCCTGGGGTCCCCCCACTGGCTTCACGTTGAGGTTCTCGCCGTAGAGGTAGTAGAACACCGCGTCGCCGTCGCTCCAGTGGCGCAGCACGCCGAACGCGCCCTTGAGAAGCAGGTCCTGGAGGTCGAGATCGAGGGGCTTGTCGGTTCGGAAGTCCCAGGGTCCTCTGTGCGCGTGGGCCACGGAGGGATAGCCCACCTCGGTGATCATCACGGGCCGCTGGAAGCGGGCCGTCAGAGTGCGGGCCTTGTACACGATCCACCACCAGGCGTCTCGAATTTGAACCGGGGCGGGGTACTCGTCGTATTTGGCGATCGGATCATAGGTGTTGACACCGATGACGTCGAGACAGTCACCGAAGGTGAAGCTGTCATGGCTGTCGAAGTTCACGCTGTAGACCAGCTTGCCCTTGAAGACCCGGCGCACCTTGGAAGCCAGGTGCCGCCACCGCTCCGGGAACGGATGCGTGGAGGCCATCTCGGTGCCCAGGCTGTACCACTCCACGCCGCCCTCCTGGGCCAGCGCGGCCAGCCGCACGTTGAAGGCGGTGTAGTTGCGCCACCAGAGTTCCCAGTCGTCGGGCCGGATGTTGCCGCGCCACCAGTCGGCGTTGTCCGCCTCGTC
>CAIQPH010000056.1 GCA_903873655.1 uncultured Holophagaceae bacterium | reverse complement strand
CCGGGTCTACCTGGAGCAGGGTGGCCGGATGATGGTCACCCTGGCCGGGGCCATGAGCACCGCCGAGTTGGGCCTCTCCTTCGCCGAGATGATCCGCCGGGACAAGGTGCACCTCATCGTCTGCACCGGCGCCAACCTGGAAGAGGACATCTTCAACCTGGTGGCCCACGACTTCTATGAGCGGGTACCCCACTACCGGGATCTCACGCCCCTGGACGAGGCGGCCCTGCTTAGCCGCCACATGAACCGGGTGACCGACACCTGCATTCCCGAGATGGAAGCCATGCGCCGCATGGAGAAGGCCATGCTGGATGTCTGGGCCCGGGCCGACCGGGCCGGGGAGCGCTACTTCCCCCACGAGTTCTTCCAGCAGGTGCTGAAGTCCGGTGTGCTGAAGCCCTCACATCAGATCGATCCGAAACACTCCTGGATGCTGGCAGCCCTGGAAAAAAACGTGCCCATCGTCGTGCCGGGCTGGGAGGACAGCACCCTGGGCAACATGTACGCCGCCGCCGTCATCCGGGGCGACGTGAAGAACGTCCATACCGTGCGCACCGGCATCGAGTACATGACCTGGCTGGCCGGGCACTACCAGGAGGTCACCAAGGCCGGGACCCTGGGCATGTTCCAGATCGGCGGCGGCATCGCCGGGGACTTCCCCATCTGCGTGGTGCCCATGCTCCACCAGGATCTCGAACTGACTGAAGTGCCGCTCTGGGGCTACTTCTGCCAGATCAGCGATAGCACCACCAGCTACGGCTCCTACTCCGGCGCCGTGCCCAACGAGAAGATCACCTGGGGCAAGCTGGGTGTGGATACCCCGAAGTTCATCATCGAAAGCGACGCCACCATCGTGGTGCCACTGATCTTCGCTTATTTGCTCGGTTGGTAGTCACAGATCCCAAATGAGCAGTCGCGCGCTTTCGCGCCCCTTGACGGGGATGACGCGGTGGGGCGTTTCACCGGGTACGTCGAAGCTGTGGCTGATGAACCGGCTGCCGGGCTGCATCTCGCGCCGCACCTTGGCCCAGAGGGCGGGCATGGGGACGGGCGAGAGGAAGGCGTAGGCCACGTCGCAGCCGGCGAGGTCCGTGCGCCAGAGGCTGCCCAGGCGGATGCGGGCATTGGCACAAGGCAGGCAGCGCAGCCAGGCCACCAGGCAGGTGAAGGGCGAGGCCTCGACGCCGGTGAAAAACGCATCAGGCCTGGCCCGGGCGAGGTGCGCCACGGGCCCGCCGAAACCGCAACCCAGGTCCACGAAGCGCAGGCCAGGCTTCTCCGGCAGCAGGCCCGCCAGCTTCTCCCAGGCATCCTCGCTGGCGTGGTAGAGCGGCACGCGGCTGATCAGCCCTCCGCCGAAGATCAGGACCATGGCGAGGAACAGCGCCAGATACACCCAGGCGGGGATGGGTGCCGCCCAGAGGGCCCGCACCAGGAAGGGCAGGGCCGCCTGCATGAAGGCCCAGCGGGGGCTCAAGGTCAGGCTCCGGGATAGGAAGACCACCAGGACCGTCTGCAGCAGCACCCACACGTACCCCGGGAACCGCAGCCCCAGCCCGGCCAGGGCAAGTAAGCCCGCAAAGGCCAAGGCCTGCGCCAGCAGGGCGCGCAGGAGCGGAGGCAGGCGGCGGAGGAGATTCATGCTCCTATGCTAATCGGATGGTCCTCGGCCGCTTCGCTCCTTCGCCCACCGGTGTCCTCCACCTGGGGAACCTGCGCACGGCGCTGGCCTCCTGGCTGTCGATCCGCGCCGCCGGTGGGCGCTGGATCATCCGCATGGAGGATGTGGATGGGCCCCGCTGTCGGCGGGAGCTGGGCGTAGTCCAGTTGCGGGATCTGGCGGCCCTTGGCCTGGAATCAGACGTTCCGGTGGTGTGGCAGTCGGAACGAAGCAGTCGCTATCACGAGGCCCTGGCGCGACTGCGGGAGGCGGGTCGGCTCTATCCCTGTGTCTGCACCCGCCGGGACCTGCAGCTGCTGGCTTCGGCGCCCCATGTGGAGGACGGCCTGCGCCCCTACCCGGGCCGCTGCCGGGAGCGCGCCTGGGAAGGTTTCGACCGCGCCCTGCGATTCCGCCTTCCCGATGGACGGGTGGCCTGGGAGGACCTCCTGCTTCGAGCCCAGGCCGATGATCCCGGTTCCCTCACCGGCGACCCGCTGCTCTTCCGGAGGGACGGTTGCTTCGCCTACCACTTGGCGGTGGTGGTGGATGACGGGGCCCAGGGCGTGACCGAGGTGGTGCGCGGAGCCGACCTGCGATCCGTGACTGCCACCCAGATCCGGCTTCAGGAAGCCCTTGGCCTCCCGCGTCCCGCCTACGCGCACCTGGGCCTGGTGACTGCGTCCGACGGCAGTCGGCTAGGCAAGCGGGCCGGGGCCTTGGGGGTCGAGGGGTTGTCGAATTGCCAGGTCACCCCAGTGGAGATCACCGGCTGGCTGGGCTGGAGCCTGGGTTGCCTGGAGCGCCCCGAGCCCTGCAGCCCCGAAGACCTTGTCCAGAGCTTCGACTGGTCGAAGGTGCCTGCGGGCGAGGTCCGCGTGCCGGAGACCTGGATCTAGTTGTCGTTGCCAACGAGGTTGTTCAGCCTTGAGGCTGGGGGCTGACCACCTAAGGCCGAGTGGGGCCTGTGGTGATTGTAGAAGTGGAGCCAGGCGCTGAGCGCCTGGTTTCTTTCGTCTGAGCTTTGCCAATTGGGGCCGT
>CAIQPH010000055.1 GCA_903873655.1 uncultured Holophagaceae bacterium | reverse complement strand
TGAACCAGCCGCCGGGGATCTTGCCTGCGGCCAGCACGGGCTCACGGTAGTCCACGGTCAGGGGGAAGAAGTCGATGCCTTCCCGGGGGGTGCCGTAGCACACGGCCACGAGGACCATGGTGTCGCCCTGGCGGACCACGACGGCGCCGTGGGCCTGCTTGGCGATGCGGCCGGTCTCGAGACTGATGGGCGCGTCGCCCAGGTCCACCGAGACGGTGGTGGGGTGGAATTTCAATGCATTCATGCGTTCTCCTGGGCCCTCAGGCCCAATGGACTCCCCTGAGACCGGCTCACGCGTCCGGATCTCCCGCGATCGCTCCATGAAACCCTTCCGCCGAGTCCTGGATCAGGAGGGGGAGGTGGGCTTCCTGCAGAGGTCGCCGCCGAAGGGAAGCAAGTGAAAATCGGCTTGGTCAGCATAACACGACGCAACCTGCCGGGCGACCCAGGCCGGAATGATGAGCAACTCTATTGACTAGGGATTATAGCCTTATTGAGAGATGCCGACAGAAACAGAAACCTCTCAACCGATCCAAAATTCGAAAGACCCTCCGCTTTCAGTCACCGGAAATCTCCTTGCGGGTCAGATCAGACCGCAGGATCATTGTCTTTCTAACTTCCTTTCTCTTCTAATGCCCACCGTTCTTCTGATTGCAGGGACTTTTTCCCTCTCCTTATGTTGTCACGGGGCCTTTGAATGCCATTCATCCCTGGCACGACCCTCGCCCCCCTGGTCATCGGCGTCTCCCTCGCTCTGGCGGCTTCCCTGGCCTGCATCCGCTGGGTAGCTCCCCTGGGCTGGACGGATCATCCCGATCCTCGCAAGCACCATCATCAGCCCACCCCCCGGACCGCCGGTCTGGCCCTGTGGATCCTGCTCATTGGTCTCTTGGCCGTGGGCCAATGCCCCCTGCCCTTGGAAAGGGCTGAGTGGACTGCTGTGCATGCCATGGCCCTGATGGGGTTCCTCGATGACCGCTTCAACCTGCCGTCGCGCTACAAGGCCGGTTTGGGGCTGCTCGTGGCCGTGGCCCTGGCGCTGCACATCGCCCCAGAACTCTCCAAACAAGCGACGGGAGTCCATTTCCTGGGTCTGATTCTGCCCAATCACCTGCTGCTGACGGTCCCCCTGCTCGCCCTCTGGTTCTGGTCGGTTCCGCAGGCCTTCAACCTGATCGACGGAGTCAACGGACTGTCCATGGGCTATAGCCTATTGCTGCTCCTGGTCATTGGTGCCGCGCTGGGCTACGCCCCCTCGGGCGGCTACCTCTCGGGCGGGTTGCTGGGAGTCCTGCTGCTGAACTACCCACGGGCCCGTCACTTCCTGGGGGACTGCGGCAGCCTCATGCTCGGCTCACTGTTCGCGATCCTTGCCGCCAAGATCTTTGCGGTGACCGATGGCAACCTCATGCTTTGGGTGCTCGCTTATCCTGCCGTGGACGTGGCGCTGGTGATGTCCGTGCGGAAATGGAAGGGGATGCCCTTGGGCACCGCCGATCGCAGCCACATGCATCACTACCTCTTGGATAGGCTCGGGCTGCAGCGGGCCTGGTTGGTGCCCTTGATCCTGCTGGGGCTTGCCCTGCTCACCATGACCCGGGTGCTGCGCTTCCCGGGCCACTCGTTCGTCTCCCTGCTGGGCCTTGTGGGTCTGCTGTATCTGGCTGTCCGGGCCTTCCGGGATCGGGTGGATCCAGCCAGAGTGATCCTGCCGCTGCGACCGCTGCAGGACTTGAAGGAAGCCACTGGCCCAAACCACGTGGCATGAGTGCGGGCGCATGCTAGCGTGGAACTGGCCCCACGGGACTTATGCAAGGGAATGACGATGCGTCTGACGATTCGATTGGGACTGTTGTGCACGTGCCTGGTAGCTGGCGCCCAGGCGCCTTCGGACCTGGACCTGCAGAACCTGAAGCAGTATGTCGGCGCCCCGCAGAACCAGTTGCAGCAGACACTGGATCCCACGCCAAACAAGGGTGCGCTGACAGCCAGGGTCGCCGAGAGCAAGGACGCTGAATCCAGCAAGGGTGGGCTGTCAAAGGATGAGCTTGAGGCCCGCGAGAATGCCCGGATCGATGCCGAGATCAAGGTCCTGAAGGCCAAGGAAAAGGGGCCGCAGCGGTTCGCCTCGGATCTTTTCGGGATGCGTCAGGCCAACCCTTCGGCCACTGCGGAAGGAGGAATCTCCGAGGACTATGTTCTGGGCACGGGGGATACCCTGTCCTTGAATGTTTTTGGCAGCGCCACCTTCGAGGTTCCCGCCCAGGTGGACGGTCGGGGCGAGGTCGTCATCCCCAAGGTGGGCAGCGTCAAAGTGGCGGGTCTGACCCTGGCCAAGGCCAAGCAGGCTGTTCAGGCACTGGTGGGCCGCCAATACTCCCGTACCACGGTAGACATGCAGGTGATGAAGCTGCGCGAGGTGCGGGTCTTTGTCCTGGGCGAGGTCTACAAGGGCGGCTCGTTCCTGGTACCGAGCCTCAGCTCGCTGGTGAACGTGCTCAGCCTGGCCGGTGGGCCAACTGCTACAGGTAGTTTTCGCGACATTCGCGTGGTGCGTGGCGGGCAAGTGATTCACCGCCTCGACCTCTACCCATTGCGGGCCGAGGGCTTGGGCAATGTGAACTTCAGCCTGCAGAGCGGGGACGTGGTGTTCGTGCCGGTGGTGGGCACGCGGATCCTCATGGAAGGAGCCTTCCTGCGGGTGGCGGTGCTGCGTTTGACACAGGACCAGGGCATTGAAAAGTCCGGGAAGGTGAAAGATGCCTCAGGGATTGATATCTCTGTAAGACCAGAGTCTCCTGGACCAAACCTTGAATTGGAAATTCTCCCCAATGAGAGCGCCTGGGATGCGGTCCGTTTCATGGGCGGCGTTCTGCCTTCGGCCTATGCCAGCTACCTCACCTTGCAGCGGGTGAATCCGAGTGGCGTGATCAGTGTCCAGAACCTGCCGAATACGGAACAGATCCTTCGCGGCACGAAGCTGTTCTTCAATGACACCCTGCGCGCTCTGGCTCAGACGGAACGGACCGAAGGCGTGGTGGAAGTGGCAGGCAAAGTCCGCGTGCCCGGGCGCTTCGAACACAAGCCCGGAATGCGGGTGAAGGACTTGCTGGTGGGCCAGGACCAGCTCCTGCCGGATACCTATTTGGGCCGGGGCGAGGTGGTGCGCACCTACCGCGACGAGCGCCAGGAACTCTTCACCTTCGATGTAGCCAAGGCCCTGCAAGGGGACCCGGTCCACAACTTGGCTCTGGAACCCAGGGACCGTCTCTCCTTCTTTGCCATCACGGAGCTCCGCCTGCCCCGTGAAGTCACCGTGAGCGGACCCTTCACCCATCCGGGCACGTTCCCCTGGGTCGAAGGTATGCGGGCCTCGGACCTGGTCTTCCGCGCCGGCATTCCCCAGCTCTCGGCCAACCGTTTCTACGCCGAGTTGGCCCACACCAAGGACGGCAAGCCCAGCTTGGTCCTGCGCCTGGACCTGGACAAGCTGCTCTCCACGGAGGCTGGCAGCCCCGTCTCCCTGAAGGACGACACGCTCAACCCAAAGGTCGAGCCGTTCGACGTTCTCAGCCTCTACGAGAAGCCGGACTACCACATCCACCGCACCGTGCATGTCACCGGCCAGGTGGCTCGTCCTGGGTTCTACGTGATGGATCAGGACAAGCCGACCTTAACCCAGGTGATCCAGCGGGCTGGTGGGCTGACGGTGGAAGCCATGCCTAAGGCAGGAATCTTGCTCCGCTCCCTACAGGCTGGGGCCAGCCCCTACTCTATTGCCATCAGCGACATCCTGGGTCGCCTGAACGAGACCAAGATGGTGCTCGATAAGACGCCGACGGGAGAAACGCAGAAGGGAACGTTAATGCGGCCGCCCATCTTGCATGACTTGAGCACCACCAAGCTCAACCGAATGGTGGTGGATTTCGAGGGGGCGCTGAAGGGCGACAAAGATCTCGATACAGAACTCCTGGATGGAGATGAAGTCATCATTCCCCGGAAGATGGACGTGGCTTACGTCGTGGGCGAGACCGCCAGTCCTTTTGGCTCCTACAAGTTGAAGTCCGGCATGAAAGCGTCAGAACTGCTCAGGTTTGCGGGCGGAACCACCCGCAACGCGGACACCTGGAACATCCGCCTGGTGAAGGCCAACGGCCAGATTCTGGACTCCTGGGTGAGTGGGAAGGCGGTGGAACCCGGTGACACGCTGATTGTGCCCCAGCGGATCCGGCGGGAATCCAACTGGCAGGAGAACCTGACGGCCCTCACCTCGGTAGGTCTGATCCTCAACGCCCTGGCGGCTTCGGGTCACTTGTAGGCTTTCTCTTCCCTGCTTGGCTTAGAATGAAAGGCCCCGTCCATGCGGGGCCTTTTCTTCGTGAGCGCCATGATCCTGCGCAAAGAATACTGGTTTGAAGCGGCCCATTTCATCTACAACCACCCGGGCAAGTGCCGGAACCTGCACGGCCACAGCTACAAGCTCTTCGTGCTGCTGGAAGGGCAGGTGGACCGCGATACCGGCATGATCATCGACTTCGATGACCTGTCCCGGGTGGTCGTGGAGCAGGTGATTTCCAAGCTGGACCACCGCTTCCTGAACGACCTGATCCCCCTGTCCACCGCCGAGAACATCTCGGTCTGGATCTGGGAGCAGCTCAAGCCCGCCCTGCCACAGCTCTGCCAGATCGAGGTCTTTGAAACGACCGACAACTGCGTGATCTACCGCGGGGAATGAGGGCCCACGCCGGGATACCCCGAGGAACAATCAGGCTAGAACCCACTCACCATGTTGTCGAATGGCTTCATGCATCGCATCGGGAGCAAGCTCGATATCTCCTGGCCAGGAAACAAAGCCGTCCATTACCTTAATCTGCTCGAACAGGGCTGGATCACTGAGGGGAGCGAACACACCGTACAGATGAGACGGCAACAACCGGACTTGGCCCGAAAGCCCATCAGAAAAAGTCACCGAGAATTTCAGGTGTTCGATAACTGCAGCGGAGACGACATCCCAATCCATAATGGGGCCTCCTATTTCAAAGGTTCGATAGGCTTTGGCTGTTGGTGCTCGCGACACAATTCCCAATCAGCCAGCAACTCGGCCTGATGCAGTTCGGCCCAGTCCAGTACCAGTTCTTGGGCACGTCTGGGTAGAAAACCAGCAAGAGTGCAAAGTTGGTGAATGTCTACTGTTGCCTTGAATTCAGCATACTCTGCATGAAAACGAGGAGGAGCATGTTCATCAAAAAACATGCGAATAATGATGCCGTAGAAAACGCTGACGGTTGGCGTGATCTCAACTCCCTGTCTGGAGCAAGTGTAGGATTCTCAAGTTGCATTGTCGAGGTAATGGCTCCATCTTGTGCCGGAAGAGGTCAATTCATGAGTCTTGCGCAATCAAGAATCACAGCCCAGGGACAGGTTTCCATTCCCGTGAGCGTCATGCGGCAGTTCGGCCTGGCGCCCGGAGAGGTCATCACCTGGGACACCCTGGATGGGCACCTAATCATCGAGAAGGCGGGTCATTACACCCTAGCGGATATCCAGAGCGCCCTAGAGATCCGCCAAGGCATACACAAGTTAGATGCTGAGATCCGGGCAGGCATCAAGGCCAGGATCAGGACCAAGCATGCAGGCCGTTGATACCAAGGTCCTGGTCCGGGCCCTGACCCGCGATGACCCCCAGCAGAGCCCGGCTGCGGAAGCCTTCCTCCGGGGTCAGGCACCCATCTGGGTTTCCCACCATGTCCTGGTGGAGACCATCCGGGTTCTGGAATCGGTCTACGGTTGCAGGAAACCGCAATTGATCGAAGCCATGACGCGAATCATCGACAACAAAGACCTGTTCCTGGAGGAGCCGTCCATCGTGCGGGCGGCCCTGGCACTCTACCAAACCGAAAGAAGGGTGCATTTCGAAGACTGCATGATTCTTGAAAGTGCCCGAAAGGCTGGCCACCTGCCCCTGGCGACCTTCGACAAGGCACTAGGAAAGTTAGAAGGCGCCCATCTCGTTTCCTGACGTCGCAGTTTCGGGAGGTATTCGTGGATTCGAGTTCCCTATTTCGCTCCCGGCTATGGCCGATGCTCGTCCTGGTTTCCGGGATGATGCTGGCGGGACTGCTGTCTTTGGGCTGTGACGCCATCAATCCAACCCTGCGCTACCAGGAGGCGGCCCGGCAGCTGCGCTTCTCGCTGGATCGGGTGGAACCAAAGGTTGACCTTGCTTTTCCCCTGGAGCAGTCACGCCTGCGCCTGCTGCTTGAAGTGGGCGTGGACAACCCTTCGGACCAGCGGCTGCGCACGCGGCGTGTGGCGGGGGATCTGCATCTGAACGGGCAGGGCGGGGACCATGCGCTGGGCTTGGTGAGCTTTCCCGAGGGCGCCGACATCGCCCCCAAGGGCCGGAGCATCCTTAAGGTCGAAGTGGCGTTCCGCTACGCCGATCTCAAGGGCGCCTGGGGCCCTCTGTCCGCTGCTGTTCAGCGCCATGAGCCCGCCATCTGGACCCTGGCCGGCGAAGCCCGTTTCGAGGTGATGGGCATCGAATTCGGAGTGCCCTTCAGCACCCGGAAGGAGAGTGGACGGTGAGGGTCGTGTCCCAATGATCCGAGCAGTCGTCTTCGATCTCTGGAACACGCTGGTCTTCAGCCCGGGGGGGAGTCCTTTCCAGCGGCTGAAGGACCTCCTCCGCCCCGAGCAGGCGCACCATTTCCAGGCCTTGGTCCGGGACGGCATGGTGCAGCCCTATCCGTCCGTGCGGGCATTCCTCGAAGCCTGGAAGGAGGCCGCTAACTTCGACGAGGCACAGGAAGAAGCCATGGCCCAGGCCTTCCTGGAGGCTGGTGCTCAGGCTGAGTGCTTCTCTGGAACGCCCGAGGCCGTCGGGGCGGTCCGGGATCTGGCGCGAGTGGCACTGCTCTCCAATACCCAGACCTTCGGCTTGGAACTACTCGATCGGCTTGGCATCGCAGAGCGCATCCGCACGCGGATGCTCAGCGCTGAGATCGGAGCCCTGAAGCCCGAACTGGCCTCTTTCGAGGCGGTGCAGCGGAAGCTGGGGCTCTTTCCCGGCAACCTGGCCATGGTGGGCGACAGTTGGACCGACGACGTCCTCGGCGCGGTGGACGCTGGCTGGGCAGCCATCTGGGTGAACCGGGAGGCAAAACCCCGTCCAGCCCACTCGCTTGATCTCCCCATCTATGAAGTCCGGAGCCTTGCCCGCGTGCCCGAACTCATTCGTGGGTTGCAGGAAGGCATGCGCTGTCCGACTTGCCTGGGATGATTGCGCCGTCCTCACGTCCCTTGACGGAGGGTCCCTTGTCCACCCCTTGACGCGCATCTACAACGTATATACACTTACTCCAATGGACGTCACCTTCGAACTCCAGGGCCAGATCTTTGAGTGGGACCCCGAAAAGGCTGCGGCTAATATCCGCAAGCACCACATCTCCTTCGAGAAGGCCTGCGAGGTCTTCTTCGACCCCTTCGTCAGCTTGGTGGACGCCAGTGATCAGGGTGAGCCAAGGGAGGCCGCCATTGGACTCACGGAGGACTGGGCGCCCCTATTCGTTGTCCATGTCGTCCGGCACGAGGACACCATCCGCATTATTTCGGCCCGCCCGGCCACACCCTCGGAAAGGAGGGACTATGAGCATGAATGAGCGCATCCAGAAACGGCTCCGGAAGGACCGCCCCATGACCAGCATCAGCCTTCGGATCCCGGAGGATGTCATTGAGGACATGAAGGCCATCGCCCCCACCCTCGGCTTCTCCGGCTACCAGCCCCTAATTCGGGCCTACATCGGCCAGGGGTTGCGGAAGGATCTTGCCCGGCTGGAAAATGACCAGGTGAAGCTGGTCGTGGAAAGCCTGCGCCGCCACGGCGTGGACGATCAGGTCATCGCGGAAGCCATCGCTGAGGCCAAGGTGAAGTCAGCCTGATTCCTCTTGGTCTTGCTCCTCAGAAATGGTCGTTTCTGACGCCAGTACCCCAAATGGCCCCTGGAAACAGCCTGCTCAATACAGGAAGCCCAAAACGCAAGCTGGGGACCCCCGTCCTTCATGTCGGGGAGGACGTTACGCGCTGGCTGAGTCCGATCCGGCGGTCTGCAGATCCATCACCACGACGTGCCTTGGGGCATCGGTGCGCTCAAGCCAAGTAATGCGGGCCCCGAGCAGGTGGGCAAGCTGCATCAGGCCCTCGCGCGATTCCTGGTTGAGGGAGGCGGCCAGGTCGGGGTGCAGGATCAGGCGCACCTCGGCGCCCCGCAGCCGCTCGCCCAGGCGCACCAACTCGCGGTAGGCCCTGAGCAGGCAAGTCTCGGGGCTGGGCGTGCGGCCGGCGCCGCTGCAGGTGGGGCAGGGCTGGGTGAGCAGCCGCTCCAGGGAAGGCCCGGTGCGCTTGCGGGTGAGCTCCACCAGACCGAACTCGGAAATGCCTCCGGCCCGGGCATGGTTGCGGTCGCGCTTCAGCTCTTCCTGGAACCGCGCCAGGACCTCGTCGCGATGGACGGGATCCACCATGTCGATGAAGTCGATGACCACGATGCCGCCCAGGTTGCGGAGCCGTAGCTGCCGCACGATTTCCGGGATGGCCTCGAGGTTCGTGAGGTAGACCGTTTCCTCCAGATCCTTCTTGCCGACAAACTTGCCGGTGTTCACGTCCACACTGACCAGGGCTTCGGTCTGGTTCAGTACGATGGAGCCGCCGTGCTTCAAATAGACCTTGGGCTGGCGGGCGGAATCGATCTCGGCCTCGATGCCGAAGGCGTCGAAGATGGGCAGGTCCGAGGTGAAGCGCTTCACGCGGTTCGACCACTCCGGATGTAGGTTCTCGACGAAGGACATCACCTCTCGATAGGCGGTGTCATGGTCCACCCAGAACGTGGAGACTTCCTCGCGGAAGATGTCGCGCATGATCTTCTGGAGTAGTCGGAGATCCTGCCACACCAGGCCAGGCGCAGGCACAATCTCCGCCTTGGCCTGAATCCCCTCCCAGAGCCTCCGGAGGAAGATCACGTCGCCCACCAGATCCTCGTCCTTCTCACCAATGGCCGCGGTGCGGACGATGAAGCCCTCGTTGGGCTGGACATGGCAGCGGATCAGTTCGCGCAATCGGTCCCGTTCGGTGGGGTCGGTGATCTTGCGGGAAATGCCGATGTGTTCGATGCCGGGCATGAAGACCAGGAACCGGCCCGGGAAGCTCAGGTGCCGCGAAAGCCTGGGCCCCTTGGAACCGATGGGATCTTTCACCACCTGGACCAGCGTCTCCTCGCCCTCTTTCAGGGGCGGCAGGGGTGGCGGCGGTGGCGGCAGGTCTTCAGCAGCGACCTCTTCGCCCTCTTCCTCGACAGTCGCGTCGGCGCCAAGGCGCGGCGCCACGGGGTCATCCAGGTAGAGGAACCCGTCCTTGGCCCCGCCGATATTGACGAAGGCGCTCTGCATGCCGGGGAGCAGCTTGGCCACCCGGCCTTTGTAGACATCCCCCACCTGGCTCTTGTTCATCGTCCGTTCGAGGAACAGTTCGCAAAGCTGACCGTTCTCAAGCAGGGCGATGCGCGTCTCCAGGGGGGTCGAATTGACCACCAGGGACTTGCGGACTTCCATGAAACCAACCTTTCAGAACTTTGCGGTCGGGCGCCATGCCCTCACCGCGGACCCCGGGGTCGTACCGGACCGAAGGGTGACTCTTTTTACCATGATCTTGACAAGCCGCGTCAACGGACAATGGTCCCAGGATCAGGTTTCATTCTGTCCAGGCCTGCTCAGTCCGTGAAAGCGGCCATGCAGAGGGGGGTGCGCTCCTGGGTCCGCAACTCCGTGATGCGGTTGCGTTCGTCGACGAAAACGACCTTGGGGGCCAGGGCCTCGGCTTCCTCGGGGCTCATCCACCCGTAGGCAGCGATGATCACCAGATCCCCGGCCTTGACCAGGTGGGCGGCGGCACCGTTGATGCCGACTTCGCCGGAACCGGATACCCCGGGGATCACGTAGGTGGACAGCCGGGACCCGTTGGTCACGTCGTAAATGTCGATCTTCTCGTTCTCCATGAACCCCGCGGCCTCGATGAGCAGCGGGTCCAGGGTGATCGACCCTACGTAATCCAGATCGGCCCTCGTCACGGTGGCACGATGGATCTTTCCGAGCAGGAAGTGGCGCAGCATACATCCTCCGGTCCAGGCTCTAAACGGGAGTCCCGGCCAAGACCTAAGAATGAACCCAGGATTACCCCAGGTCCACCCTCGAATTTTTCCAATGCAAATTTCATGTGTAATCTGGAGCGTCGGGTTCACCAAGGTCCGTCCAACTTGACGATTGACCAAACTAGACTAGACTTAGTAGTGGAGGTGCAAAGTGAAAAGGGTCGTCAACATCTACGAAGCCAAGACCCAGCTTTCGGCACTGGTGGATCAAGCGGCTAGCGGAAAGGACGTGATCATCGCTCGCAATGGCAAGCCCCAAGCGCGAATAACATCCCTGGTGCCAGCCAAAGGCAAGATCCAATTCGGACTCCTCAAGGGCAAGCTAACGGTTCCGGGTGACTTCGACGCTCCGAACCCAGACATCGAGGCTCTGTTCTACGGCGGATCCAAGTGAAGCTGCTGCTGGATACCCACATCTTTCTCTGGCTGAACACGGATGATCCCAAACTCACGAGGAAAGCGAGGAATCTAATCAACGAGGCTCACGAGGTCTTCGTGTCTTCGGTTGTGTTCTGGGAACTCGCCATTAAAATCAGTCGTGGCGATCTGGTAGCGGATCTGGAGGAATTGAGGTCAGCGCTCTACAGCAATCCCTTCACCATCCTGCCCATCACCGTCGAACATGCCTGTGCTAGTGCCGCTCTACCATGGCACCACAAGGATCCCTTCGATCGGATGCTGGTGGCACAAGCAATCAGCGAACCCTTGCGGTTGCTGACTTCCGACCGCCAGCTGGAGCCCTATTCCGACCTCGTTCTTCGGGTGTAATTCCCCTAGGAACTCTTTAGCGTCGGTGCAGACCCGGTCCCAGGGCTGGCTGGGGTGAAGAGCACGTTATCGATCAGCCGGGTGGTGCCCACATAGGCAGCGACGCAGAGGACGGCGGCCCGGTCCACCTGCTCGGGAAGAGGTTCCAGGTTCTGGGTGTCCACCAGCTCGGCGTATTGGATCGAGTCGACTTCAGCCAGGGATTTTCTGACGATCTCAAGGAGACGCTCAGTGGAACGTTCGCCGGCGTCGAAGGCGGCCTTGGCGGCCAGGAGTCCCTGGCTGATGCAGAGGGCCCGGCGCCGGGCATCCTCATCGAGGTAGGCGTTGCGGCTGCTCATGGCGAGGCCGTCGGCTTCACGGACGGTCGGCACCACCACCACGTCCACGGGCATGTTCAGGTCCCGGGCCATGCGGCGGGTTACCACCGTCTGCTGGTAATCCTTCTGGCCGAAGAAGGCCAGATCGGGCTGCACCATGTTGAAGAGCTTGGCCACGACCGTGGCCACGCCCCGGAAGTGGCCAGGCCGGAATCCCCCGCAGAGCGGCTCCGCCAGCCGGCCGGGCTCGACATGGGTCTGGAACCCCGTGGGGTAGATCTCGGAGACTTCGGGGAGGAAGAGCACGCTCGCTCCGGCCTCCAGACACAGATTCTGGTCCTTTTCCAGGTCCCGGGGGTAGTTGGCCAGGTCTTCGCCAGGACCGAACTGGGTCGGGTTCACGAAGATCGAGACGATGGTGACGTCACAGCGGGCGGCGCTCTGGCGGATCAGGGAGCCGTGGCCCTCGTGAAGGAAGCCCATGGTGGGGACGAAACCGATCCGCTTGCCTTCTTCCCTCAAGGGCCTGAGGAGGGCACGCAGGTCAGCGATGGTGCGGACGATTCGCATGGACAAAAACGGGACCCTTCAGGTGGCGCCTCTCGATTGCCAAGAGAGGTATCAGGGCCGCCACTGGCTTATAGCCGGGCGAACCGCTTCAGGAAGGGTATAGGATTCCCGCTCATCAGGGAAGCCTCCCCCGCGGACATCTTCCGCCCACTCTGCCAGTGCCGCGCGTAGATCCTCGAATCCCTTGGCATAGCGTCGGACGAATTTCGCCGAGGTGCCTGGCAGCAGACCGAGCACGTCGTGGAAGACCAGCACTTGGCCCGAGCATTGAGGGCCGGCTCCGATGCCAATGGTGGGGATCTCGACCGTCTCCGTCACCTTCGCGGCAAGATCGGCCGGGATGCCCTCCAGCAGAAGGCCGAAACAGCCGGCTTCCTGGAGCTTCTGGGCATCTTCAAGCAGGCGGAGGGCATCCGACTTCTGCTTGCCCTGGACCTTGAACCCGCCCATGGGGTTCACGCTCTGGGGGGTGAGTCCCAGGTGTCCCATCACCGGGATCTCGGCATCAATGAGGGCGTGGATCATGGGCAGACGCTTGGCGCCGCCCTCGAGCTTGACGGCCTGGGCGCCCCGCTGAAGGAAGCCGCCGGCGTTGCGGACGGTGTCCTCCACGCTGAGGTGGAAGCTCAGGTAGGGCATGTCGGCCATCAGGAACGCGCAGGGATGGGTGCGGGCCACGGCCTCCAGGTGGTGGTTCATCATGGCCATGCTGACGGGCAGGGTGTTGTCGAAGCCCAGGCAGACGTTTCCCACGCTGTCGCCCACCAGGATGATGTCCACCCCTGCGGCATCAGCGATGCGCGCCGTGGCGGCATCGTAGGCTGTGACCATCACCAACTTCCGCCCCGCGTGTTGCCATGCATGCAACTGCGGCAGGGTCACGCGGGGGCGGGATTCGGCTGGCAGGTGGCTCATGGGGTCTCCGCTGGAAGGTCGAAGCCTGATAGGTCGAAGCCGTGGCCCTCCATGAAACCACCGAATGGCTGACCCGTCATTGGGGATTCGGGAAGGCCGGCTGGTCCATGGGAGCGGGCCTGGTTGGAGGTTCACGCGGATGGCGGAGTTTTTGCGCGCTGGGGGGCTCCCAGCAATGATTGCCCAGGAGTTCCCATGAGCATTCCCTCAGTGGCCTCGAACCAGGCCCAAACCATCGGCAGCACCCTCCTGCAGCAGCTGGTGGCCAATGAAGCCGGTGCCCAGGGCACCAGCGGCACGTCCAGTCTCCTCGGGGATCTGCTGACCCTCTCCCCGGCGGCTCAGCAACTCACACAGGCACCCGCAGACGTGACCCAGGCCATGCAGGATCTTTTCTCGGGCCAGAAGGACATCCAGGGTGATCTCACGAAGTTGAAGAGCTACTTCCAGCAAAACCCTCAGAGCCTGATCCACCTTTTGAACAGTCTCCAGGCTGGCACAGGGACCTACGGCACCGCCAATGCCGGCGGTTCCAAGAGTGCCCTTCTGACGGCCCTGATGAACGGGCAGAGCAACAGCTCGGACCCCACCGCCCTCCTGAACCTCCTCTCCGGAAACCAGGGCCAGAACTCGCTCTTCGACATCATGGGGAATTCTGGGAGCGGATCCAGCGGCAGTCCTCTCTCAATCTTTGGCTGAGCAACCCTCCGGAAGCAGGCCACCCAACTCTCAGTGCGGTCGTCGGGACTCTAGTGGAGAACGCCCATGATCAGCAACAACCCACTGCAGAGCATCTCTGCCCTGTCTCAGTTGCTCGGGGCCCAGCAGCCCACACAAACCTCTGCCATCCAGCCTGCCCAGGCGAGTTCGTCCCAGACCTCAGGTAACGACAGCCTGAGCCCCCTTGGTCGGTATTTGGATCTGCGATAAGGGTCCGCTCGGGCCTCATGAAACGCCCCGGGGTTGCCGATATTTAAGGCATATTAACTGGGGCGCAGAGGATTTTTGATCCCCTCTCCCTGTAGGAGGGGGCCATGTCGGATCTGAGTGTTTCCTCTGCGGTCGGTTCTACGCAGCAGAGCCAGCAGAGCCAGTGGAGCCAGACGAAGAGCCTGTTCGAAGAACTCGGCAAGGCGCTGCAGTCCGGCGATATGGCTGGTGCCCAGCAGGTCTACACCGCGCTCCAGCAGAATGCTCCCCAGGGGGCCCTGTCCCAGGTCCGCCAGGGGAGTTCCGGGCCGAGTCCCTTCGCCGCTTTGGGCCAGGCTCTCCAATCCGGGAATCTGGCCGGTGCGCAGCAGGCCTATGCTCAGATTCAGCAGGCTCGGGCTAGCCAACAGAGCCCTCAATTCAACTCGAACCCCGCCGCTGCCCCCGAGGTCACACCCGCGTCCGCCCTCCCCGGCATTAATCTCCAATCCCCGGTCAACCTCACGGCCTGATTAACAGAACGCGGCACTCGCAAGATACGGGCTACACCCTCTTAGCTTGGACTTACCATGTAGTCATCCGGGGCGGGATTCGATCGAGCCCCTCATGGATCTGGTCGAAATTGCCGAAAGGAAGAAACCGAGGTAGTTTCCATGGCTATTGGAACTGCGAGCGCTTTGGCCCCCTACAACTACCAAACAGCCGTCAGCAGCTACGGCCAGGGTTCGAACGCCACTTCGAGCAGTGCGACCTCCGGTTCGAGCAATGCCCAGGATGCGGCCGCCCTGCAGGCGCTGGTCAGCGCCTATTCCGGTCTGGCTTCCAATTCGAACGGCTTCTTGCCTGCGCCCGATACGCTCGCCTCGCTGGCCGGCAGCAGTGGCGCCCTAGGTTCGCTCGCGAGTGGAATCTACAAGTTATCCGCCGCCAACGGCAATACCACCCCCGACCTGTCCGCTCTTTCCGCCACAGCCGCGTCGGTTGGGGGACTGAATGCCACGGCCGCCTCCATCCTGTTCGCCGGGACCGGCAGCCAAGGGCGGGATAACCTCACCTCTTCAGCCATCAACATGAATACGGTCCTGGCTTTGACCGCCTATTCCAACCAGCTGAATAACATTCCAAATGGCACCCTCGGAGCTGCTGCAACTGCGGCAGCCTCGAACATTAACCCGAACCAGCCAGCTGACGTCCAGACCGCCATCCAAGGCGCTCAGACCAGCTTGTTCCGAAGCACGCTGAACCTGCTCGCGTAGCGGTCAGGCTTCAGGACGGCATGTTCCTTCTCGGGAATGATGCCGTTGACGCGGGCCTTCAGAAGATCGAAATTGGGACAGATGCTTGAGGTGTCACCTCATGGCCATCGGTTTCACTCCCATCATTCCCATGAACCCGATCCAGGCGAACCCTGACGCTCGGTTCCAGCGGTTTGGTACGAATGATTCCCAGCTATTTGGCAAGCCCATGCTGACTGGTTCTGTGGCTCCAAAGACGCAAAGTCCTCAGGTACAACTGCCCGCAGTCACTCCTCCTGCCACGGCGCAGGCACCGGTGCACAAACTTCCAGAGGTGGGCTCGCTGACTGGGGAAGGCCTATTCGCCAAAGCCTCCGTCTCGCCTTTTGGTCACTTGGGACAGGCCGGCAACCAATCCGGGATGCAGAAGACGCCCCAGCCGGGGTCCCAGCTGGACATCAAGGTCTAGGAGCACGGCCACTGGATCCTTCAGGGTCAGCTCCGGTTCAGTTCCTGGCCAAGGCCAGCAGGTAGTCGCGGCCGTCCAGGTGGCGTTCGTGCACCTCGAGGCTCCAGCCCAGGGCAAGGCGCTCACTGCCACAGAGACGCTGCAGCCTGAGGCTGCCGTCGCCATCGGGCCCCAGTTCGACCTGGTCCAGGCTGAAGCTGAAACCCTGGCCAAGGGCTTTCAGCACCGCTTCCTTGGCTGTCCAGAGGACGAGCAGTCGGCGCCAGCGGCTGGCTTCCGGCAAATCTGCGGCCCAGGCGCGCTCGGATGGGAGGAACAGCTCCGAGGCGGCCTCGAGGGCCTGGGATGGCCGCAGCGGCTCCAGATCGACTCCAATCCGCCCATCCGGGGCGATGGCCAGGACCCGGGCGCCGGGGGCCTTGGCTTGGCTGATGGCCAGCCTTCGGCCCTGGCCATCCTGGGCCCGGGGGCGGCCATGAACGTCGGGCTCCAGAAGGACGAGGTTCTCTACTAATGGATGGCGCACCCTTGTCGAAGTCGGGTCCGCCTCCAGGATGAGCTGGACGCCGGTCTGCCGGCTGGTGCGTGGTCTTGCGGGCTGCGCAGCGGGGGCTTGCAGTTGCTGGGATGGGCGGGCCGGGGAGCCTTCCCACCGCGTGCCCGCCGGGAGGGTCTCCCCTTTCATCAGCAGGGACAGATCTCCGAGAACCGAGGCCGGTTCCATGCGTGACCCGTACAGCACCACGGAATCGGCGCCCACCGAACAGCCTGCGCCGATGTCGATGCGGTCCATCTTCATGACCCGGTCCTCGAAGAGATGGGTCTGGACGGTGCAGTCTGCGTTCAGGCTGGCCTCGTCCCCGATGTCCACCAGGTCATATTCCGTGAGCCAGGTGCTCTCCAGGCAGACCCTCCGGCCGATCCTGGCGCCCAGGAGCCGAAAGTAGATGGGGACGAAGGGCGTGCCGAGCAGGAGCTGCAGCAGCCAGGAGTCGGCGAGGTTCTCATGGAGCCCGCTGACCAGTTCCGTCCGCCACACGAAGCTACACCAGAGAGGTTTCTCGCCGGAGCGGTAGACCCCCACCACCAACCACTTCACGGCGACCACGAAGAGGCAGGCCAGGAGTCCGCCAAGGAAATACAGGACGGGCAGGGAGAGTGCTGCGGCCGCAAGGGAATAGGCATCCTCGATTTCGGTCATGGCCGTGAGCAGGAGGCTCGTGAGCACCACAAAGCCCGTGACGGGTGCGATCACCCGGAACTGCTCGATGAAGGCCCGCAGCAGGATCATCCGTTTCGGGGGTCGGAAAGTGGCCTCCTCGCTGAAGGTCGCGCTCGCCTGGCGCCGGGGGAGATCAATGGCCGGTGAGCCCAGCCAGGCGCTGTCCACCCTGGCCGCCTCCATCGGATCAGTCGGGGGCACGGACAGCACGCCCACGAGGACGCTTTCCCCGAGGATGGTGCCGGCCGGGACCAGGGCGCTGTTGCCCACGAAGGCCCGGCGGCCCACCTTGGTCGCGGCGAGCGTGACGCGCCCCAGGTCCACCCGGGGCGGTCCGAAGGAGACGCAGTCGGCGAGGAAGCTCTGTTCGCCGATGTCGAGCAGATCGGGGCATCCGGACCCGGCGGTGGACACCTCAGCCCAGGCCCCAAGACGCGCGCCCAGCAGGCGGAACCAGGGCGCCAGGTAGAGCGTTGCGTATAGAGGAGCCAGCAGATCCAGGCCCATATCCATGAGGCGATCGACATACCACTTCCGCAGGATGAACCCGCTGTGCAGGTCGTAGGTGCCAGGCTGGACCTTCCCCAGAAGCAGCCACTTCGCTGCGGCGATTTCCAGCGCGAGGAGCACCACGAAAGAGAGTCCCACCACAGGCGCCACCACAAGATAGGCGAAGTAGCCGGACGTATTGGCATAAAGCTCGTTGATGAGGATCAGGCCTGGGAAAATTGACGCGAGGAAGGCTACGGGGACCATGAAGGCACCCAAGGCCTGGGCTGCGCCGACCAAGAACCGCCGGGTGGGGGATGGTTCGGGCGGGTCCGCCGTCATGCGTTGGCGATCCGCTTGCGCAGGTGGCAGGGGTTTCGCTGGGGAGCCGATCCAATGCTGACCCGTGGCGATTCGTGTCCCGGTTGGGAGGAGGCTCAGATCCTCCAGGACGGCGCCGTCTTCCAAAAGGGTATTTGGGGAGAGGATGGACCGGTTTCCCACATAGCACCGGTGTCCGATGCGGATGCCGCCGATCTCAAGGAAGCCGCCCTCCAGCGAGTAGCCGCTCAGCCGTGCGTCCAGGCCGACACTCGAATGGTCCCCGATGTCCACCAGGTCGTAAGCGGCCAGGGAGGTGGTCCCCAGGTGGACGTTCCTGCCGATGCGCGCTCCCATGAGCCGGAAGTACCTCGGCAGCCAGGGCGACTCCAGCAGGTAGTCGAGGGGGGTCGCGGCGATGATCCGCTGAGTCAGCCACCAGCGCCAGTAATAGAAGCCCCAGATCGGGTGGCGGCCAGGCTTGATTCGTCCCAGCAGGATCCACTTCGCGGCAATGGAGAGCGCGAACATCGCAGGATAGATCAGCACCAGGGAGGCGAGGGCCGCCGCGATGCCGAACGAGCGGGGGAAGTCCTGGTCCTGGCTCCAACTGTAGACCAGATAAGGAGTGAGCCACTGCAGGGCATAGAAGCCGAGGAGCGGATAGAGGGCAAGCGCCTGGGCCACTGCGCAGAGCCTGTGCCGCCATCTGGGAATCGGTGCGGACATTGCCGTCGGCGGAACAGGAGATGCGGCCCGATGCTGGACCCGGGCCTCCAGTTCAGCTGCGAGGGCTCCGATGGTCGGGAAGGCGTAGACATCGGGGACGGACGGGCCCTCGAAGGGAGACTCCTTCCGGAGCTCTGAGACCATGGCCGCGGCCAGGAGGGAATGCCCGCCCAGGTCGATGAAGAAGTCCTCGTCCAGCCCCGGCGTCCTGCCCTGGAACAACCGGCTCCAGCTCATCACGAGGCGCTGCTGGTGGTCAGTCAGGTACTCCCCGGTTGGAGCGTCCTGGGCCCGTTTCCGGGGCGCCGGCAGGCATTTCCGATCCAGCTTCCCGCTGGCCAGGACCGGCAGGTCATCCAGGCATTCGACGCTGGCGGGCACCATGTAGACCGGCAGGCGCTCCCGCAGGCCCCGCAGCAGGGCGGCTTCGTCCACCGAGCAACCCTGCTTAGGGACGACATAGGCGACCAGGCGTTCGAGGCCGACCTCTGTCCAGAGGGCGACCGCCGCGACAAGCACTGATGCGTCCTGGCGCAGCGAGGCTTCAATTTCTTCGAGCTCGATGCGGAAGCCCCGCAGCTTCACCTGGGCATCGATGCGTCCCAGGAATTCCAGCTCGCCGTCCGAATTGAAGCAGACCTGGTCCCCCGTACGATAGAGGCGCTCCGTATAGGGGCCGTCCGCGTAGGGGTTCGGGATGAACCGCTCCGCAGTGAGATCCGGTCGACCCAGGTAGCCCTTCGAGAGGCCGACCCCCGAGAGGTGCAGCTCTCCTGGCACGCCGATGGGACAGGGACGGCCCGCGCCGTCCAGGACGTAGACCCGAGCGTTGGGCACGGCCTTGCCGATGGTGACCGGGCGATCCGGCCGCAGCTCGGTCCAGGTGGAGATGACCGTGGCCTCCGTGGGGCCGTAGGTGTTGACCAGGCGGAGATCGGGGCGCCACCAGCGTGCCACCAGATCCGCAGGACAGGCCTCCCCGCCCAGGATGAGCAGGCGCAGGGAAGGGATGAGGTCCGCGAGGATGCCCAGGAGCGTGGGCACGGTGGACAACACCGTGACCCCCGCTTCGGTCAGCCGCTGCCCGAGGTCCGGCCCCGATTGCATCAGGGCTTTGGTTCCCGACACCAGGCAGGCCCCGTTGGCCCAGGCCAGCCACAGCTCCTCCACGGAGGCGTCGAAAGCGAGGGAGAAGCCCTGGAAGACCCGGTCGTCGGGTTGGACCTGAAACAGGCGCTGTTCCGCCCGGACGAGGGTGCAAACAGAGCGGTGGGAGATGGGCACGCCCTTCGGCGTGCCGGTGGAACCGGAGGTGAAGATGACGTAGGCGAGGTCCTCCGGTCCGCTGGCAAGGGGAGGCGCGATGTCGGGCAGGTCACTCAGGCTAGAGGCCGGTGCCGTCGGGTCCAGGACGGGACAGGCAAGCCCAAGCCCCTCGCTCACCGCTGCTGGCGCCAAGAGCAGGTCCATACGGCATTCCGTGGCCACCTGGCGCACCCGCGCCGGAGGCAGCTCCGGATCCAGGGGGACATAGGCCGCTCCGGCTTTCAGGATGCCGAGCAGGATCGCGTAGGCCGTGGCTCCGCGGGGGAACCAGTGACCCACCAGGGAACCGCGGCCAACACCCCTGGCCCGCAGCAGGTGGGCGATGCGATTGGCCGTAGCTTCCAGTTCGGCATAGGTGATCCGAAGTCCATCCTCTTCGATGGCGGGCCGAGCGCCGGATCGCAGGGCTGTCTCCGCGAAAATCTGTTGCAGCGTCTCGTCGCGGGTGAGCGCGGAATCGAAAGGAGGGCCCGAGAAGGGTCCAATCAGCAGAGCCCGTTCCTCGGGCGACAGAGCCACCGGAGGCGCGGGAAGCTCGTGTGTGTCGGATGAGGACATGGGGGTTCCAAAGACCAGCATGAGGTGGAAAAGGAAGTTCCCCGAGAATCACCTGTAGAGAAAGGCAAACGGGCTCTTGCCTGACCCCACGAAGGTAACGGACCCCAAGTACGCGGGCGAGGTTGAAGGCAAAGGCGCCTAAGCCATCGCCTTCCCCTGAGCGCATGATCCAGACCCGGGGAGAGTCGCCAGCGATGAGTCCTTGCTTCGGTCCGCTCTTATCCACCAGGCCGGATTTCCTTGCACCCTTCCGGAGGCGGGTAGCTGGTGATGTTGACGGTGCCCTTCGCGTCCCGCCAGACATACAGATCAGAATGAGCAGTAAAGGCTGCCGCAGTTGGCACCTGTGGGGCCGATGCGACCCTCTGGTCCTTCACCGTCTCGGGCCGGGTGGCCACGTTCTGGATTGATCCGCCGGGGTTGGCCTCTTTGGAATGGCTGTTCCTATTCGTTGAATTCGGGATGGCGTAGGTGTTTCGAACCCTGCGGGTATCGATATCGATGACCACGCGATAGTCCCTCCCATCCCTTGTCCGCCGGACCAGGACCTCGTACCCGCCGGAGGCGGCATTCAGATCAATGCGGCGCGCGGAAACCGCGCCGCCGCCAGTAGCCCCCTCCGCCACTGCCATCGCGTCTTCCATCGTCATGGGCTGGAGGAGCGGATCGTAGTAGTCGGGCGTCACCCACTGACCTCCGCGGTCTGCGCGCAAGTGCTGATCCATCGGTTTCGCCGTCGTCCCCTCTGGATGATTTGGGATGGAGCCCGCGGGCTTCGGCGAGGAACCCTCCAGCCGGTAGGTGACAGCGGGCGCGGGCTTTGGCTCCGGTGCCGGCTGTTGGCTTACCCGACCTGGAACGACCGGAGACCCTTGTGCTTCCAAGGGCCGTACCCAGGCGATTCCCAGGAGCAGGATTGAGCAGGCGATCGAAGGGACAAGCCCTCGATTCAAATTCGAAACGGTATGCACACCTGCAACTCGAACCGTGGGCCCAGGAATAGGAGAAGACGGGCTGGAATTCCGGAAGATAGTCATGGCTTTCCTCCCATGGGCAAAGAGATCAGGCCTTTGCACTTTAGAAGGGGCCTTCGGCGATAAGGTTGACTCCCAAGCAGGCGTACCTTTACCAACCAGCAATTGCGAAATCAAGGGTAAGAAAGCCTGGAGAATTGCCGATAGTCCATTCAGGATCCTCCCTCTGGAGCCACCGATGACTGAAGATGCGCGGCCAATTTCATCGAAGGATTTAGCGGAGTACGCTTTGGAAGAACCCCTGAACTGCTTCCATTGCCATAAGGAAATTCAGTGCGTTCACGTGGTCCGCCTGCTTCGGACCAAAGTCAGCTTTGTCTCGACCCTCCCCAGGCGGGGTCATGTGATCGTCTGCCCGGAGTGCAAGGGGATTTTCTCCGCAGACTTGGGTGGGATGACCTGATGGGAGATTTCCTCCTTCCCGGTTGAGTCCTGAAGGTCATTGGGCCAGATGCTTCTTGACGGCCTCGATGAGTTGGTTCGCCTTGATGGGTTTGTACAAGACATCACGCACTCCGAGCACCATCAAACGCTGGGTCAGGGCCGGATCCTGGTGGGCGGTGAGGACCAGAATCGGAATGTTCTTCAGCTCGGGATGCCGATTGCACACATCGGCGATGCTGTCTCCCCGGACTTGGGGAAGCATGTAGTCCAGCACCAGGAGGGCAGGTGGGTTTTTCAGTAGCTGGCCGACAATGGGAATGGTTCCTTTCGGCTCGATGGAATCCACGGTCCAGCCGGCCTTGCGAAGACAGGCCGCCACATAGCATCGCTCGATTCGACTGTCCTCGCTGATGGCGATGTGCACTCGAGTACCCTTCCAGCAACCGCTATGTGTTACATGCTGTCTACACCCCACACGATGACCGAGGTCCCCACCGGATTGCTGGCCAGGGTGGGCACGGGATAGAGAGACCCGTAGGTGATGGCCAGGCTATCCACAAGGCTCGGCGTGCTCCAGACATTGCCTATGGCGACGGCGGACCGCACCGTGCAGCCCGAGGTCTCGACCTGGTACCACACGGCGGTGGCATTGCCGGAGGAACCATAGGCCACATGCGGGTCGAAGGCGTTTATACCGGAGTTGATGACCTTCGGTGTAGTCCAGCTCCAGGTGCCTCCGAGTGTCAGCTGGCTCGCCGCGATGGTCGCGGAGCTGGGCTCCTGCCACTGCCACACGGCCATGGCGTGGCCAGAACTATCCAGGGCGACATCCGGGGCAGAGGCGCCTGCACCCGGCACAGGCACCGTGACCTCGGTGGGAAGACTCCATCCCGAGCCAGGAGCATATGTGCAGGCCCAGACCTGGGAGGTGCCCGTGCCGCTGTCGTCCTGGATCCACACGGCAACCCCCTGGCCTGTGGCATTGATGCCCACGCCCGCACCAGCGGTGGCCAGGGCGGTGGCGCCGGAGACCGTGTTGAGTTGAACCGGCGTAGCGGGGGTTCCATTGGCGCTAAAGGTGACGGCCCAGGTGTCCTGGGGGCCGTTGGAGATGGATCCATCGTCCTCGGTCTGGGTCCACACCGCGATGGCCTGACCAGTGGCATTCATGGCGATGCGGGGCGAGTAGGTGCTGTTGGTTCCGTTGCTCAGCCGGATGGGAACACTCCAACTGCCGCCACTGAACCGTGCCGCAAAAAGATCAAAGTGGTTCGAATTGATGGCGCTGCCTTCAGCCCAAAGGGCCAGGGCATTGCCCGCACCATCACAGGCCACCTGGGGGTTTGACGCATAGGCGAAGCTATTGGTCGAGAGCTGGACCGCCGCACTCCAACTGCCGCCGCTCCACCGTCGACCCCAGACATGACCCACGCCGCCGCCCGTCTGGTCCATCTGGAGCCAGAGCACCTGAGCCGCACCCGTGCCATCCGTGGCGACGGCGGGGGCCCCGCTGTCCAGAGTCGGGTCGCTCAAGCTGATGGAACTGGCGCCGGCCGCGAGCCACTGCGCTTTGACCACGCTGTGGGAAGTGATCTCGTTCCAGGCCACCAGGGCGTTGCCTTGGGGGCTCACCGCCACGGCGGGATCCACGGCCACCAAGGCCATGGCATGGGTCCAGGTGGGTGTTACAGCGCCCAGGTTGTAGCCGCCACCGCCAGAGGAACTGCCGCATCCCAGGCTTCCGGCGAGTCCGAGCGCCAGGGCGAGGGTTGCAGCAAACAATGCCCTGGCGCCGAGGTTTGGAGCGTTCTGAAGGGAGCGCGACAGGCCCATGGTTTCCTCCGGGCTGATAGGTGACCAAACAGTGAGCGCAAGCCCCTCGCTTTAGCCATGGGGTGAGCGATTTGCATTTCTTTGCGCAATCCGAACACGACAGAAAATGTCCAAGCCATGTGCCGATAATGAAATTGTAGGATCCGATGCCCCGAGTGAAAACCCCAAGTTTCATCTGTGAGGTCGAGGTCAAGTCCACCTCGAAGGACCGTTGCGTCCTGCGCTTGCGGAAGGAGGTGGGCCGGCAGATCTACAACGCCGTGGAAGGCGAGGCCCTCCGGCGGCTGGCGGCGATGCGCCGGGACCCCGGCTTCGAGTTGGCCAAGGCCATGCCTCATGGCTCCACGAAGGAGGATGCCACCCCCGAGCAGAAAGCCAAGGCCAAAGCCAAGCAGGAGGCCTTCTCTGTCCTCCGGGTGAAGCACGGTTTCACGGAGGCGGCGCTGCACCAGCACCGGTCCTTGGCGAAGGACTGCTGGCTCCGGGACCACCTCGATGTCCACACCCAGCAGAAGATCGCCTCCCGGGCCTTCGCGACAGCGGAGCGGTGGTCCTTCGCTAAATCCGGCAAGCCCCGTTTCAAGCGGTATGGAGAACTGGATCCGTGGAGGGGAAGTCCAACGCCGCTGGCATCCGGTTCCGGCCCGTCGAGGGCGGCCGGATCGAGTGGAACGGGACTTTCGCCAACCTGGTTCTGCCCCTGATCGTGGACCCGAACGATCCCGTCCAGGCTCATGCCCTGGCCATCGCGAACGCCATCAGCTGCCGGACTACGAAGGACGGCAATGTGGTCAAGGAGTCGGGCGTGAAGTATGTCCGCCTCCTGTCCCGGACCATCCGAGGCGAGGAGCGGGTCTTTGCCCAGCTCGTCTTCCGTGGTGTTCCTTTCCAGAAGGCCAAGCACACCGTCCAGCGCCGCCGTGGCGGGCTGGACCTGGGGCCCTCCCATGTGGCCGTGGTCACGGAGGGGGAGGCGAAGTCCTTCGACTTCTGCGCCGGGCTGGACCGCAAGGAGAAGGCGCTCCGGGTCTACCGCCGTCGGTCGGACCGGCAGCGCCGGGCCAACAACCAGGAGAACTACCAGGAGGACGGGACGATAAAGCCCCGGAACGAACGGAAGCGCTGGGTGGAATCCCACCGGCAGAAGTCCACGAAAGTCGAGTTGGCCGAGGTCCAGCGGGCCATGGCCGCGGAGCGGGAGTCCCTGCAGGGGGCTATGGTCCATGTGGTCCTAAGCATGGCCAACGACCTGAGCTCGGAGAAGGTGAGCAAGAAGGCCTGGCAGAAGCTCTGGGGACGGTCGGTGGGGCACAAGGCCCCGGGCCGGTTCGAGAGCCGGACCGGACTGCTGGCCAAGGCTTCAGGAGGAAGTCTGGAACTGGTCTCCACCTGGAAGACCTACCTTTCCTCGCGTTGCCTGTGCGGCAAGCGGAAGAAGAAACCGCAGAGTGAGCGGAAGCATGAATGCGGCTGTGAGTTCATCCCAAATGGGATGCACGCAGACCGGGATGAATTCTCGGCTTTCCTGGCGATGCACTGCCAGGGCGACCTGCTGGACGAAGGGAAAGCCAGGGAAGCCTGGTTGTCCTGGGGGGCCGACTGCCTCCTGCGATCGTCGTCCAGTGACGTGTGTGGGAGCCGCGCAAGCGGCGAAAGCAGTTCGACCACGCACAAACCGCGAGAGGCACGGCAGCGCCGGGCCCGCCCCAAGGAGATGAGGGGTCAGAGTGGTTCGCTCGCGAACAGGTCTGGACAACGGCGTAAGAGCGTCCCAATCAACATCGGGAGACGAAGAGCGCTGGGAACGAGCCCCATTGGGCTCCAACTCCCGAAGACCTCTCAACCCGGAGTGAAGAATGGAGGTCCCCATGCTGCCTGAAAAGTCAGCTGGAACCCCCTCGTTCATCCATGGGGAGCAGTCAGACGGCAGTCTCACCGGGTGGGGAGGGTGCTCCCTTTACCCAGCGGTGAGGTTCACATGAAACGTGGCAGGCCCCATTAGGCCTCCCCCATGCCGCCCGCGCCAAGGGGCGCGAGGACCTCGTAGGGGCCGAGGCGGGTGCCGGGTGAGAGTGACATGGTGCTCCGTGAGGCGAGTTTGAGAATGATTGGGTCAGTGGCCCAGCTCAGCGTTCCAGTTCAGCACGACCGTCGTCGGAGTCATGGACTCGCGGCCCAGGGGGGCGACGGTGAGGAAGCGCTTCCCGTCGGCGGTCGGGAGGTAGCGGTTCCGGGCGAGACCCGAGTCGAAGCGTCCCGGGAAGAGGGGCTGCGGTGTGCCAGCGGTGATGCCGTTGCCTGCCTGGATGTCGATCGCCATCACCTTCTGGTCCGGGGCGCGGTAGTAGAGTTCCCTGCCGTCGGCCCGCCATTGGGGATCGGTGCCCCCGGCAGCGGAGATCTGCCACTTGCCTCCCGGGCCGGGGAAGCTCTGGATGTAGATCTCCATCCGTCCGGACTCGTTGGACTGATACGCCAGGAACCGGCCATCCGGCGAGAAGGTGGGCATCAGCTCGGCAAACGGTGTCTTCAGGAACAGGAAGGGTTTGCGATCGCCGAAGAGGGGCAGCACCCAGATGTCCCAGTTTGTTTCTTTGCCCATGCTCGTGTAGGCGAGGTAGCGTCCATCGCGGCTCCAGCCGCAGGCGAACTTCTGTTCTTCGGACTTGAGGAGCAGCCGTTCTTCCCCCTGGCCCTCGACGGGCTTCTCGAAGAGATCATTGCCCACGGTGAAGACGATGGTGCGGCCGTCGGGTGACCACAGGGGGCAAAAGGCCCCGCTGCTGAAGCTGAACCGGGAGCTGACCTTGCGTTTGAGATCCCGGATCCAGATGTCAGTCTTCCCGATGTGTTTATCAGCGAGGTCGAACGCGAGGCGATCCCCTCCCGGAGCGAAGGCGGGGTTGTGATAATCGCCGGGTTCACCCTCCGACTCCCCTTCCCGACCCGAGCGGTCCACCCAGAGGAACCGATCGCCGGATTCACCCGTCTGGTAGATCAAGGTCCCATTCCGGGAGACCGAGAAACACGCAAGGCCGACATTGTCCGTGCCGATGTGTTCGGCAATGGGGATCGGTTCTCCTTTCATCCGTAGGGACTTGGCATCGAAGGGCTGCGCCAGGAGGGTCTTGTCCCGCACGAAGAGGAGATAGCCGGGATGCGCATAGGTGACGAGGGTCTGAGCCGGTGCCAGGATCTGCGTCTCCATGGAATCGAGCCGGCCCACGCGGTAGACGCTGTCATCGGGTTTCTCGCCGGTGGCCAGGTAGAGGAAATGCCGACCGTCCGGGAGGAATTCCGGCCAGCCCACCATCGTCTCTTTACGGGAGGGTTCGATCTTGACTGCCACGGCAGGAGTGCCCCCGGCCGCGGAGACCCGGTTGATGGGCTGGGAGCCCGAGCCGTCGTAGAGGATGACCCCTTCGGAACTCCAGGAGCCGTCGGACCCGCCTGGGGCATCGCAGATTTTCTGGGCGGGGCCTCCCGCGACATCGATCTTCTTGAGCTTGCCTTCCGCCATGAAGCCGATGAACCGGCTGTCCGGGGCCCAGAAGGGCCGCGAGGCGCCTTCTGTTCCCGCCAGAGGCTGTGCCACGAGGGCGTTCAGGGACCGCACCCAGATGCGGCTCTTCCCGGAGGCGTCAACGGCACTGAAGGCCAGATGCAGCCCATCCGGGGAAATGCGGGGGGCGTCTATCTTGGTAACTTCGGGGGGATTGGCGATCTCGAACCGGATCAGGTTCGGGCGGGCTGGTCCCCCGCGGAGGTACCAGCCCAGGAGAACTGAGCCTGCCAACAGAATGGCTGCCACAGCCGCCCAGATCCAGGTGGTCCTGCGATTCTTCGGGGCAAAGGGAGCAGTGAAGGGGGCGTGACTGGTCGACCCGGTGGATAGATTTTCCAGGGCGAAGGCCAGATCCTCGGCATTGTGGAAGCGCCGGGAGGGCGCCTTCTCCAGGCAGTGGTCCAGGATCCGCCGCAGCCCAGGAGGGATGGGTCGGCTCTGCTCTTCCAACTCAGGGGGATCTTCCTTGAGGATCGCCGAGAGGGTGTCCGCCGGCGTGGCTCGGGCGAAGGCCTTCCGGCCGGTCAGCATCTCGAAGAGCACGATCCCGAAGCTGAACAGGTCAGACCGGGCGTCCACAGCTTCACCGCGCACCTGCTCCGGGCTCATGTAGCCCAGGGTCCCCAGGATCATGCCCTTTTCCGTACGGGGTCCCTGGCTGAATACTTCCGTGGCCAGAAGTGAGCCGGAGTCCACCACCAGGGCTGGCAGCTGCTTGGCCAGGCCGAAATCGAGGATCTTGAGGCGGCCCTCCTTGGTGATCCAGAGGTTTTCCGGTTTCAGGTCGCGGTGGACCACGCCCTTCTCGTGCGCGGCGGATAAGCCTTGCGCCATCTGGATGGCCAGTTCCGTGGCCTTGCGGGGCGCGATCGGACCTTGCTCCAGCCTCGTCCGCAGCGACTCGCCCTCGAGCAGTTCCATCACCGCGTAGGCGGTATCCTCCAGATGCCCGATGTCGAAGATGCCCATGATGCTCGGATGGTTCAGGGCCGCTACGGCCTTGGCCTCGCGCTCGAAGCGGGCGAGCGCCTCGGGATTTTTCGCCAGGTGCTCCGGTAGCACCTTCACCGCCACGAAGCGGTCCAGCCGCGCGTCCTTGGCCTTGTAGACCTCGCCCATGCCCCCCGCGCCGATCGGAGCAAGGATCTCGTAAGGACCAAGGTGGGTGTTGGGTGCAAGTGTCATTTCAGGCCCTCTACCAGAAAGAGACGCGAGTGAACGGAAAAGGTCGTGTACAACAGCAGGGTCCCGTCCTCACTGATCCGCCACTTGGCGCGGGCCGGGAGTCTGGCCGCATCAAAAGCCCTGAACGGCTCCACCCGCCCGGTGGCGAGGTCCACCTTCCTGAAGGCTCCCACGCGACCCTCCGATACCACCACACTGCGACCCTGGTCGATGAGTCCCAGCACCCGGTCCTTGGAGGAGAGGGCTGGCAAGGCGCGAGGCGGCAGGTTCGGATGGTCCAGATCAAGGAGCGCCCAGTAGCCAGCGGCGGTCCGGGTGAGCAGTTGCTGCACACCGGTCCGGGGCGCCCAGATCTCTTCCACATCTTCAGCGAAACCGTTGAGCGGCATGGCTTCGGGACCTGCGGGCGTGAGCTTCCAGAGGCGTGGCGCTTCCTTACCCTTCCTCGCCACCACCAGTACGCCCCGGGACGTCCAGACGCAGGCCGGATACTGCCTCAGGGCGAAGCTCAATTCCCCGAGGGGGAGGGGCGTCTCGCCCCCGGCCCGGTTGAGCAGGAAGGGCCTCCAGGTCTCGCCCTCCTGCTTGAACAGGCAGAGACTCTGACTATCTGGGGCGATGTGCGTTTCGAAACCCTGACCCAGCAGGGTGGGCAGCGAGCCATCCGTGGGGCGCAGGTAGAGGGGATAGTTCGGACCGAGGGAGTCGTCCTCGTCATCCACCACGACCCAGCGGCCGTCGGGGCTCAGGTCCCTGATCTGTGAATAGGTCCGGATGGTGAGGTCCAATGGGCCGGAGGTTCCGGATCGCTGCGCCAGCGTTCGTGCGGCCACGTCGAAGGAGGCCAGGAGGACCTTGCCATCTGACGCGATGTCGAACAGCTGGACCCCGGTCGGGGAGGTGAGAATGGTCCGTTCGCGACCCCGCAGGTCCACACCGTGGAGATCCCGGTTGGAGCCGCTGGGCGAGGCCGTGAACCAGATCTCGCGTCCGTCGGGCCGCCAGGCCAGGCCCTGCAGGGTGGCCCAGACAGGGCCCAGATCCCGGACCTTTCCAGTGGCCAAGTCCACGACTGCGACGAACCCCATGTCGTCCTCGGAGTTGGGATGACGGGTGTAGGCCAGGTGCCTTCCATCGGGACTGAAGCGCAGGTCCCCGAGCCAGCCCTGGGCTTCGGCCGCGAGCACCTTCCCCTCCGGGAACTCCAGCTGGCATTTGAATGGCCCGGTCTGGCGGACCAGGGCCATCTGCCCCTCCGCGTTCCAGTCCGCCTGGAGGATGTCTTGCGAAACGGGGCGGGGGAGGGCGCCACCCGGAAGGCAGCGCCCCAGGGTGCCTGTGGGCTTATCGATCCGCACGTCAAAGCGGTTCGAGGTCAGCACCGCCATCTCGCCCTTGGGGCCGAGGGCGAGCAGCCAGGCATCCGGCCCGAGGATCTCGCGGGGGACCAGGTTGCCCACGTCCACCGTCTGGACGTGACTGGCCTGGGTTTCCAGGTTGAAGGTGCTGAAGAAGACCGACTGGCCCTGGCGAGCGAAGCGGGCGGCAAAAACCGGTTCACTGTTGATGGTGAGTGGCAGGAAGGTTGGGGGGTGACCCGCCTGGGGCCTGAGGGACCATCCTCCTAACCCCGCACCGAGGACCAGTACGGCCATCGTCGCGGCCCAGACGGTCGTTACCCGGCGATGCTGGGGCGCAAAGGGTGCCCTGATCGAGGGCGAGCTCTCCCCGCCCGCGAGACTCTCCAGCGCGAAGGCCAAGTCGTGAGCCGAGTGGATCCGCTGCTCCGGACGCTTCTCAAGGCAATGCTGGAGAAGGCGGTGGAGACCGGGAGGCAGGGGCCGGCTGCCGCTTTCGAGCTCCGGCAAATCGTCCCGCAGGATCGCCGCCATGGTGTCGCTGGCCGTGTCCCGGGCGAAAGCCCGCTTGCCCGTGAGCATCTCAAAGAGCACCGCGCCGAAGCTGAAGAGGTCACTCCTGGCATCGACACTCTCGCCCCGGACTTGCTCAGGGCTCATGTAGCCCAGCGTGCCGAGGATCATGCCTTTCTCGGTATGGTGGCCGGGGCTGATAGCCGCCGTGGGCAGGAAGGAATCCGAAACCGATTTCATATCGGGCAACTGCTTGGCCAAGCCAAAATCGAGGATCTTCAGCCGGCCTTCCCTGGTGATCCAGAGGTTGTCGGGCTTGAGGTCGCGATGGACGACGCCCTTCTCGTGGGCGGCGGCCAAGCCCTGCGCCATCTGAATCGCGAGCTCCGTGGCCTTGCGTGGGGCGAGCGGGCCACTGTCCAGTCGCGTCCGCAGCGACTCGCCTTCGAGCAGTTCCATCACGGCATAGGCAGTGTCATCCACTCGCCCGATGTCGAAGATGCCCGTGATGTTCGGATGATTCAGAGCCGCCACGGCCTTGGCCTCGCGCTCGAAGCGGGCCAGGGATTCGGGGTGCTTGGCGAGGTGCTCCGGAAGAACTTTCACGGCCACGAAGCGGTCCAGTCGCGTGTCCTTCGCCTTCCAGACTTCGCCCATGCCACCTGCGCCGAGGGGCGCGAGGATCTCGTAGGGGCCAAGGCGGGAGCCGGGTGTGAGAGTCATGGATTCAGGCGTCCTTCATTCCAGCCAGGAGGGTCTTGAAGCGATCGGTATTGCGAATTAAATCGAGGTCCGTGTCATGTTCGATCCATCTACGCCCCGTGAAGCCATTCCGGACGGCTCCTTCCAGGCAGTCGAGGGCCGTGTCGGCTTCGCCGGCGACCGCATAGACGCAGGCCAGGTTGTAGAGGATGCCGTCATCCTCGGGGCCGATGGCCCTGGCCCGAGCCGCCCACTCCAAGCCCCTTTCCCGCTCACCGATGAGCAGCAGGCCCCCAGCGCCGAGATAGAGGGGGCGGGGATCGTTCGGGTTCGCTGTGGCAAACCTCTCGGCGGCAGCGACGCCCCTGCGTGAGGTGGGCTCGATCTCATCCAACCTTCCGAGGGATCGGTAGACCATGACGATGAGAAGGGGGATTACATAGTCCTCAGGTCGCAGTTCAAGGGCCTCCTCGAAATGCCGCGCTGCCTCTTCCATGCGTCCCTGGACAACGCACATGCGGGCGTAGAGGTACTTGGCATCGTAGAGTTTGGGATCCAAAGCGATGGCCGTTCGGAACTCCCGCTCGCCCACCTCGTACTGTTTGCTGATGGTGGCCACGAAACCCCTGGAGGCATGGCACTCCGCCAACTGGGGCGCCAGGTTCAAGGCCCTGGCGCTGGCCTTCTCCGCCCGTTCCAGATCCTCGGGGCGCCCTCCGTGGTAGGCATAGAGAAAGCTGCTGGCGTCAGCGATCCCGGCATGAGCCAGGGCATACTCCGGGTCGATGGCGACAGCCAGCTCGAACAGGCGGATGGCCTCCGTGTGATTGCTGCGCCCGTAGCGGTAGAAGAATTGGCGGCCGCGGAGGTAGTGCTCATAGGCTTCCACCTGGCTGGTCTGAGGCCTGGCGATGATCTTCCGGTCCTGCTCCGTCAGGACCAGCCTGAGAACCTTAACCACCTGCTCGGTGATCTCATCCTGGACCTCGAACACATCTTTCATGTCCCGGTCGAACCGCTCTGACCAGAGATGAAAGCCTTCGGCTGCGCTGATGAGCTGGACCGACACGCGCAGGCGCTCACCCGCTTTCCGCACGCTCCCCTCGAGGATGGTGGCGACGTGCAGCTGCTGGGCGATGGCGGCCACGTCCCCGGCGTTCTCCTTGAATCGGAAGGAGGCCGTGCGGGAGGCGACGCGCAGGTTCGGGATCCTCGTCAGCGCATGGATCAACTCGTCGGCCAGCCCCTCACAGAAGTAGTCCTGGTCCCTGCTGGAGCTCATGTCCCGGAAGGGCAGCACCGCGATGGAAGGGGTGGTGTCCTGGGCCGGTGCCGAGGGCTGGGCGGACCCATCGGAGAGAGACTCCAGGGCGAAGGCCAGGTCGCGCATGGACTGGAACCGGGCCTCCGGGCGCTTCTCCAGGCAGTGGCGGACGATGCGGTCCAGAGCGGGCGGCAGGCCACCGGGAGTCGAGTCCAGGGCCGGTGGATCCTCCCGCAGGACTGCCGCGAGGGTGTCGGCCGCGGTCGCCCGGGCGAAGGCCTTGCGGCCTGTGAGCATCTCGTAGAACACCACGCCGAAGGCGAAGAGGTCGCTGGCGGCGCCCACGGGTTCGCCCCGCGCCTGCTCTGGGCTCATGTAGCCGAAGGTGCCCAGGATCATCCCGTTCTGCGTGGGATTCGCCTGGCCAAATGCCTCGGTAGGCAGGATGGACTGCGAGCTCGCGCCGGGAGCCTGCAGTTGCTTGGCCAGGCCGAAGTCGAGGATCTTGAGGTGACCGCCCGAAGTGATCCACAGGTTCTCGGGCTTCAGGTCGCGGTGGATGAGGCCCTTGCCGTGCGCGGCCGCCAGCCCGTGGGCCATTTGGATGGCCAGCTCCGTGGCCTTCCGCCATGGAAGTCCTCCGCCTGCGAGGCGATGACGGAGCGTTTCGCCTTCAAGCAGTTCCATCACCATGAAGGCGGTGTCGCCCTGGCGGCCCACATCGAAGATGGCCAGGAGGCTGGGATGGTTCAACGCTGCTACGGCCTTGGCCTCCCGCTCGAAGCGAGCCAGCACCTCGGCACTGCCCGCGAGATGCTCCGGCAGCACCTTCACTGCCACGAAGCGATCGAGCCGCGTGTCCTTGGCCTTCCACACCTCGCCCATCCCGCCCGCGCCGAGGGGCGTGAGGATCTCGTAGGGACCGAGGCGAGTGCCGGGGGAGAGGGTCATTTCGGCACCAGGCCTTCGGCCAGGATGAGATCCGAGCGATCGATCCTGGCGCAGGTGAGGGCCACGGTCTTCCGGTCCCGGCTCAGCCGGACGGATTCGATTCGGATGACCCCCACCGGGTCCTTCGGAGTGAAAGTGGCCAGGACGGAACGACGCCCGGTCAGGGGCTCCAGGAGGTCCACTCGCTCGTGGACGGCGTCCACAGGATGGAGGACGAGCACCTCTCCGGGGCGGTCCCATCCGGCGATGCGTTCCTCCGGCTGCAGAGACCAGGGCAGCGCCATGGGCGCACCCCCCTGGAGGGGGGAGAGGAAGGCCCGACCGCCCTTGTCGGTCCACAGGACCCGATCACCGGCGGGGGAAAAAGCGTGGATGTTCTGGGAGGGGATGGATACCGGTTGGCGGGCGTGCCCCTCCAGGTCGAAGGGGACGAGGACGACCCCACCCTTTCCCATGGTGCCGCCAATCCAGAGGGTGCGCCCGTCCAGTGAAAATCCACCACCTGTAGGCTCCAGGCCCTCCTGCTTGAACTCTCGTTCCGCCCCAAGCCCGGCGGGAACGAGACGAACCTTTCCTTGTGGCCCGTCTCCAAATAGAAGCACCCATTTTCCGTCCGGGCTCAGCGCGGCACCCGCACTGGCGCCAAGGGATTTGGCCGGGCTGCCGTCGGTGCGGCGCAGGTAGGTGTGCGGATGCTGCCCATCGTCGAAATCCGTCAACAGTGCCCAATCACCGTCGGCCGAGAGACCACTGAGGAAGGTCTGGATGCCCTGGGAGAGATCCACCTCCTTTGCGCCTCGCCGGACGGTCACTTCCGTCCGATAGGGCGTGCGCTCGAACAGCAACTGGCCTTTGGGCGAGGCATCCCAGACGGTTCCGAGGGTCGAGTCGGAGTGGAGCCGGCGCACCCGTCCCGCCAGATCCACGGATAGGAGGGGGCTCCCGCTGTTGGCGAAGTCCGTCTTCAGGAAGGCCAGGGCCCGCCCACCCTGGATCCAGACCGGCTGGCCAAGGCCCTCTCGGGAACGGTATAGGTCCCGGCGTGCGCCTTGCCGGTTGAGGAGTGTGAGTACATACTCCCCCTTCTCCTGCAGGAGTACGGCGACCTGCTCTCCATCGGGAGAGATCCGCAGCCTGGACAGGATGCCTTCGCTGGTTTCCAGCAGGGTGTGTCCCAGCGGGTATTCCAGGCGCTGCTGGTTGCCTTCCCCGGTATGGATGAGGGCCCCGATGCTCTGGCCGTCGGGACCGAAATCGGCGCTTTGAACCTGGGCAAGAAGTTCCTTGGGCATGCCTCCGTCCAGGGAGGTCAGGGCGAGGGTGCCCCAGCCGTTCGAGGTGGAAGCCCAGCGTTCCGGCTTCAGGAGCACCAGCAGCTCGCCTCTGGCGTTGACCGCCTGGACTGAGGTCCGGACGAGCTCCAGGGACCGGGTTCCGGTGCCGTCTGCACGGCAGAAGAACGTCTCGGAAGGCCGACCCTCCCAGGCAGCGGAATACACGATGCTCTGGCCGTCCGGCGTGAACCTGGCGGTTACCAGGTTGCCACGGCGGAAGGTGAGGGCCTTGAAGGTTGGTGCGGGGGAAGGTTGGCCCGCACGGAAGAACCAGAGGGAAGCCCCCCCCAGGAATCCTGCCAGGGTGAGGCCAACGGCCCAGAGGAGGGTCTGCTTCCGGGCCCTGGCCAGGGGCAGACCGGCGACACCCGAAGCTGAAATGCCCGAGCTGGACATACCCTCAAGTGCGAAGGCCAGGTCGTGGGCGCTGTGGAAGCGGCCTTCTGGAGCCTTCGCGAGACAGCCATAGAGGATGCGCTCCAAAGCGGGGGGGATCTTCAGGTCCGCTGTAAGTTCGGGAGGATCGTCCTTGAGAATCGCGTGCATCACTTCGATGGAGGAATCGCCTTTGAACGGTCGATCACCCGTCACCATCTCCCACAGCACCACGCCGAGGCTGAAGAGGTCGCTGCGGGCGTCCAAGACCTCGCCTCGCACCTGCTCGGGACTCATGTAGCCGGAGGTTCCTACGACCTGCCCCGGTTCGCTGACCGCGGCTGTGAAGGCTGCCGTCTCGACCCGGCTGTCGGTGGAAGCCACTCGGGCCTTCGCCAAGCCGAAGTCCAACACCTTCACCCGGCCGTCCTTCATCAGGAAGATGTTCTCGGGCTTCAGGTCGCGGTGGAGGATGCCCTTGCTGTGAGCAGCGGCAAGACCCAACGCCACATCCCGCACCAGCTCTGCCGCGCGCCTGGGTGGAATAGCCTTGCCCCGTAGCCGCTCTCGCAGTGTTTCGCCTTCCAGCAGTTCCATCACCAGGTATGGCGCGCCCTCAAACTCGCCAGCCTCGTACACGTGCACCACGTGTGGATGCGATAGCGATGCCACCACCCGCGCCTCCTGCTGGAAGCGCCGCAACCGGTCCGCATCAGCCGCGAAATCTGGAGGCAGCACCTTGATGGCCACGAAGCGATCAAGCTTGGGATCTCGTGCCTTCCACACCTCGCCCATGCCGCCTGCGCCCAGGGGCGTGAGGATCTCGTAGGGGCCAAGATGGGTACCTGGCTGTAGGGACATGATTGCCTTCAGATTGGACCTAATCATAGGCGAACCAATGAGCCGCAAGGCAAGCTATTGCAATCGAACCATTGTTTCTTTGAAGATCAATTTGTCTCTTTATTTCCTATCAACGACTGAACAACGGATCCAGGATCACGGCGGCGGTGAGGACCAGGGCGAACAGGTTGATGTTCATGAAGACGCGGCGGTAGAGGGGCGCGTCCTGGTCCTGCCGCAGGAGAGGCAATGAACCGGCGATCAGCCAGATGGCGCCAAGGCCGAGCATGATCTCTGCGGGCCAGGACACCAGGACGCGGAACATCGGTAGGAGGCCACAGGCCGCGGCGGTGCCGCAGGTCCAGGTGAAGGTGAGGCGCGACAGTCTGGACCGGCCGAAGAGGCCGACCAGGGTGGGGTAGCCAGCTTCTTCGTAGCCCTCCGCATGCAGGCCCACCAGCAGCCAGAAGTGGGGCACCTGCCAGATGAAGAAGACGAAGGCGAGGGCCAGCACCGTCGGATCCGAGACGTTTCCGCCCGCGGCCGTCCAGCCGATGGCTGGAGGCAGCGCGCCGATAAGAGAACCCGGCACCACCGCGAAGGCGCTGACGCGCTTCAGGGGCGTGTAGAAGCCGTTGTACCAGGCCAGGGCCAAGGCCCCCAGCAGGGCCGAGGTGAGGTTGTGAGCCAGGAGGAGAACCAGGAAGCCCGATACTGCGAGCACGATGGCGATGAGGGCCGCCCTGGCCGGAGAGAGATCTCCCCGGGGGATGGGTCGGTTCGCGGTGCGAGGCATGAGGGCGTCGAGGCGATGTTCCTGGACCTCGTTCAGGGCGCTGCTGCCCATGGCCAGCAGGAGGATCCCGATGAGCGTCGTGATCAGGCCGGCGTTCGCACCCCGGAGAAAGGCCACATAGCCCGCCGCCGCCGTGAAGGTGGAGGCACCGGAGATCCGGAGCTTCGTTAGCTCGAGAAAGATCGAAACCGGGCTGGACTTTGGGGCAGGGAGGGCAGCCACGCTCAAATCATCGCTCCTGGTCAAGTCGGAGCCCAGCTTGGCTGGGCGAAGCCGCGGGGGTCCTGGGGGTGTAGGGCGCAAGCCCGGTCCCCCGGACCGTCATAGGCTCTTGATGTAGCGGACGACTTCGTTCAGTTCCTGCTCGGTGAGCGGGGTCCTGGGCATGGCGGGGGGATAGCCCCGCACCGTCTGCAGCATGGGGTCGGTGATGGACTGGCGCAGGTAGGCATCGTCCACGGTGATGGTCCTGGCGACACCGGCGATCAGCACCTGCTCCTCCCGGCCGTAGAGGCCCTTGAGCGTGGGGCCCACCTTGGGCTTGCCGTCCACGGAGTGGCAGGCGACGCAGCCCTTGGCTGTGAGTACCGCCAGGCCCTGTGGCAGGTCCTTCAGGTCGGGATGGGCTTCGCTGGCGCGGAGGCTCTTGCCGGGCTCCGGGGCGTTCTCGCCGCCGAAGTACCAGGCCTTGAACTCCTCCTCGGGCACCACGATGACCTTGCTCAGCATGAGGCTATGGTCCACGCCGCAGATGACGGTGCACTCGATGTCGTAGGAGCCGATCTTGGTGGCCTGAAACCAGGTGGTGTTGGTGCGGCTGGGCACGGCGTCGATCTTGAGACGAAAGGAGGGCACGTAGAAGCCGTGCACCATGTCGGCGCTGCGGACCTCCACTTTCATGGGCTTGCCGATGGGGGCAAAGAGCACCTTGGTCTGCTTGCCGTTGGGGTACTCGAACGACCAACTCCACTGGCGGGCGGTGACCTTGATGGCCATGGAATCGCGCGGGGCCTGGC